>CAKQTC010000004.1 GCA_934274515.1 uncultured Clostridia bacterium
CCGAAATATTCGTTAGAAAAGAACAATACGAACTCTAACTTATCGTCAGGGTTCGTATTATTCACTAATGGCGGAGAAATCGGGATTTGAACCCGAGCTACGTTTCACCGTACTACTCCCTTAGCAGGGGAGCCCCTTCAGCCACTTGGGTATTTCTCCTCGCTGAACTTTATTGCCTATAAATATTACCATATTGTTTTAACTATGTCAATAATTTTTTGCTTTATCTTGTGCTTTTTGTTCTTGTTTTGATTTTTTATCTATTTTTTATTTTCTTATCAGGTTAGATAGTGTATAATGTTACCCAAATACTTAATGCAGTGGGTACAATATGCTTTGCGTAAAAGACATAACTAAAAACTATCCGTCCGGAGCGGGCGAAGTCAGGGCTTTGCGAGGGATAAGCGTTGCGTTTCGGGAGAGAGAATTTGTTTCGATAATCGGTCCGAGCGGCTGCGGAAAAACTACTTTGCTGAATATTTTGGGCGGACTTGACAGATATACTTCGGGCGATCTTATCGTTAACGGGGTATCGACTAAGGAATTCGACGATGAAACTTGGGATTCGTACAGGAACGCTGCCGTCGGGTTTGTTTTTCAAAACTATAATTTAATATCACATCTTTCCGTTTTTGAAAACGTTGAAATGACGCTTAAACTTAGCGGTTACTCTAAGGAAGAATGTCGGTTGAGGGTGGAAAAATCTTTATCGCGCGTCGGAATGGGGGATCAGGCGAATAAAAAGCCGTCCGAACTGTCGGGCGGACAAATGCAACGCGTAGCGATAGCGCGCGCGCTCGTGAACAACCCGAAAATAATTTTGGCGGACGAGCCGACCGGCGCGTTGGATACCGAACTTAGCGAGCAGATAATGTCTATTCTTAGACAAGTATCCGAAGAAACGCTTGTAGTTATGGTTACCCACAACGAATTGCTTGCGGAAAAATATTCTACGCGCATAATCGAGATGAGCGACGGTACTATAGTTAACGATTCGATGCCGCAGGAACTACCCGATAATCCCGACGTTAACGAGAACGACGAAACCGTTTGTTCCGATAATGCGTCTGTCGATAGGCGAAAAAAGCAGAAAAAAGCCCAAAATAAAAAGTTCGGTAGTTCGTATATGAATCTGCGTACGGCGCTCAAACTAAGCATTAAGAATATGTTTTCTAAGAAGCGTCGCACAGTGCTTACGTCTATTGCCGGTAGCGCGGGAATTATCGGGCTAGGGCTCGTGCTTGCTTTTTCAAACGGTATAAACTTATTTCTAGAGCGCTTGCAAAATTCTTTGCTTGCGTCCATACCCGTCGGAATATACGAATACAGTATGGATTATTCCGTTATGCTCGATATGCTTATGACTTTTCGAGATAAAGGTAACAACGAACCCGAATTTGCTACGGGCGATACGGTTAATTTTGTTCCCGCAACACAGTCGAGCGGTGTAATGGGGGATCTTGTCGGACAAGTCGTAGATTCGGTGAAAGAAAATTTTATAACCGAAGAATTTATCGATTATATAAACAAAATGAATCCCGAATGGTATGATTCGCTACATAAATACAACGGGATTCAAATGAATTTAATATCAAAAACCGCAGACGGATACAAAGACGTTTCTCCGTCCGAGGTGGAAACAACGGTAGTCAACATCGCCGTAAATGTGCTGGGAGAGAAAGGGCTTGAAAAAAAGCGATGGAACCAACTTGCGGGCGATACGGCGTTTATGGGCAAATATTACGATTTACTCGAAGGGAAATGGCCCGAAAAAAAGAACGACTTAGTAGTGGTCGTAAACGAACGGAACGAACTCGAAATTCCCGTTTTGGAAGACTTCGGTTTCGATATAGCCGCGGCGGATAAAAACGGGGACGGAAAGATTTCATTCAAAGAAATATTGTCGGATAGTTCGGGCTTTTCGATGAAACTTGTAACAAATGACGCTTATTATCAAAAAACCGGAAAAAAAATATCGGGCTATACGATTGACGAATTTGACAAAAAGAGCGCAGGCGAAGAGATGTATCTTTCCGACGGGAGTGTGGAACTAAAAATCGTGGGCGTTTTGCGCGTTAAGAAAGGCTCTCCGATTAAAGCGGTAGGAGAAAATTTATGTTACACGAAAGAATTATCCGATTACGCATACGAAACGGCGATTAACAGCGAGATAACGAAAGCGCAGAAAGAATTGCTTGTCGAAAGCGGTTACAAATCAAGCGACGCAACGGCAAAAACCGTAATCAAAGGAATGAAAGAAGTTAGGGATAAGTATATCGATAAAACGATAATCGGGATATTGTTTGCACATCTAGGCAAAACGGCGTTTATGAAATCGATAGGGATAGATTCTGCGCCCGTATACATAAACATATACGCAAAGGATCTTAAAGGGAAAAATCAAATAACAAAATACGTTGACGAATGGAATTCGATACACGGAGGACAGGTTAGTTACTTTGACGTAACGGAAATGTTTATGTATAACGTCGAAACAATCACAAACATAAGCGTATATGCATTACTTATAGTCGCGTCTATATCTCTTGTCGTATCTTCGATAATGATAGGAATAATAACGAGTAATTCAGTAATAGAAAGGACGAGGGAAATAGGTATTCTTCGTAGTATGGGAGCAAGAAAGCGAGATATTCTTACGGTATTCTTGTCGGAAACCGTACTTATAGGCATTTTAAGCGGAATAATCGGCGTTGTGCTTACCTATGCGCTTGCTCCGCTTTTCTCTCTTGTGGCGAAGGCTTTTTGCGGAATACCTAATCTTGCCGTAGCGAATCCGCTTCACTCGCTCGGATTGTTCTTCCTGAGCGCGGTTTTGGCTGCCGTATCCGGACTCATTCCGTCGTTTGCGGCATCGAAAAAAGAGGTAGTGGAAACTTTGCGACTTGATTGATGACCGTCAAACCGTCTAGCATAGGCTGATTTATCAACTATTTCGACAAAAAATGCACAAATTCGACACAGTTGTACAAATATAATAAATTTGTTCAATATATTTCAAAAAAGGTATTTACAAACTTCGCGATATGTGGTATGATAGTGTCACAAAACAACAAAAAAATACTTTTAGTGCATTTTATGTTTAGGAGGTTTATGAAACAGTTTAATGTAGTGTTGTGTGAAACTAACGGCTCGTTATCCGCTAATGTCGCGGCGTTTTTTGCCGAAGATAACGATATAAATCTTGTTGTGTGCGCGTCTTTTTCGGAGGCGAAAGAGGCTTTACGGGTAGACGAACAGAAAGGTTTGATACTTGACGTCGAATTCGAGCATAGCAAGGAGATAGCGTTAGCGTACAGAGAAAGAAACGCCGCGATAATTTTAGTCAGCAAAAACATGGAAGACGACGTAGACGGGATGTTGTCGTCGATGCCGTACGACGCGTGTTTTTATAAGCCGTATTCTTTTATGGAAATGCGCACGAGCCTTATGCGGTTTATGATACAGCAAACCGTCAGCGTTAAACTAAATTCCGGTATAAGAAACATAGACGAAAGGCTGTCGGGAATTTTTATTCGTGCGGGAATACCGCCGCACATCAAGGGGTATCAGTTTTTAAGAGAAGCGGTCAAACTGGCGGTTGCGTATCCCGAAATGATAAATTCGATAACCAAAAAGTTATATCCGACGATTGCGCAGTTATATATGACTTCATCGAGCAAAGTCGAAAGAGCGATACGACACGCGATAGAAGTGGCGTGGAACAGAGGCAAAATAGAAAATATAAACGCTATATTCGGCATTAAGATTTATAACAAGGGAGAGAAACCGACAAACGGAGAACTTATCGCGCTTGTCGCCGATAAAATAATGATTGAATCTATGTGAAAAGAGATGCTAAGTAAAAAAAAGACGCACAAGCGTCTTTTTTTTCGGCAAATAATCAGTAATTGTCTTTAATGGAAACGGACAGATATCTCGAAACGTCAAAGAATTTCCACGGAACGTTGTCTATCGGGGGATAAACCCTAAAAACCATACGTTCTTTTGTGGTCGGGTGAGTGAATTTGAGTTCTACCGCCCATAACGCCAAGTTGTATCCTGCCGGAGATTTTCCCGCGCCGTACCGTTGATCTCCGAAAAGGGGGTTGCCGACGGTTGCCATCTGTACCCGAATTTGGTGGGCGCGTCCCGTATGGAGTTTTACGCTTACAAGGGAAAGATTGTTTTCCGAAGCCAGGGTGGTATAGTCGAGTATTGCGGGTTTTGCTCCTTCGGTTGCCATAGGAACCGCATAAACCATATTTTTAGAAGAGTCCTTAACGAGATAATGAGTAAGATTAAGCATACTTTGATTTTTTGGCGAACCAACGACTATGGCAAAATATCTTTTTTCAAAATCGCCTATTTTAAGACTTTCGCAAAGTCTTGCCGCGGCTTTCGAGGTTTTGGCATAAACCATAACGCCGCCCGTAGGTCGGTCTAATCTATGGACGAGTCCGACGTATGCGTCGCCCGGTTTGTCGTATTTCTTTTTGAGATATTCCTTAATGACCGTAAGGACGTCGGCGTCGCCCGATTCGTCGGGACAAGAGGGGACGTTTTGCGGTTTAACCACCACGATCACGTGATTATCTTCGTATACTACTTGTAAATTATCTGCCGTAAATTCTTGTTTCATATCTATTAATTATAATTTTTAGCGAGAAAAAGTCAAGCGTAATCAACTCTATTCGGGTTCGGTTAACGGTAAAAACGTATTTTTTTGAATTAAACTTAAACCGCAAAGGAAAAAGGCACTATTCTTGACATTACACAACGTATAAAGTATAATAAATACGTATGCGTAGTAAAAAAATTCAAGTAATTATCGTGTCGGTTGCGTTGGTGCTCGTTCTTATCGGAATGATAGTCGCAACCGCGCTTATAAGCAAAAAAAACGATGATCGATGGGAGTATATTTCGTCGAACGAAAAACTGAATTACGACAACAGTCCGAACGATACCGAATTCCAACACGCGGAGAATTTCAGACACTCGATAGAGGCTTATTTTACATCGCTTCTTAAAGGATTTTTACCATCCATGACGGGTGTTGACAAATATATAGAAAATGCGATGAGTACTTTTTCAAATAAACTCGTCAATGCGATGGGCGAAGCGCGTATATCGTCCGTAAAACTCAATAAAATTTCGCAGGCAATAGAAAACAATTCCGTAGAGGCGATTTTTAATAGAATTAAAACCGAGATTTCCAAGGTTAAAAGTTTGGAAGAACTAGAAAAAAATATTGCGGCAAAAGTAGAAAATATGTCATTTTTGAGTTTTGTCGGGGGAATTATCTCCGGATTTATGAACGAAACTGCTCTTACCGAAAACGAAATTGCGGATATAATTTATTTTTATCTTAAACAAAACAGCGACGAAAAATATCTTGCATACTTAAATTTGGTAGGTAAAGACTTTTTTGTTTCGTTTATATCGGATACGATTTACGCATTGAATACTCTTAAAAACGTTTCCGCAAGCGAGTATCAACTCAAAGTCACGGCAAATACGGTAAGGACGATACTTTATCAACTCGGGAGCGTTTATACAGGTGTGCAAACGGTGACCGGCGGCGGCGAAACAATGGAAAAAATACTCGGTTGGACGTGGACGTATGATGAAAAATATAAAAACAGCGACAAACTTAACGCATACGCAGACGCATGTAAAGGAAAAGTGGGCGATTTGTTCGCTATTATCGGTTATGTTATGAGAGAATGGGAAGTTCAAGACGTGGCGGCGGTTTTGGAATACGCTTCCGCTACCGACGAAAAGGATAAATCGGACAAAAAAATCATTGCCGCGGCAAAACTTGCAAAAAGTTTGGAAAGAGCGTTGCCGTCTATCGAGAAAGGTTGCGCGACTTCGTTCGGGTCGGTGGAGATTATAGCGCAAACGTACAGCGACGTTTCTAAAAATTTAGGCGAACTCGCGTTTGCCGTGTTTGCGGAATATGACAAAGACAAGACCGAAGACGATAAGCCCGAAGATTATTCGGCACGATTCGATAATTTTGTTTCGGGATATAAGTTTATGATGGATTTCGTCGGAACTGAGGAAGAACTAAAAGAAATAGACGGTAATTCTGAAGAATACAAAGCGTTAAGAGCGAAAGCGGACGAATTTTTTGAAATCGAGCAGGGTATTGTTTCTATTTTCGGGAATATCATATCGGTTAAAATAGCAAATTTATCGTATGCATTTATCGGAGAAGAGATTAAATGAGCGGGAAGTTATTGCTTGAATGTAAGGACGTATATAAATCGTTTGACGGAAAAAACGATGTTTTACGCGGAGTAAATCTTAAAGTTTACGAACGCGATTTTGTCAGTATACTCGGAGAATCGGGCAGCGGTAAAAGTACGCTGTTAGGCTTGCTCGGAGGAATGGACGTCGCGACGAAAGGACAGGTCGTATTCGAAGGCGTAGACTTAGGAACGCTTAAAGAGAAAGAACTCGCTTTGCTAAGAAGAACTAAACTCGGATTTGTATTTCAATTTTTTAACCTTGCGCCATACCTAACTGTAGAAGAAAACGTGCTTTTGCCGATATTTTTGGACGGTAAACCGATAAAAAAATATGAAAAAACGCTCGAAGAGATGTTGTCATACTTGAAAATATCCGAATACAAGAGTAAGATGCCCGGACAACTGTCCGGAGGAGAACAACAGCGCGTCGCTATTGCTCGCGGACTGATTTATAATCCGAAAATTATCTTTCTCGACGAGCCTACGGGCAATCTCGACAGCAAAAATTCCGAAGAGATTATGGCTCTGTTAAGGCAAATAAACCAAGAGAGAAGCACCACCATAATACAAGTAACGCACAGTGAAAACAACGCGCTTTACGGGAATAGAATAATTCGGTTATCCGACGGGCAAATAACGTCCGAAAGTATTGTTGACAGGGAAGAATCCTTGTTTGACGAAGCGGAAAACGCACAAAACGAAATAACGGAAATCGATGCGGAAATCGGATTCGCCGAAGAGCGGAAAGAAAGCGTTCCGACACAGCAAGCGGAAATTTTTGCAGAAGAAAAATCTAATGAAAATAATAATTAATCATACGCTTAGGAGCATAAGGGCGCATATAGGTCAACCGATAGTAATCGCGTTTACGGTTACCGTTGTTACTATGCTTTTTTTCGCATCGCTTGTTCTCGGCGATTTATTTTATAATTTTCAACTTGCAAACTTAACAAGGAAAGTCGGACAAACCGACGTTTCCGTTAAAGGAACGATAATTTCCGGGGAAAAACTAAAAGAATTTGAAGTCGAGAATGAAAATTCGATAGAATACGTCGATAAATATCTTACGCTAGAAGGGATTATTTCCGACGAAAAGAAAGCCGGCGCGACAGCCGTTGTCATCGAATCGACGAATCTAGATGTTTTTTTGACACGATATAAAAATAAACTTTCTTATCATAGCGGAATAAGCAAAACAGACCGTTACGTTTATCCGCCTGTGCTTATAAGCAAATCGCTTGCCGACAAATACGGATACAAGCCCGGCAGCGAAATTGATATTTACATCGGTTTTTACGGTAGGTACCAGACTTTCACCGTTACTTACGTCTTTGAAAATAAAGGCTTTTTCGCAAACAGTACCGTACATAACGTGCTTGCGGATTTATCTTCGGTAGGAGATAAGGGTTTATACACGGACGTTTATTATAAACTAAAATCGGACGCAGATAAGGAAGATTTCAAGCAAAAATTATCGTCTTATATGGATAACTCGGATTTGAAAATAGCCGACGCCGTAGACTACGACTATATTAATCGTGTCGTCGGGGATAACGAAAATCTATTAAAAATAGCATTGTTTTTCGTAATAGCGCTCGTGATATTCATTCTGTTCGGTGCGTATAGCGTGGTAGCGAAAAACAGAGCGGGAGAACTTATCGTATTTAAGGCGGCGGGGGCTAGCCCTTCGCAAATGTTTGCTCTGCTTATGAGCGAAGTTTTGCTGTACGGTTTGATAGGAGGGATAAGCGGTGTGATAATAGGCAGATTCGGTATGGAACTCGTTGTTCAAAGCGTTATTCCGTCATTTGCCGACGCCGTCGTGTATCATATATGGAATTATGCCATAGCGATTGTTTCGGGTATCCTAATATCGGCGTTAGGGGCGATTATACCCTTTGTTAAACTTGTAAAACAAACCGTCAAAAAACAAAGTTCGACAGGTGTAAAACTGACGAGAACGGTTAAACCTGTTTTTTGGGTTATTCCTGCCGCGATTTTGATAGGAAGTATTGTAGGCGTTTTGTATCTAAGCAAATACGCAACTGCCTTCACGGTGACGCTACTTGCGTCGGTGATAGCGTTAATTGTGCTTGTTTCACCTTATATTATGCGATTGATTGCGTGTATAGGTGCGAAAATCGGCGGGATGGGCAGACTTTCCTCTTCGGGAATTAAACGCAATTCGGAAGCGGTGTCGATTTCGGGTATGCTTGCCGCAGTGCTTGCTTTTACGTTCGTTACTGTAAGCATTGTAGGAATTATCATAGACGCAGGAAAGCCCGCTTATTCGAGATTTGCCGCCGAATACGTCGTTCAATCGCTTTCGGGTAACGACAAAACGGAGCAAGCGGAGAAATTATTGAAAGAAAATGCAGGAACGGTTGACAGCGCGATATTTTATTACGAGCAATTCGACTATGAATTATGCGGAAGGAAAACCGATTTGACGGTATATGCCGTGAATTCGTCCGACGCGTTGGATTTTATGACGTCGATTACAAAACAAGAACGAGAAGCGTTCGATAACGAAGAGCGCGCGGCAGTGGTGAGTTACGATCTTTTGTCGAGATTAGGCAAAAAATGCGGCGATAAAATCACGCTTGAACTTGACGGAAAGAAATATGAGTTTGTCGCGGTTGCCAAAGACGGAAAAAAGACCATGAACGACCGCGTCATATTCGTCAATAAAAAAGGACTCGATTATCCGCTTAAAAACAGCGTCGTTTTTTTCAACGTGAATAATAACGTACCGAAAGACGATTATTATAATTACATTAAAAACAAAATCGAAACGTACGACGGTTTTGTTCTGCGGTTCGACGATTGGGCAAACGCCGCTAGCGTCGGCATAGACGGGATAGCCACGCTTTTGCGTGTTTTGCAAATACTGGTTTGTTTAGTGGGGTTTGCAGGCATCGTCAATATGACGATAGCAATGACTATTTCTCGTAAGAAAGAATATGATATTTATCGTGCGGCGGGTATGAGTAACGACAAATTCGGGCAGTTGCTGGTAGGAGAAAGTCTTACAATCGGTTGTACTGGAGCGGTTTCCGGGTGTATACTTGCCGCTTGCATTAACGTATTGATGCCGTCTTTTGCAAAACTCATAGACAGATATATAGGAACGACTTTCCCGTGGGTAGTCTTCGTTATTGCCGCTATAACCGTGGCAGTTTACGTCGTATTGTATTGTTTTGTAGGAAGTCGGTACGGCGCAAAAAATCTAAAAAAGGCAACAAAAGTCGAACAAACGCTTGCATAGACAGACGTTTTATGCTATACTCTTACCGTCTTAAACGGAAACAAGACGATTTTTGTTTTCGACCGACGATGTTCGTCATCGTGGCTCCTTGGTCAAGCGGTTAAGACTCCGCCCTCTCACGGCGGCTACAGGAGTTCGAATCTCCTAGGAGTCACCAAAATCGATTTCCGCAGTTTCGTAGCGAAATTGCGGATTTTTTTTTGTTTTTTATTCGATATTTTTCCGTTATACTATGTATAAATTGACAAACGGCATTTGTTGTGATAATATAATTCGGAAAACGAAAAAGAAATAAGAGGTTTTATGTCAAAAACTTATAATTTTAGAGAAATAGAAAAAAAATGGCAGGATTATTGGTATAAAAACAATGTTTTTCACGTAGAAGAAGATAAAACAAAAAAGAAATTCTATGGACTTATCGAATTTCCGTATCCGAGCGGCGTAGGAATGCACGTAGGGCATATTCGCGCATACGCAGGACTCGAAACCGTTGCTCGCAAGCGTAGAATGGAAGGATATAACGTATTGTTTCCGATAGGTTACGACGCATTTGGTTTGCCGACGGAAAACTACGCGATGAAAGTGAAAAAGCATCCGAGAATAATAACCGATGAAAACATACGTAATTTCGATAAACAACTTCGGAGCGTAGGGTTTTCTTTTGATTTTGACAGAACGATAGATACGACCGACCCGAAATATTATCACTGGACGCAGTGGATTTTCCTTCAAATGTTCAAGCGCGGACTTGCATATAAGTCGAAAACAATGGTTAATTTTTGCCCTAAATGCAAAGTCGTTCTTGCAAACGAAGAAAGTCAAAACGGCGTTTGCGACCGTTGCGGCAGCGAAGTTGTGCAGAAAGAAAAAGACGTATGGTTTTTGAGAATAAGAAACTACGCCGACAGACTGCTTAAAAATTTGCCGTCGCTCGACTATCTCGACAGAATTAAAACCGAACAAATTAACTGGATAGGTAAATCGACCGGCGCAGAAGTTACTTTTAAGGTTAATTCCGCTGACGACGACTATAATCTCGTCGTTTATACGACGCGTCCCGATACCATCTTCGGCGCGACGTTTCTCGTAGTCAGCCCCGAGCACCCGATGCTTGACCGTTTTGCGACGAGTATCGAAAATCTTGACGAAATATCCGCTTATCAAAAACAGGCTCTTTTGAAAAAAGAGTTTGAAAGAGTGCAGATGAATAAGGAAAAAACGGGGATAGAGGTAAAGGGAATTAAAGCGACCAACCCGATTACGGGTGCAAAAATTCCCGTATTTTGCGCAGATTACGTTATGATGGACTACGGCACGGGCGCAATTATGGCAGTACCTGCGCACGATTCGCGCGATTACGAGTTTGCAAAAAAATTCGGGTTGCCGATAATCGAAGTCATTAAAGGCGACGTGGATATTAACGTCGAGCCGTATATCGCAAAAGACGGCGGAGAGATGATAAACAGCGGTTTTCTTAACGGAATGAGCGTAAAACAAGCCATTCCCGCAATGATTGATTTCATGAAAGAAAAAGGTATCGGAAAACCGAAAACCGACTATAAAATGAAAGATTGGGCGTTTAACCGTCAAAGATATTGGGGTGAGCCTATTCCGATAATCAACTGTCCGTGTTGCGGACAAGTTGCGCTTGACGAAAAGGATTTGCCGCTACTTTTGCCGGACTTAGCGGATTTCGAGCCTACAGACGATGCCACGAGTCCGCTTAGCAAACTTACCGATTGGGTTAACGTAAAATGCCCTAAGTGCGGGAAAGACGCGAAAAGAGAAACTGATACGATGCCGCAATGGGCAGGAAGCAGTTGGTATTTCCTTCGTTATATGAGTCCGAATTGCGACACTGCGCCCGTTTCGCCCGAAGCAGACGAGTATTGGCGGCAGGTCGATTGGTATAACGGCGGAATGGAACACGTTACTCGACACCTTATTTACAGCCGTTTTTGGAATATGTTTTTGTACGACATCGGCGTAGTTAAGGATGAGGAACCTTATAAAAAGAGAACTGCACAAGGTTTGATTTTGGGGACGGACGGCGAAAAAATGAGTAAGTCCAGAGGCAACGTAATAAATCCCGACGATATTATTAAAGAATTCGGCGCGGACACGCTGAGAACGTTTATTTTGTTTATCGGCGATTATGAAAAACCAAGTCCGTGGTCTATGGAAGGGACAAGGGGATGCTACCGTTTCCTTAACAGGGTATGGGGGCTTGCCGATATGATTAAAGAAACGCCTCACAAAGGCGACATTAATCTCGCTGCGGTAATCAAGAAGGTTTCCGACGATTACGAATCGGCTAAATACAATACCGCAATAGCGCAACTTATGGGCGCGATTAACGTTTTTTATGCGCGCGGTTCGATAACGAAACACGAACTAAACACGTTTTTGAAACTGCTTTATCCCGTTGCGCCTCACATAACGAGCGAAATGTACGAAAACGTGAACGACGGAGAAAAAATAAACGAACAATCGTGGCCGACTTATAGGGAAGAAGAACTTATCGAAAACGAAGTGGAAATTCCCGTTCAGATAAACGGTAAACTTCGCGGAAAAATCACCGTTGCTACCGACGCTACGCAAGAAGAAGCGATGAGTGCGGTCGGAGAGGAAATTTTGTCAGGAAAGACGATAATTAAGGTGATTTACGTCAAAGGAAGAATACTTAATATAGTTGCAAAATAATTAACTTTTTTACTTATTCGAGATAAAAAATATTTTTCATATTTTTTGCTTAAATGTGTAAAAAAACAGTTGCAATTTGTAAATAAAAAGGATAAAATATAAACGAAAAAAATTCCATTAGGAGGATATTTATAATGGCAAAAGTTAAAATCGGTATCAATGGTTTCGGAAGAATCGGCCGTTTGGTTTTCCGTGCTTGCTGCGCAAGAAACGACGTTAAGGTAGTCGGTATCAACGACCCTTTCATCGACGTTAACTATATGGCTTATATGCTTAAATACGACAGCGTTCACGGTCAATTCAACGGTGACATTCAAGTTGTTGACGGCAAACTCGTCGTAAACGGCAACGCGATTACCATTTTTGCGGAAAAAGACCCTGCAAACATCAATTGGAAATCCTGCGGCGCTAAATATATCGCAGAAGCGACCGGCGTTTTCACGACCGTAGACGCGGCAAAAGTTCACATCAAGAACGGCGGCGCGAAGAAAGTCGTTATTACCGCTCCCAGCAAAGATGCTCCTATGTTCGTATGCGGCGTAAACCTCGACAAATACGACAAGAAGATGAAAGTAGTAAGCAACGCTTCCTGCACGACGAACTGCTTGGCTCCTATGGCAAAAGTTATTAACGATAAATTCGGTATTATCGAAGGACTTATGACCACCGTACACGCTACCACCGCTACGCAAAAGACTGTTGACGGTCCGAGCAAAAAGGATTGGAGAGGCGGACGTGGCGCAGGCGCGAACATCATTCCTTCTTCCACCGGTGCGGCAAAGGCTGTCGGCAAAGTTATTCCCGAACTTAACGGAAAACTTACCGGTATGTCGTTCAGAGTTCCGACTCCCGACGTAAGCGTAGTTGACCTTACCGTCAGACTTGCTAAAGAAGCAACCTACGACGAAGTTAAAACGGCTATGAAAGAAGCAAGCGAAACCTATCTTAAAGGTATCCTCGGTTACACCGAAGACGCTGTCGTTAGCACCGATTTCGTATCCGATCCCAGAACGAGCATTTTCGACGCATCCGCAGGTATCGCTCTTAACGGTAACTTTATGAAACTCGTAAGTTGGTACGACAACGAATGGGGTTATAGCAATAAAGTAGTTGACCTTATCGTTCATATGAGCAAAGTTGACAAAGAAAAATAATAATCGGTAGCATACGCTACGAAAAGGGCTGTCGTTTGACAGCCCTTTTGTTTTTGACGTTAAAAAAGTTTTTTCTAAGCGTTAAACATATCTTCCATAGAATAAAGTCCGTTGGGTTGTTTAACGATAAATCTTGCGGCGTTCATACTACCGAGAGCGAAGACGGAACGGCTTTCCGCTTCGTGTTTTATGGTGATAATCTCGTTGTTCATGATAAACATAACTTCGTGTTTACCGACAATCGTTCCGCCGCGAACCGCATTGATACCGATTTCGCCCGGTTGACGTTTGGCGTTTCCGTGTCTGCCGAAAACGTATTCGGATGAAGGTAGAACGCTTTTAATTCCGTCGGCGAGAAGGAGAGCGGTTCCGCTCGGAGCGTCTGCTTTACGGTTATGGTGTTGTTCGATGATTTCTACGTCGGCTTTATCACCGAGAGTTTTAGCGCAGAATTTAGCAAGTTGCAAAACGAGATTGATGCCTAAACTCATATTGCCCGATTTAAGAACGGGAATGAGTTTTGCCGCATCGTCTATAAGAGCGAGTTCGTCTTTGTCAAAACCCGTTGAGGCAATCACGCAAGGGATATTGTTTTTTACGGCAAACGGTAAATAGTCGCGTACGCAGGTGTGAAAAGAGAAGTCGATCAGACAATCGGCTTTTTCTGTTATTTCTTTGCACGAAGAGTATACAGGAAATTCGAAGGAACATTTTTCCGGATTTTTATCTATTCCGCAAACGATAGTGATGTCATCGGTTTCTTTTGCAGCGGCTTGGAAAACTCTTCCCATCGCGCCGCCTATGCCGTAAAAAATTACTTTCATTTTTTTCTCCTATAATTATTTATTGTCGTGTTCGATGAGGTATTCGAGAATTTGGACGGCGTTGGTTGCGGCGCCTTTACGGATATTGTCGGCAACAACCCAAAGATTGCAACCGCTTTCCACTGTGTCGTCGATTCTGATACGTCCGACGTAAACTTCGTCGTGACCTTCGGCGTAAATAGGCATCGGATATTTAAGATTTGCGTCGTCGTCTACGACAACGATACCTTTTTGGTTGCGTAAAGCGTCTTTAATACCTTCAAGCGTACAAGGCTTGTTAAATTCGACGTTGATGGACTCGCTGTGGCCGTGGCGAACGGGTACGCGTACCGTGGTAGCGGTAATTTTCATTGAATAATCGTCAAGGATTTTTTTGGTTTCGTTAATCATTTTCTCTTCTTCTTTGGTATAACCGTTAGGAAGGAAAACGTCGATTTGCGGAATACAGTTGCCGAAAATAGGATAGGGGAATTTTTTGGTTTCGCCTTCTTTTGCCTCGTTTACTAAATCGTTATATCCTGCAACTCCGGCGCCGCTTACGGCTTGGTAGGTCGAGTAGACGACACGTTTAATTCCGTATTTGTCGTGTAAAGGTTTAAGCGCGACGACCGCCTGTATTGTGGAGCAGTTAGGGTTTGCGATAATTCGTTCGTTTTTGAGCGCGACTTCGGGGTTAACTTCCGGTACGACGAGCGGTACGTTCGACGCCATACGCCATTGACTCGAATTATCGATAACAGTGATGCCGTGTTTTGCGAAAACGGGTGCAAATTCTTTACTTGTGCCGCCGCCCGCGCTAAAAAGGGCATAATCAAGGTCTTTTCCTAGAATATTTTCTTCGGTAAGTTCGATTACCGTATGTTCTTTGCCCATAAAGTCGATTTTTTTACCCGCGCTTTTCTTGGACGCGTAAAGGTAATAATTTTTAACGGGAAGTTTTCTTTCGGTTAAAACTTCCAAAAATTTATTTCCGACCATTCCCGTTGCGCCGACAACGGCTACGTTATATTCTTTCATCTTTTTGCCTCCGAGCGGCAACGCCGCTTTTTATGTTCTGTATTTGACTTTAATAATATCAAAAAAGGTCGATACAGTCAAATATATACGGTAAAAACAGCGAATATTATTAAATTTATATATAAAAACAATCATTTATGAATAATTGAAACAGTTAAAAAGTATTTATGCATAAAATTTGAAAACCATTCGTTACGTTTGACAAAGTTTTACTAATAGTTTACCATAATAAATAATGAGGTAAAAATATGAAAGGAAAAGCAACGAACATAGTAATCAACGAGATAATGTCGAGTCAAAACAGTTCGACGATTATTCTTACCGAATCGGACGGAGAGCACGTAGGTTTTCTTGCGGATTTGGCAAACAATTATCGTACGACGTTTTGGATAAACGCTTCGTTCGACAAAGACTATTCGCTGCCGTTTGCGATAGCGCATCGAGTGATACCGGGCGACTCCTCTCTTATGAACAAACTGACGCAGTTTTTGTATTGCAAACTCGATTTTACAAAAGATTTAATCGTGATTAACGCCGTTCTCGACTATATATCTGAACTCGGCTATAACTGTCTAATGATTATCGACAACGTAGATACCGTTTATCGCGATTATAATTATAAATCCATTGAATTATTGTTAAAAAACTGTCCGTCCAACTTGAAAATAGTCCTCATTTCGAATAAATTTATCGATTTGAATTACAATGTTTTTACGGAAAGACCGCCGAAACTTATATGCAGGGAACAACTTGACGTATCGGAATTCGATGAGGCGATAACGGACGAAACGTTTACTGTCGAGCAATGGCGATTCCTTTATCAAGCGTCGAAAAAGCGTTTTATAGAAAAACAATTTGCCTCCGAGTACGTTGACGGCGGAGCGGAGTTACTTACCGCCTTAGCGACCAAATATCGAACTTCGGTTATGCAAACCGGGCAAACGTTGTTTAACGTTAATCCTAAACTCGGAGAATCGATACAGCGTAAAGGTCTTGTATCGACGGAAGAAAGTAACGACGAAGAGTTTGACAGGGCGTTATATTCGTATTATTTGAGCGGAGGAATAAGGAATTACGTTAAGGCGTTAAAAATCGCAATCGAGGCAAAAGACGTCAAATTAGTTGACGACGCAGTCAAAATCATAATAAAAAATCGCATTGAAGTGGCGCATCTGTATGAATTCGTACAATATTCCGATGAGTTTTCTTTGGGAGAAATACCGCAAGAGTACGTTTACGCAAGGTATTTTATGCTTTTAGAAGAAATCGTCGGAGAGAAAAAAGCGTCTTCGGGCGCTGCCAAAGCGAGAAAATTATACGAAGAATTATCCGAGCAACACCCGTTGAATTCGCAGGCTGCGAGTTGCATTATCCGCGCGGAGTATTTAGCGGGGAGAAAACTCGAAGGGGCGGAATTCGCTCGTGCATATATCGCCGACAGGCTGGAAAAATACGGCGAGGAATATCTTCCTTACGTAACGGCGGAAGTGGACAAACTTGCCGACGGATTGCAATCGCTTAATATGGCGATAATAGTGCAACGCTATCGTATTATCGAAAAATATCTCTCAAAAGAAGAGTTCAAAAACGAATTTTGGTATTGCAATATGTTGCAAACGTTTGTAGGTTGTAATCTGGAATTAGGTAACTATAAACTTGCGGTTGAGTACCTAAACAAAATAAAACAAATAATACCGTTTTACGTCGTTCCGTCTAATATGGTGTCCGCGTACTTCTTTTCCGGGGACATGACGCTTGCGGCGAAGAACGCCGAAGATATCATTTTGAAGAGCAAATGGGATACTTTGGGACAGAGTGTAACTGATGCGTATCTCACGCTTGCACTTGTGCATTATTATTACAACGAAATGGATAAGGCGGTCGGTTGCGTTGACGACGCGGTCAACAGTCAAGCATACGACGAGTATACTATGATTACCGCAATAGCGTTGCGGGCAATGATTTATTCGGCGGCAGGGAAAGCGGATTATGCAAAAGATTTAGCGTTATTGTACGTTAAGCGATGCGAAATCACGGGAAGTAAGTACACCCCGCTTATGCACGGCGCGGCGGCGTTTTGCTATTGGACGATCAGAAAAACAGAAGAGGCGATTGCTCACGCGAGAAAATGTATAATAGGTTCGGCGGCGCGCTCGGTTTTTTGGTTTACCTCTACGGCGATAATCATCGATTATATGTTCGACGGTGACGATTATAAGGCTTGTCGCGGACTTGTGGAGAAGTTTTTTAACGCAAGTAAAAATTTCGGAATGGATATGTTGACGGTGACCATACCGAAATTATTCGACCCGTTAATAGAATATGCCGTAGAAAACGGGATAGAAACGGAGTACGTTGCGGCATTACTTGAAAAATCAAAAGGGCGCAAAGAAGTCGAGAACAACGTCGGGAACGTTAAAATCAAACTTATGGGTTCGACTATCGTCAGCGTCGGAGGGGAAGAACTTATATGGAAAACAAAGAAAGCGAAAGAGTTGTTTTTACTGTACGTTCTTAAAGGCGAACAAGGCGTGGACAGAAACGAAATTATCGAAATGTTTTGGGGAGATTACGTTTACGTTTCCGCCATAAACAATCTTAAAACAACGAATAATATAATCAGGAATACACTGGCGGCGAAAAACGTGCCGTTCAAACTCGAATATTCGAACTCGAAATACTCTTTGCATATAGACATCGGCGAAACCGATTACGATTGTTTTCTTAAAGAATATCGTATCGCCGCCGAAGAGAAGGACTGTCGTAAACGCGCGATGAAAGTTGCTCGGCTTACGTCGTTTTACGGAGAAGGGTTTGCTACGGATATTAAAGTTAAATTTTTCAACGAAAGAAGAGAGGCGAGAAAAGAAGAATTTGCGTTTTTGCTTATGAAACTCATAAAAGAACTTTGCGACGCGGGAGATTTTCTTGAAGCGAAGAGATACCTTGCCGTGTTAAAAAAGGTACAACCCGAATCAGAGAACGGGATATTTACACAAGAGATAGAAAGAAGGCTGTTTAATATATGAAAACTAATTCCGAATGGAAAGATTACAAACTTATCGCTACGGGCAACGGCGAAAAAATCGAACGTTATAACGGCGTTACGCTCCTTAGACCGGATCCGCAAGTTATATGGGAACCGCCGTATTCACTTGACGAATACAAAGGGCTAAACGGCGTATACAAGCGGAGTAAAACGGGCGGTGGCGCATGGTCGGCAAGAACGAAGATACCCGATAATTTTTACGTACATTGGCGGAATTTGACGTTCAAACTTAAACTTATGAATTTTAAGCATATCGGTATTTTTCCCGAACAAGCCGTTAATTGGGCAAGAATGACGGATACCATTAAAAAACGCGACGACGAGGTGCGAGTGTTAAACCTTTTCGGATACACGGGCGGTGCGACCGTTGCTTGTCTTGCAGCGGGAGCAAGAGTTTGTCACGTTGACGCGGCGAAAGCGATGTGCGATACAGCAAAAGAAAACTGTTCGTTAAGCAACGTCGATTTGACCAAGGCAAGATTTATCGTTGACGACTGCATAAAGTTTGTCGAAAAAGAAATAAGACGAGGAAAAAAGTACGATGCGATAATTATGGATCCGCCTAGTTACGGGCGCGGGCCGAAAGGAGAAACATGGAAAATCGAGGACGGAATTTTTTCACTTGTAAAACTTACGAAAGAATTGCTTAGCGATAAACCGTGTTTTTACCTTATCAATTCCTACACAACGGGGTTGCAACCCGGAGTTATGAAAAATATACTCGAAATAGTATGTAATGACATTCCGCACAAGGACACAGACGCGGATGAGATAGGAATAGTGGGCGAGGACGGCATAACGCTTCCGTGCGGTTGTAGTGCGTTTATGACGTTTTGAAAAATATTTTTTTTATGACGAAAACACTTGCATTGAGTAATGCGATATGCTAATATAACAAAGATAAAACTTTAATTTGGTACAGAGATACCGACAAGTTGACGCATAATACACTAATGATATGGATTATTACGACCTGTTTGTCTCTGTGCAAACAGGTTTTTTTAAGGGACAAAATGGCGATTACGATGGAAAGCGTGAAAGGAACGATGCTCGATAAGGACGCTATAAGGCGTACTCTTGCTCGTATTGCACACGAAATTGTCGAAAAAAACGAAGATTTAACCAAAGTTGCGCTTGTAGGGATTAAAACAAGGGGTGTTCCGCTTGCGAACAGAATCAGAGAACTTATCGATTCTTTCGAAAGCGCATCGGTGGAAACCGCAACGCTTGACATATCGGGATACAGAGATGACTTATCCTTATTTGAAAAAAACGATTTACAAAAATTTGATTTCGACGTCGTCGGCAGAGATATTATTCTCGTTGACGACGTTTTATTTACGGGAAGAACGGTCCGCGCAGGGATAGAGGCTGTTATTAAAGCGGGCAGGCCGAAAAGTATTCAACTCGCCGTCCTTATCGACAGGGGACATCGAGAACTTCCCATACGCGCCGATTACGTCGGGAAAAATATTCCGACTTCGAGGAACGAAGAAATAAAGGTTTTTCTCGAAGAAACCGACGGGACGGATATAGTGCTATTACTTAACAAAGACAAAACAAATAAATAAAGGAGAAACAAAATGAACAACAATTTGATTTACGACGTTGAAAGCAAACCTAAGTTTAACAAACTTATCGTTTTCGCTTTTCAACAAGTTCTTGCGATTATGGCTGCAACGATAGCGGTTCCTACCATAATCGGATTGCCTTCGCAAATTCCCGCGGCAATTCTCGGAGCAGGTTTGGGTACGATAGTATATCTACTGTTTACCAAATTCAAAAGCCCGGTATTCCTAGGTAGTTCGTTCGCGTTCTTGGGAGCGCTCGGGAACGCGCTTCTGTTCGGATATTGCGGAATTATAATCGGCGGTATTCTCGCAGGTTTAGTGTACGTTATTATAGCGATAGTAATTAAATTTGCCGGTACGAAATGGGTATCCAAACTCATGCCGCCCGTAATCATCGGACCTACGGTAGCAATTATCGGACTTTCGCTTGCGGGTAGCGCAATGGGCGACATCGTAAAAGCGAGCGGTTCTGTAATTACCGGACAAGTTTTGGTAGAAACCGCACCCGGTTCCGGCTTGTTCCATTACGTAACTCAAACCTCGACGGGTATGGGTTATAACTTGGTAGCGTTGCTTTGCGGACTTGTTACCTTTATTACGGTGGTACTTTGCTCCTGCCAAAATAAATTTAAGAGTATGAAACTTATCCCGTTCATCATCGGTATCGGAGCAGGATACGCTCTTGCGTCGTTCTTCTCCATCTTCGGATATGCGTGCAACGTGGAATATCTAAAAATAGTAAATTGGAAACCTCTCGTAGAAAATTTTGTTATTAACGGAGAATTTACGGGTATAACGGCTTTTCTTAACTATCCCGACTTCGCGTTAATCGAAGCGATAAGAGAACTTTCGAGCGGTAACGTGAACGCGGCGGTAAGCGCGGCTACGAAAGGTGCGGCGCAGGTAATCAACGGTGCAGGAGTAGCGTCGGTTGCGCTTGCGTTCATACCCGTTGCGCTCGTCGTATTCGCCGAACATATCGCCGACCATAAAAACCTTGGCACGATAATCGGTCGCGACCTTGTAGAAGGCGAACCCGGACTTAGCAGAACTCTGCTCGGTGACGGCGTAGGCTCTATGGTAGGAACGGTTTTCGGTATTTGTCCGAACACCACTTACGGGGAATCCGTCGGTTGCGTGGCAATAACGAAAAATGCGTCGATAAGGACGATTTTTACTGCGGCGATTATGTGTATCGTATTGTCATTCCTTAGCCCGATTATGGCTTTGTTGGAAACCATACCGAACTGCGTAATGGGCGGCGTATGCTTGACTCTTTACGGTTTTATCGCGGTAAGTGGACTTAAAATGTTCAAAGACATCGACCTTGGCGACAATAAGAACCTATACGTTGTATCCGTTATTTTGATTGCGGGTATCGGCGGATTGAGTATCAAAATTCCTTACGCGCTCAACGGAAACGGAACGGTGGCGAAATACATCGAAATCACTTCCATTGCGACCGCACTCCTGCTCGGTATAGTAACTTATGCCATCATCAACAAACTTGAAAAAGGCAAAAAAACCGAATCGCTCGTAACCGAGGCTGTTCCCGAAGAAAATCCCGTTGAAAAAACGGATGAAGAATTTGAAGTTCAAGAAGAGGAACAACAAACGGTTGAAACCAAAGACGAAGAATAATAACTTCTCACGATAATAAAAACGGTCGGTTATTGCCGACCGTTTTTTTGTTATTGCGTGTATTAAAATCGATGATAAGGGATGCTAAACTCTGCGTTTATAGAGTTTTGCCATTCCTGCTTCGCTCGTTTCTTTATAGCGGTTAGATAAGTCTTTTCCGGTTTCATACATAGTTTGAATAATCGTATCCAAAGAAACGGTACGAGTAGACGAAAGGAAGTCGGCAAGGCTAAGCGCGTTAAGCGCGCGCATAGCGGCGACGGCGTTGCGTTCGATACACGGAATTTGTACTAGTCCGTTTACCGGGTCGCAGGTGAGTCCGAGATGGTGTTCGATACAAATTTCTGCGGCGTATTCGATTTGTTCTATGCTTAACCCGAGTATTTCCGCAAGTCCGGCAGCCGTCATTGCGCAGGCGGAACCTATTTCCGCTTGACAACCGCATTCCGCTCCGCTTATCGACGCGTTTGTTTTTATGAGATTGCCTATAAGCCCTGCGGTTGCAAGCCCGTTATAAATATCTTCGTCGGATAGTTTTCTCATATTTTTCGTATAGTAGAACGCGGCAGGGAGAACTCCGCACGAACCGCAAGTAGGGGCGGTTACCACATATCCGCCCGCGGCGTTTTCTTCGGCAACGGCGAACGCATACGAGCAAACAAGGCGATTTTGCTGAGTTTGCGGAGATTCGTCTATATGATGTTGAAGATAAAGAAGACGAGCCTTTCTTCTTACGCCGAGACCGCCCGGTAAAATACCCTCGGTTTTTAGTCCTTTTTTCAGAGTAGTACACATTTGTTCCCAAATCTCGGCAAGGTAATCTTTTATGTCGGGTTCATGCATAAAAACGTAATCGCATAGACGAATATCGTTTTCTAAACAATAATCTTTTATTTCGTCAAACGTATTAAGAGGGTATACCTCGGGCGGGGTAAGCAAGGGTTCGCCTTCGATTGAGATTGCGCCGCCGCCCAGACTGTATGCCCTGCGCGTCGCGATACAGTTGTCGAAATCGTAAACCTCGACGTCAAGAGTATTGGGGTGCGGCAAATCTTTTTGCGTGGTATTGAAAATAATTTGCGTGTTTTCGCCAAGAATTTTTTTCAAGACGACGTCCGTACCGTGTCCTTTCCCCGTAAGAGCGAGCGAACCGTAAAGAGTAACGCGAAAACCTGTCGCTTGCGGATACTCTTTAAGTAAAAACCGCGCGATTTTTTCAGGTGCCATAGTGTGAGACGACGAAGGTCCGATTCCGATTTGATAGAGTTCTTTAAGTGATTTCATAGTTATTTATCCTGTATTGTTGTGTAATCTAAAGGCGAAACAAGTACCGAACGGTAGTTAGTGTAAGTGACCATTCCCAGCATCGCCGAAGGAATTTTTTTTACGAATTTGCGGAGCGTGTAGTCAACTTCGACTTTGTCGGACGACGAAGCCGAACTGTAAAACGCCGCAACCGCCGCGCATTTTGCAATTACTTCGTCGGGCGGTTTGCCTTTTATGACGACGTGTGAGCCGTGATGCGCTTTAACGTGTAGCCATATATCGTTGCCACAGGCAACGTTAAAAGTAACTTCATTGTTCTGTATGTTGTTTTTACCGAAATAAACGTCAAAACCGTCTACGGTAAAATGTCCCGGGCGTGACGGCTTTTCTTTGACGTATGCGTTTTTCTTTACGTTTCTCAACCCGGATAACGAATTAAGTTCGGCAAGAATTTCGTCATACTCCGATTTTAACGAACAATTTTCGATGCTAGCGGAAATAGAATTAAGATACTCTTTTTGTTCATAAAGCGAAGTCAACTGTTCGTCTGCAATTTGCGCTGCACGTTTCATTTTTGCGTACTTTTTATAAAAAACCTGCGCGTTATCCGACGGCGAGAATTGTGGATTAAGAGGAATAATTACGTCATTATTTTCAAAGTAGTTATAGCAAGAAAGAGCAACGTCACGCGGTTTAATCATATACATATACGACAAAATCAAATCTCCGCAGTTTTTGTAGTAAGTTGCTTTTTCCGCGTCTTTTTTCTTTTCGAGATTATCGCCGATACGTCGTTCGGTCTTGGATTGCAACCGCTTCAAGACGGTATGTACCGTTTTTGTGGACGCTTTTTTACGCTCGTTTCCGTCGTATAACAGATAGAATGCGTCAAGCGCGTCGTTTATGCTGCGGTACTCGACGTATTCGCCTTTAACGGTAGCGTACGGATAAATGTAATAATCCTTTAAGATGCCGTTTTGGTATCTCAAACAAGGCTTATAGGAACATGTATTCGATATATTTAATAAAGAATATAATTTTTCGTAAGGGTCGGGAGAAGAGGCGATTTCGTTAGCGGATTCTTTGCCTGCGCCGCTTATCGCAGCAACAATTTCCGCGCCCGTCATACCTACGCGGAAGACGTTTTTGATTTTTTCTTTTTCATCTAGCGAAATGCCGCTTTTTTCTTGATTGACGTATTTTAAGTTTGGCAATATAAATCTCGACGTACTTTGATCAAAGTGAATTCTTCTTATAGCGTCAAGGATTGTCATATTCTCGTCTGTGAGAATTATGTTTGAATAGCGTCCCATGAGTTCGGCAAAAAGAAAATAACGTTTTACGTCTTTCAATTCGTTTTTTGACACCATGGAAATTTTAACGATACGGTCAAAATTGTATATCTCGATTTTTTCGATATATGCGCCGATTAAATATTTACGGAGTAACATACAAAAAGCGGGCGCGGTATAAGAATTTTCTTTTTTTTGCGTCGTTATATGTATACGCGGTTGCGACGGATTTGCGCTGATTACGAGCGTATGCAAAACGCGGGCGTTTTTCACGTTTAACGTGATTTCGTCCGTTTCCGGTTGATAAACTTTTTCGATGCGGCCGCCGCAAAGTAATTTGTCGAGTTCGTTTGCAACGGCGTTTAATGTAATAACGTCGTTCGGCATCTTAATTTAATTATAACAGATTAAACAATATTTACAAGGGATTATTTGACATTTGTCGGTAAATATAAGATAATACCGATATGGCATTTGTAAAGAAAATTTTATCCGAAAGCGTTCTTCGCGGCAAAATATCGACGGGCGACGAAGTTTTATTCTTCGACGACAGACCTTTTACGGATATTCTCGACTATATTTACGCAGACAGCAAACAAAGCGGGTACGTTACGATTAAACGAAAAGGCGAAGAAAAAGTAGTTTTTTTTGAAAAACAAGACGATTACGATACGCTAGGTTTGGAGTTTGACGATTCTGTTGAGATTAAACCGATAGAATGTAGAAACAACTGTATTTTCTGTTTTGTAAAACAGTTGCCGAAAGGTATGCGCGATTCTCTTTACGTTAAGGACGACGATTATCGACTTAGTTTTATCAGCGGTTCGTACATAACTTGCACTAATCTGCAGGAAAAGGATATGCAACGGATACTCGACTATAAACTTTCGCCGTTATACGTTTCCGTTCACGCGACAGACGAAAACGTACGAAAGTTTTTACTCGGAATAAAAAAATGCCCTAATCAAATAGAGCAGATGAAAAGGCTTATCGACGGCGGCATAACCATTCACGCGCAGATAGTTCTTGTCGGGGGAATAAACGACGGAGAAATACTCGCTAAATCGTTGTTTGACCTTTACGAAATCGGTGTAAAAACGGTTGCTATCGTTCCCGTAGGATTGACGGGATACAGAGAAGGGCGGTATCCTATTTCGCCGCTTACGAAAGAACAGGCTGCGGCGGCTGTTGACGAAGTGGAAGCGTTTTACAAGTCGCACCCGGGTTTTTGCTATTGTTCCGACGAGATGTATCAAATAGCGTGCAGACCTATACGCGGAGAAGAGTACTACGGACAGTACGAGCAAATCGAAAACGGCGTAGGGCTTATCTCTAAATTTTTATCCGAACTCGATCTTGCGCTTGAACTCGCGCCCGAAAAAAAATTAAAACGTAAAGTCGGGATAATAACAGGCGTAAGCGGTGAAAGCACGATGATTAAAGCAAGAACCGCGATTACGAAGAAATATCCGAACGTAGAGATTAACGTTTACGTCGTGAAAAACGATTTTTTCGGGAGAACGGTAACCGTTACGGGGCTTGTAACAGCGACGGACATAATAAAACAATACGGCGACAGACATTTTACCGAAGATTTTCTTATGGTTCCGTCGGTAATGATGAAAGAGTTTGAAGACGTTTTCCTCGACGGAAAAACGCTTCACGATTTGTCAAAAGCGTTAAAAAAGAAAATTCTCGTAAGTCATTGTACCGGGGAAGATTTTTTATCCGTAATACTCGAAGGAAGGAGTAAAAAAAGATGATAAAACCGTTAGTAGCCATAGTCGGGCGACCGAACGTAGGAAAATCTACGTTTTTCAACAAAATGGCAGGCAAAAGAATAAGTATAGTAGAAGACGTACCGGGAGTAACGCGCGACAGAGTTTACGCGGACGCCGAATGGTGCGGCTATCCGTTTACAATGATAGATACCGGCGGGATAGAAATACATTCGGAAGACGTGATGTGGAAACATATTCGCCGTCAAGCGGAACTTGCGGTTGACCTAGCCGATGTTATTTTGTATTTTGTAGACGGGAAAACAGGCATACTCCCCGACGATTATGATGTGGCGGATTACCTTAGAATGTCTAAAAAACCTATTGTTCTCGCCGTCAACAAAATAGATAACGCAAATTCTTACGGTGCGTACGATTTTTATGCGTTGGGGCTTGGCGAACCTATCCCTGTTTCTGCGGAAAACAGCCTTAATTTAGGCGATTTGCTCGACGCTATCGTTGCGCATTTCCCCGAAAGAGCGGAAACGGAAACGGAAAGCGAGGCGTTGAAAATAGCCGTTGTGGGAAAACCGAACGCAGGGAAAAGTTCGCTCGTAAACAAACTGCTCGGGTTTGAACGAGTGATCGTAAGCGATATAGCGGGTACGACGCGCGACGCGATTGACACCCCTTTTACCGTGGACGGGAAACAATATCGCATCGTTGACACGGCAGGAATAAGAAAGAAAAGTAAAGTCGAAGAAGACGTCGAATATTACAGCGTAATAAGAAGCATCGATGCCATGCGCAGAGCAGACGTCGTTGCGGTTGTTATCGACGCGGAGGAAGGACTTACCGAGCAAGATATTAAAATTTGCGGGCTTGTACACGAAAGCAGAAAACCGTCCGTAATTATTCTTAACAAGTGGGATTTAGTGGTTAAAGACACTTTCACCGTCAACAAATTTAAGGATAAACTCGACGCCGAACTTAAATTTATGAGTTATTATAAACCGATGTTTATAAGCGCGCTTACGGGACAAAGGGTAGGGCTTGTTCTCGAAAATTTACAGAAAGTATACGAAAACGCATCGCGCCGTATTCCGACGGGATTGTTAAACGACGTTTTGCAAGACGCAATGAGCGTAAACGAACCGCCTACGCATAACGGTAAAAAACTAAAAGTATATTATGCGACGCAGGCAACCAGCAATCCGCCAACGTTCGTGCTATTCGTAAACGACGAGGAGATAATGCACTTTTCTTATAAGAGATACTTGGAAAACGCGCTTAGAAAGGCATTCGACTTTACAGGCACGCCGATTAGTTTGAAAATAAGAGCAAAAAATAAAGACGATCTAGAACAGAGATAGCGAGGCAAAAGATGAATTATACACCCGATATGGCGAAAAATGTATATGAAACAGAGAAAAAAAGGTACGACGAGTTCGTTTCGCTAGGACTTAATCTCGATATGAGCAGAGGTAAACCGAACAAAGAACAACTCGACATATCCGACGGAATGTTTGACGTCATTCACTCTTCAAGAGGCGTTATCGGTAGCAACGATTACAGAAATTACGGTATTTTGGACGGTATACCCGAAGCAAAAAAGATTTTTGCGGAGTTAAGCGGCGTTAGTGAAAATCAAATTATAATAATGGGCAATTCGAGCCTTAATATAATGTACGACACTGTTCAGCGAGCAATGCAATTCGGCGTTCTCGGCGGCGTACCGTTCAACAAACAGGGCAAAATCAAGTGGCTTTGCCCGGTTCCGGGATACGACAGGCATTTTTCCGTTACCGAAATTTTCGGAATAGAGATGATAAACGTCCCGATGAAATCGGACGGACCGGACATGGATATGATAGAAGAACTCGTTAAGGACGAAACGGTTAAAGGCGTTTGGTGCGTACCTAAATACAGCAATCCGCAAGGCATCGTTTATTCGGACGAAGTCGTAGAACGTTTTGCCGCGTTAAAACCTGCGGCAAAAGACTTCCGCATTTATTGGGACAACGCTTATATGATACATTACATAACAGAAGACGTACCGTTACGCAACATATTCGACGCCGCTAAAAAATACGGAAACGAAGATTTAATTTATATGTTCGGTTCGACGTCCAAAATGACTTTTGCCGGGGCAGGGGTTGCTTGGTTATGCGCAAGCGATAAAAACATTGCCGATATTAAAAAATACATGGCTTATCAGACGATAGGGTTTAACAAACTTAACCAACTCGCGCACGTTTTATTTTTCAAAAACGCGGACGGCGTACGCGAACATATGAAAAAGCACGCCGAAATGATACGTCCTAGGTTTGAACTCGTTCTTAATATTTTGGACGAAGAACTTGACGGGCTCTGCGAATGGATTCGACCTGCCGGCGGTTATTTTATAGGCATAGATTTACCGGAATTTACCGCTAAGAGAGCGGTTGCTTTGTCGAAAGCCGCAGGCGTCACGATGACGAGCGCGGGCGCGACGTATCCTTATAGACAAGACCCGAAAGACAGCAACGTTCGTATCGCTCCGACTTATCCGTCGGAAGAAGAACTTGTCACCGCGATGAGAGTTTTTTGTTGCTCGGTAAAACTCGCTTGGGCGGAAAAAATACTTAACGCATAAATAAGAAAACGCTTTCATAAGATTAAGTAAAAACTTGTGGAGGCGAGAAAATGTTGAATTACGACATATATGACGATATCGCCATCCGAACCGGTGGCGATATTTATTTAGGAATAGTCGGACCCGTTCGGACGGGAAAGTCTACTTTTATCAAAAAATTTATGGAAACATCCGTTCTGGACAAAATAGCGGACAAAAATAAACTGCAAAGAGCGACAGACGAACTGCCGCAATCCGCCGACGGAAAGACGATTATGACGACCGAACCGAAGTTTATTCCGAACGAAGCGATAAACGTTAGTTTCGATAAAATGAGTGCGAACGTACGGTTAATAGATTGCGTGGGGTATCTTGTGGACGACGCTATCGGGCATATGGAAGACGGGAAAGAGCGTCTTGTGAAAACACCGTGGGCAGAAGAAGAAATGCCGTTTCAAAAAGCCGCCGAACTGGGAACGACGAAAGTTATCAAAGAACACTCTACCGTCGGGATTTTAGTAACGACGGACGGCACGGTTACAGATATACAAAGGGCAAAATACGTTGAAGCGGAAGAACGCGTCGTAAACGAACTCAAATCCTGCGGAAAACCGTTCGTCGTTGTGCTTAACTCGCGTTATCCGCAAGAAACCGATACCGTAAGGTTAAGAGAAAGTCTGGAAGAGCGTTACGGTGTGCCGGTCTACGGTTGCGATGTAAGTAAACTTAGCAAAGACGACGTGACTAAAATTATGGAAATGGCGTTATACGAGTTCCCCGTGACGAAAATTAAATTTGAAATGCCGAAATGGATGCGTTCGTTGCCGTCCTCGGACGAGATTATGAAAAGCGTGCTGGACTGCATTAGGGCGGCATGCAAAAGTTTGAACAGAATGCGCGACAACGGAAAACTCGACGACCTGTTCAAAGAATGTCCGTACATGGCGCAACCGGGAATCGAATGTTCGCCGTCTACGGGTGAAATTATCGTTAAGTGTACAGCCGAAGGGAATTTATACTTTAACGTACTTAGCAAAGAGTGCGGACAAAACGTAAACGACGAATACAAATTGCTTACTTTCGTAAAAAAACTCGCCAAATCTTACAGCGAATACGAGGGTATAAGGAAAGCGATGGAAGGGGTAAAACAGGACGGATACGGTGTGGTTAATCCGACTATGGAAGATATGGAACTCGACGAACCCGAACTCGTAAAGAAAGGAAACAGGTACGGAGTTAAACTGAAAGCAAGCGCGCCGTCGTATCACATCGTGCGTGTTGACGTAGAAACGGAGATAAGCCCGACTATCGGTAGCGAACAGCAAAGCGAAGAACTCGTAAAATATCTACTCGGTGAATTTGAAAACAATAAACAAGGGATATGGGAAACAAATATGTTTGGCGTAAGTTTGAATAGTCTTGTAAAAGAAGATCTTAACAATAAAATCGGCAGTATGTCCGGCGATACGCAATCGAAACTAAGACGAACGATATCGAGAATAGTAAATGAGGGTAAGGGCGGCGTGTTGTGCGTGTTGCTGTAAACGAAACAAAAAAGCGGAGCGAAAGTTCCGCTTTTTGCGTAAAAATGAAATTCCGCTTTTCTTTTTATGTGTTTTTTGGTATAATTGCTTACATGGAAAACATAATCGAAAAGAAAAAAGCGTTTCTCGTAAACGTATATAAAGATAAAAACGACGATAGCGTGCTTGACGAACTCGAATTACTCGCGCACACAGCGGATTACGAAGTGATAGGTAGACTAACGCAACATAAAGACAGACCCGACAAGGCGTACTATTTGGGAACGGGCAAACTCGAAGAACTTAAAAACGCCGTGGACGCGTTGGAGGCAGACGTCGTGATTTTTGACAACGACGTGTCCGGAAGTCAGTTTAACAATTTGGAAAAATATCTCGGAATCGACGTAATCGACAGAGCGACGCTCATTCTCGAAATTTTTGCAAAACACGCTACGAGCAACGAAGGTAAACTTCAAGTAGAACTTGCAAGAAAAAAACACAGTCTTCCGCGAGTGCTCGGGCAAGGGGCGGTTTTATCTCGTCAAGGCGGCGGGGGCGGCGGAGGCGGCGGAGCGAGAAGAGGTGCCGGCGAACAGCAACTCGAACTCGACAAGCGTACGATACGCGCGGAAATTCGTGACTTGGAAGAAAAAGCGGAACGACTTGCTGTCGCAAGAAAACTTAGAAGGACTAAAAGAGAAAACAGTAAAATACCTATTGTTTGTATCGTAGGATACACAAATGCGGGTAAATCCACATTAATGAACAATCTTACCAAGGCAGGGGTGCTTGCGGAAAACAAACTTTTCGCAACGCTTGATCCGGTTACGAGAAAACTTTGGATTGCGCCCAAAAAGGAATTTATGCTTGTGGATACGGTGGGGTTTATATCTCGTTTACCGCACGAGTTTATCGACGCGTTCGGGAGTACGCTTGAAGAAACGCGATATGCCGATTTGATTTTGCACGTAGTAAACTGTCAAAGTTCGGATATAGTTAAGGAGTACGACGTGGTGGAAAGCGTGCTTGAAAAGATAGGAGCAAACGGTATCCCGACGATTACGGTGTTAAACAAATGCGACGAAGGGTATCCGACAGTTTGTCCGAGCGGGGTTAATCCCGTGTATGTAAGCGCGCTTACGGGAGAGGGTATACGGTCGTTAAAAGAAAAGATTTGTCTTGCACTTTTCGGGGAAATCGCAGAATGGGAATAAAAATCGATTATTTTCGATAAGATAATTTATTCTTAATACGCTTGATTTTTATCGAAACGTACTATATAATATCGACAAAGACGCTAGACGGGGAGTTAGCGGTGCCCTGTGACTCGCAACCCGCTACAGCGAGGTCGAACGCCCGTCGAGGCGTGCAGTATGGAAAGCCGATACGCACAAGGAGTGTTGATAGCAAGGTCTTGTACAATTTCGTGTTGTGAACCGTGTCAGAGTTTGATCGCAGCAGCACTAAGCAAATTTCGGAATGTGTTACGAGGAAACTTTGGAGGAGCCACCTACGCGTAAGCCGATTCGGTGCCGCACGTCGGAACGGGTGCGTCTTTTTTTATTTCAATAATCGTCTTTTTTTAATATTTTTTTAATTGCAAACGGGTATAATTCAATCTTGTTTTAGGGTTTGTTTCGCCATAAATAAACCTTGACAATTATATTATAATTATATATAATACAATATACTGCGTTCGGACGAAAGAGAGCCGAGCCGAAAACGGGAGTGTGATTATAGATGAACGAATTACTTACGAGAGACGCCGTACCTTTTGAAAGGAAATGGGCGGTAGAAGACATATTGAACGAGAGCGATTTGCCGAAAACGTTTGCCGATATAGAAGAGGGTTGCAAAACAATATCCGCATATAAAGGTAAACTCAATCCGGAAAATGCAATCGAATGTCTGCTTAAACAAAGCGAAATCGGTTATAAAATCGAAAAAGCGTACGTGTATATCAACCTTAAAAGCGACGAGAACAAAGCGGATTCGCATTATCTCGGACTTTGCGAAAAAATCGAAAATCTTTTAGTGGCTTTTTCTACGTCCTGCGCGTTTATAGAGCCGACGCTTTCGTCTTTTGCGAGAGCGGAACTTATAAAAATGCGCGATAGCAAAAAATACGAGTATTTTTCTATGTTGATTGACGAAGTTATACGTAGTAAAAAGCATCTTTTGAGCGAAAAAGAAGAAACGTTGCTTTCCGCTACGCAAAGTTTTTCGGGCGATTTCCGCACGATTTTCTCGATGTTCGATAACGTGAGCGCGAATTTCGGCGAAGTGATGCTCGGAGGAGAAAAGCGTAAACTCACTCACGGTTTGTATAGCGTTTGTTTGCAAAATCGCGACGAAACAGTAAGAAAAGAGGCGTATGAAAGTTACTACAAAGCCTATAAGGATATGATAGTCACTCTTGCCGCAGTCTATGCCGGCAACGTAAAAAAGGACTGTTTTTATTCCAAGGCACGTAAATTCGGTTCTTGTTTGGAAAGCGCGTTATACGGAGAAAATATACCGCGTAAAGTATATGAAAATCTTATCGATGTCGTTGATAAAAACGTCAAAAATATGCATTCCTACGTTGCTTATAGAAAAAAAACGTTAAAACTCAAAGAAATGCATATGTACGATATGTACGTTCCGTTAGTGGAAAACATTTCTTCCGATACGAGTTTCGATGACGCGTACGAACTTATTTTGAACGCGCTTGCGCCGCTCGGAAAAGATTATATCGATATGATGAAAAAGGCGAGAGAAGAGCGTTGGATTGACGTTGAAGAAACGGCGAATAAGCGTAGCGGCGCGTATTCTTGGGGCGTTTACGGGACGCACCCGTTCGTTTTACTTAACCACAAAGGAGCAACGCACGACGTGTTTACCATTGCACACGAAATGGGACACGCGATGCATTCTTATTATTCCAACAAAGCGCAGGTTTACGAAAAATCGGGATATTGCATTTTCCTTGCGGAAATAGCAAGTACGGTCAACGAAGTTTTGCTTATCAAATATCTATTGAAGACCGCTACCGGAGAAAAACGTAAATTCTTATTAAGTTATTACATCGATATGATAAGAACGACTTTGTTCCGTCAGGCGATGTTTTCCGAGTTTGAAAAATTCGCTCACGAAACGATTGAGCAAGGAGATGCGCTCGGATACGACAAGATGAGCGCGTATTATGCCGAACTTAACAAAAAGCATTACGGTGAAAGCGTCGTTACGGACGAAAACATATCTTACGAATGGGCGCGTATACCGCATTTTTATCGCTCGTTTTATGTTTATAAGTATGCTACGGGTATTACTTGCGCAATAAATATAGCAAACAGAATTTTGTCTGAAGAAGGTTTTGTTGACAAATACAAGGAGTTCCTCAGTGCGGGAGGTAGCAAATATCCGATGGAAATTCTTTCGATGGTAGATATCGACCTTACCAAGAAAACTCCGTTTGTGAATGCGATGAAAGAGTTCGGTGAAATTCTTGCCGAATTGAAGAAGATATAGGATATGACGATAAAGAAAAGATTATTTCGAATAACTGCTTGTTTTGTCGCGATTGCGACGATTCTTTGCGCGATTACGGTTTATTCCGTTCCCGAAAAGCGTTTCGCGGAAGCGAGTGACGAGGAAACGTTCGGTTACGACCTAAGCGAAGGTTGCGACGTGTTAATCGCGTATAATTATTACGTCAAATATATTACGGGGTTGTTTTTTTCTTATGAAGTAACGTTCGACAGCACTTTTTACGAAAGCGTAACCGACAAAAAGAAATTGATGACGGCGGTTAAAGACACGTTCGTTAAGAACGATTTTGAAATCGAATGCGACGTGACGAACGGTAAACTTGCGGCGTACAAGTTGTACGAAACCACGGATAAATATTATATTGAACAAGGAATAGACGGTTATGCCGTCGGAAACGTAACCGAACCATCGAAAAAGACGTTGTTTTATACCGAGTATGTAAGTAAGCAAACGACCGTTATGGCGGAATTATTTAGGTCGGACGACAGGTATATCGGTAGAGTTTACAAAGCGTGTCGCGAGGCGGGAATTAACGATGAAAGAATGAATTTAAGATACGTTTACGGTACGCCTTACGGAAAAAACACCATAAAAACGACCGCAGACAAAGTCGATTATTCAAATTCCGACAAAATGTATTACCATATCTTTGATATGACGGTTGCGACAAAAGACAGAGAAATTACCGTACGGCAGCGTGTACCGAACGCGAAAGGGTGGTACCTTGTAGCGGTTATCGTAGGGCTTGCAGTGCTTGCCGTGCCGCTTGGTATTGCGATAGCAAAGAAAAAAAGGAGATCATAAATGGATAATGCGAATGTCCCCGACGGCGGCAAGAAAAAAGCGACTGTCCCGCAAGTGAAAGTTTTTCCGAACAGTTACGAGGCGGAACAATGCGTGCTTTGTTGTTTACTTATTGACGGAAACGTGTCGGGCGAATACCTTACCAAAATTGCGCCTGAGGCGTTTTATAATAAACTTAACCGTAAAATTTTCGAGACGATGCTCGAAGTCGATAAGGCGCAAATGTCCGTCGATATTATCACGGTCAACGATTTTCTCGAAAAAAAAGGAGAACGCGATTCGCTTAATTATTTGAGTGAACTTGCGTCCTTGTTACCGTCCGGCGCAAACTGTCAACAATACGTTAAAATAATAACGCGAGATATGATACTGCGCGAAGTTATCACTCGTTGCAACACGATTATCGAAGATGCGTATAACTCGACCGACGAAGAAAGCACGTTAAGAAACGCAGAAAAACTTATATTTGACATTTCCAACAAACTTACAAGCAGTGCTTTGGTACATATATCCACGCCTGCGGCAAATCTTATCGATAGAATGGACGCTATGGCGAAAGACAAAAACGCGTTTCGCGGCGTGATGACGGGATATACGCGGTTCGACAAATTGACGAACGGATTGCAAAAAGGAGACCTTGTTATTCTTGCCGCTCGACCGTCTGTAGGGAAAACGGCTTTTGCGCTTAACATCGTAGGAAACATTGCCAAGCGCACGGGAGAAAAGCGTGTAATCGCGGTTTATTCGTTGGAAATGCCGGCAACGCAGATAGCGCAAAGACTGCTTAGTAATATGGCAAACGTCAATATGAACGAACTCAACACCGGGGAACTCGTCGGTTCGTCGCATAAAAACTTGTGGGAAATGACGCGGTTACTTAGCGATTCGCGTGTATTCGTCAACGACTCGAGCGTAGTTACGCCTAAAGACGTGCTTAATCAATGTCGTAAACTTTGTTGTTCGGGCAAAGGGTTTACGTCTTTGGATTTAGTGGTAATCGACTATCTCGGATTAATGAGCAACGGCGACGCGAGAAAAGACCAAAACCGCCAGCAAGACGTATCCGATATGTCGAGAATGATGAAAATCGCGGCGAAAGAACTTAACTGTCCGATACTTCTTTTGTCACAGATGTCAAGAGGCATCGAAAACAGAACGGACAAAACTCCCGTACTTAGCGACTTACGTGAATCGGGAGCAATCGAACAGGATGCGGATATAGTAATGTTTCTTTCGAGAGAAATCGAAGGGGATAAGGAAGGACCCGTTATACTTAACGTTGCCAAACACCGTAACGGCGAACTTGCGCAGATACGATTCGATTGGGCGGGGCAATATATGCGGTTTACCGAAAGCGAAAATCAATCTATGTATCCGGTAGCGAAAAAGCCGCAGGGAGCGCAAAATCCGCAAGAAGACTAAAAATACGAAAATTCGTCATTTTTTGCAGGTGTAAAAATTTGCAATAGGCAATAAATTATGTTAATATATCATAGAAACTTTTTAACAGAGTTAGGAATACGGAGGTAAAAATAAAATGGAATATTCAGTACAGAAACTGAGCAAGACCAAAATCGAAATTGCTATCAGCATCGAAAAAGAAGAATGGGAATCGTACGCGAAAGAAGCGTATGCAAAAAATAAATTCAAATATTCGCTCGAAGGATTCCGTAAAGGAAAAGTTCCGATGAACGTTCTCGTAAACAGATTCGGAAAAGAATTTTTCTATGAAGAAGCACTTGATATCGCTGCGGACAAAACGTATGCGGAAGTACTCGAAAAGGAAAAATTCGTCGTTATAGCGCAACCCGAATTCGACGTTAAGAGTATCGGAGAAGACGGAGTTAAATTCGTAATTACCATTATCGTGAAACCCGAATTTGAACTCGGACAGTACACCGGGCTTACGTTTGAAAAAGCGTCTACCGAAGTAACCGACGAAGAAGTCGATAAAGAAATTCAAAAAGAACTCGACCAAAGAGCGCGTCTCGTGGAAAAAGAAACGCCTGCGGAACTCGGCGATACAGTAGTAATCGATTACAGCGGCAAAATCGGACGTAAAAAGTTTGAAGGCGGCACGGCGGAAAATCAAACGCTAGAACTCGGAAGTCATACGTTTATTCCCGGATTCGAAGAACAACTCGTAGGAATGAGCAAAGGAGAAAAGAAAAACATCGAGGTTACGTTCCCGGAAGACTATGGTAGCAAAGATCTTGCAGGGAAGAAAGCGGTATTCGCTATCGTGCTTCACGACGTACAAAAGAAAGAACTTCCCGTGCTTGACGACGAGTTCGTAAAAGACGTTGACGATGAACTCGACACAGTGGAACAATGGAAAGACAAAATAAGAGCAAGACTTCTCGATACGAAAGAAAAGAACGCAGACATTAAACTCGAAAACGACATCGTAGAAAAGATTGCTGCTGAAACGGAAATCGAAATTCCCGATTGCATGGTAGAAGAAGAACTCGATTACAGAATGCAAGAAATGGAATATAGTATGGCGCAATACGGGTTGAAACTCGAAGACTATCTTAAATATAGCGGCACGACGGTCGAACAAATGAGAAAAGACAAGAGAGACGAAGCGCTCCGCAACATTAAAATTCGTCTTATTCTCGAAGAGATTTGCAAGAAAGAAAACATCACGGTTACGCCCGACGAACTCAAAGGCAAACTCGAAGGCATCGATCAGAAAAATCTACGCGAAGCGACCAACTACTTCGCAAATCAGATTCTCACCGATAAACTCTTTACCTTCCTTAAAGAGAACAACGAGATAAAGTAAAAAAACGGGCGGGCAATCATTTTTGATTGCCCGTAATAATCATCGGACGAATTATAGCCATTGTCGGAAAGTCAGGTTGTAAAATGTCATCCGAAAAAAATATAATAATAGAAATGGAGGAAAACAATATGGCGTCTATACCTTTCGTAATAGAGAAAGATACGCGCGGAGAAAGAAGTTACGATTTATATTCGAGACTTCTCGAAGACAGGATAATATTTTTGACGGGAGAAATCAATTCGGATACCGCAAACAGCGTCGTGGCGCAGTTACTGTACTTGGAAACGAAAGACCCCGATAAGGATATAAGTTTGTACATCAACAGCCCGGGCGGTTCTGTAACCGACGGGATGGCGATTTACGATACGATGAAATATATAAAATGCGACGTATGCACAATATGCGTAGGACTTGCCGCAAGCATGGCGGCGTTCTTGCTCGGAGCAGGCGAAAAAGGCAAAAGGTACGCTCTTGCAAACAGTGAAATAATGATACATCAGCCGTCGGGCGGAGTATCGGGGCAGGCGACGGAAATCGCTATTGTTGCGGATAGAATTCTTAAAATTCGTTCTAAAATGAATAAAATTCTTGCCGAAAACACCAACCAACCGCTTGAAAAAATCGAGCGTGACGTGGAAAGAGATTTTTATATGGACGCCGCCGAAGCCAAAGAATACGGGCTTATCGATAAAGTGTACGTTTCCAGACAGGAGGCTAAATGATTAACAGAATAGAAGTTGACAGCGAAAAGTGCGTTTTTTGCGGAAGAACCGCCAACGATGCCGTTACTTTGCTCGAAGGACCGAATTGCGTTTCTTTATGTAATCTTTGCATATTCCGCGCAAGCGAAATGCTAAAAGAAATCGATATGGCGCGTCGCGGCAAAAACGAAAAAGCCCCGGAAGAGAGCAAACCGTTGCCGACTCCTCACGAAATTAAAGAAAAACTCGACGAATATATCGTCGGACAAGACAACGCGAAAAAGATTTTGTCCGTTGCGGTGTATAATCACTACAAGCGGATAAGAGATTTGGACAATACAGAAAACGACGTTAAACTTGACAAAAGCAACGTCCTTATGCTCGGACCTACCGGTAGCGGAAAAACTCTGCTCGCAAAGACGCTTGCGGATATTTTGAACGTGCCGTTTTGCGTGGCGGACGCGACCACTCTTACCGAGGCAGGTTACGTCGGCGAAGACGTGGAAAATATTTTGCTTAAACTAATCCAAGCAGCAGACGGCGACGTCGCCAAGGCGGAAAAAGGCATCGTGTATATCGACGAAATCGATAAAATATGCCGTAAAACCGAAAACGTAAGCATTACGCGCGACGTAAGCGGCGAGGGCGTGCAGCAAGCCTTACTAAAAATTATCGAATCAACGGTGGCAAACGTACCGCCGCACGGCGGAAGAAAGCATCCGCAAGAGGAGTTTATTCAAATAGATACGACGAACATTCTCTTTATTTGCGGCGGCGCATTCGTCGGACTTGAAAAAGTGGTAAGCAGCAGAAAAGATAACTCGTCGCTCGGTTTTGGCGGTAGCCTTAAAGAAAAAGAGGGCAATTATGCGGAAAGTATGCTCGATTTGCAACCCGATGACCTTATAAAATACGGTTTAATTCCCGAATTTGTTGGAAGAATGCCGATAATCGCTACGCTTGACCAACTTACCGAAGACGATCTCGTCAGAATAATGACAGAGCCGAAAAACGCGATAACCAAGCAGTACGAAAAGATGATGAAACTTAACAACGTAGATCTTGAATTTACCGAAGAAGCACTCCGCGCAGTGGCGCGCAAGTCGATGAAACTCAAAACGGGAGCAAGAGGACTGCGTACCATCGTAGAGAAAGCGATGCTTAACGTTATGTACGAAGTACCGTCCGACCCGAACGTCGAAAAAATCGTCGTTACCGCAGATTCTATCGAAAAAGGCAAAGAACCTAACGTGGTTCGTAAACAAATCGCATAAATAAACAAACTTCGCTTGTCCGTGTATACGCTTATACGGACAAGTATTTTTATTAAGGACAAAAAATGATAAAAAAAGCCGTTTTCGTCACTAGTGTAGGTGATTTGCGACAGATTAAAGAACATTATCCGATAGAAATCGCCGTGGCGGGTAAATCGAACGTTGGTAAATCGTCGTTTATAAATTTTATTTGCAACAATTCCAAACTTGCAAAAACGAGTAAAGAACCCGGGAGAACCCGATTGTTAAATTATTTCAAAATTAACGACGGGGAGTTTGTTTTGGTTGACCTTCCGGGATACGGATTCGCAAAGGTGAACGACAAAGAAAAGGAAAAATGGGGAAAACTTATCGAAGGATATTTTAACGCGTCTACGGGGTTAAAAAACGTCTTTGTTCTTGTCGATATAAGGCACGATCCGACGGCAAACGATATGCAAATGTTCAAGTATTTGTATTATTACAATATACCTTTTACGATAATTGCGACTAAAGCGGACAAATTAAGTCGTTCGGCAGGGTTAAAACGAAAAAAAGAGATAGCGGACTATATAGGCGTCGGCGTGGATAATATCTTCGTATGTTCGTCGCACGCCAAAACAGGCGCGAACGAAATTTACGAACGGATAGAACAAATAATTAAGGCATAAAAAATTAGCCGCCCGAAAAAGGGGCGGCTTTTTTCTGTGGAATCTCGACTCAGCGCGGAAATACGGGGGTATTGAATACGCCTGAGCATACGTCTTGGGTATATTCTTGACAAGGCGGAAGAACAGGGTAGCCGTACGAGGGGACTACCAGTATTACGTCTGCCACAACTTTTGTGATGATGGTGACACAAGCATTGGTTGTTACCGTATTGCCTGCCGTGACGGCGTTTTGCAGACCGACTACCACGACGGTAGAGTCTATTTGAGGTGCGATTACACCGTCTTGCGGAACTCTGAGAACTATGTCCATATCGAAAGACATACTCGAATTTCCGGTGATGGTTGCTCCCGCCGAATTTGTGCCGGTGACCGTAACGGGCGTGGTGACGGTATAACTTACGCGCGAGTTCGGCGTGCCTGCGATAGGCGTTACTGCGAGCGAAGTAATCGAACTTGCTCCCGAACTGTTAATGCTAAGTACACTCGTAACCGTTTCCGAACCGAAGTCCGTCGTAAGCGTTGCGTTTACGCTCCGTTGCTGTAAGCACGCGTCAAAAACTCTTTTCACCTCGATACACGTTTTTTCGCACGCGCTGCTACCGGTACAACATAAAGCGGAAGAGTTAGAATTTCTAAAATTACAAGCCATTTTAATTCTCCCTTTTCTTATATCTACTACATTCTATGAACACGTTTTTGTCTTTGTGTTTATTCGTTTCTCGGAATTGAATTTTTCAAACGATTATGATATTATATTTATATGAATATTTATTCTATAAGCGATCTTCATCTAACGTCGGGGACGAACAAACCTATGGATATATTCGGTGAAAACTGGATAGGGCATTGGGATAAAATTCGTGCCGACTGGAAAGAAAAAGTTTGCCACGACGATATCGTATTAATCGCCGGCGATATTTCTTGGGGAATGAACGTCGAACAAGCGCTTAACGATTTGAACGAGATTGACGAACTGCCCGGGAAGAAAATTATTATTCGAGGCAATCACGATTATTGGTGGAGTACTTATAAAAAACTTTGCGCACTCGACTTAAAAAGTATAATTTTTATACAAAACAACGCAAAAATAACGGGGGATTACGTTTTTTGCGGAACAAGAGGTTGGACTGTGCCGGAAAAGAACGAACAATCCGAAGAAGATAAAAAAATATACGATAGAGAACTTATCCGATTAAAAATGTCCCTTGACGAAGCGAAAAAAATCGCCGAAGGAAGAGAAATAATAGGCTTGATACATTATCCGCCGTTTAATTCGAGGTACGAATGCTCGCCGTTTTGCGACCTGTTTTCGACAGCAGGCGTAAAAACCGTAGTTTACGGACACCTTCACGGCAATCACGTCCGTACAAAGGAAGGCGCAGTCGGTATCGGTGGAGTAAACTATTACCTTACAAGTTGCGACTTCCTACACTTCAATTTATTAAAAATTATTTAATATAGTTATTCATTATAAAATACGCGAGAGCGACGCCTTTGCATTCATATTACTTTTATATGATATAGACCAATAATAATTATCGGCAAACGCTTACGGAAAAATATCGTTACCAACAAAAACCTTGTTCTTTCAGGCAAGGTTTTTGTTGTATTTAAGTGGTTGCATGTGGAAATGAAAAGCAAATCGTGGAAGAAAGTGGAAATTAAAAACAAAAAAATTTGAAAATTTAAGAAAAAAATTAGAAAAGTGGTTGCAAGTGGAATAAAAGCGTGTTATACTAGGTTTACAATCACGATTAAGGGTGTATTGATTTATTTAGGAAAAGGGAGCAGATATGTATTTCGGGGAGTACCGTGTCGCGCTTGACGACAAGGGCAGAATGAGAATACCGAATAAAATCAAGTCGCAACTCGGTGGCGACGGCGTTACGATATGTGCCGGAACCGACGGAGCGTTGTTCCTTATGACCGAAAAGCAATTTTCCGAAAGGATAGCGGAACTTGCAGAAGAAACCTTATTCGGAGATTTTGCAAAGCAAAACGCGTTACGTATGTTTAGTTCGACCGTATTTACGCCCGAAGAAGACGCGCAAGGAAGGTTTGTTCTTCCTGCGAAACTTCGTGATTATGCTAAGATTAACAAAAAAATGGTTTTTCTCGGCGCGATGAACAGGGTAGAGATATGGGCTGAAGAGAAATATGACGAAGTTTACGGAATTGATAAACTCGACATTAACGGAGCGGTTCGCGCTCTTGGAATTTAGCAATGGAGTACAGTCACTTTCCCGTCTTATACGACGCGGTAATCGAAGGGTTGGACGTGAAGCCAAGCGGGATATACGTTGACGGAACTCTTGGCGGCGGCGGACATAGCGCAGGTATACTCGAAAGACTTACGACAGGAAGATTGATAGCAAACGATCTCGATATGGCGGCTATCGAAAATGCAAAACGGCGTTTTGCAACGAAACTTGATAAAATTACTTTTTTTCACGACGATTACAAGAACCTTGCCGAAAATCTTGACGAGGCAGACATAGGGGAAGTTGACGGAATATTGCTTGATTTGGGAGTGAGTTCTTATCAACTCGACAATCCGGAACGCGGTTTTTCTTATATAAAGAGCGCAAGGCTCGATATGAGAATGAACCCCGAGCAAAAGATTTCGGCTTATGAAGTAATAAACGAATATTCGGAAGACGAACTGGCGAAGATACTGTTCGAATACGGTGAAGAGCGTTATGCAAGAAGGATAGCGTCATCCGTAATAAAGCAAAGGGCGGTTGCGCCGATAGAAACGACCTTGCAACTGGCGGATATAGCGGCGAAAGCGTATCCGGCAAAAGACAGGTACAAGTACGGAAACCCTGCGAAAAGGACTTTTCAAGCGGTAAGGATAGAAGTAAACGGAGAACTTAACGGATTGTACGATTTTATCTACAATATCGCGTTGAGATTGAAAAAAGGCGGAAGAATGTGCGTAATAACGTTCCATTCGTTGGAAGACAGAATAGTGAAACGTGCGTTCGTCGAATTAGAAAAAGATTGCGTATGCGACAAGCGGTTGCCCGTATGCGTGTGTGGGAAAAGGAAAGAAGTAGAAATACTTACAAAAAAACCGATACTCGGAAGCACGGAGAGCGACGTAAATAAACGTTCGGAAAGTGCGAAACTAAGAATCGTAAAAAGGATATAAAGGAGGGTGCAACAAATGAATAACGAAAAACTTACGGCTTTCGATAACTTTATTATCGGAAAAAACAAGTACGTACCGCAAGTCGAAAACGAAGAGAAAGTTTGTGAAAACGCAGAAAAAGCAAATTTTTCGGCGTCGTATACGCAATATCTCAAAGAACAACTCAGAAGAACGCAACCCTCGGAAGAAAGGGTTCTTACGCAAGAAGAATTCGAAGTAATAGACGACGAAGAAACTCGTAAAAATCGTATGTGGAAAGCGCTCGGCGGCAAAGGCGGAGTGAAAGCGGAACACGACGGAACGACGACGAAGAACGTTCAGTTCAAAAAATTCGGTAAGTTTTTGTTGTGCGCCTATGTCATTATTATGCTGTGTTTAGCATTAATAGTAATAGTGAAGACGACAGTGGGCGACAAAATAGAAAATGCCGACGCATCCGAAGTTCCTCATAATGCCGCGTCGCATATCGAAAGAATGGAAGACGAGGAAGAAGAAAAAGAGGAAAACTGGTTTGACAATCTCTGCGATTCACTAAAATAATCATAAAGAGGGTGTGAAAAGCCATTAAAACTTCACAATTTAGACTAAGGAAAAGATTATTAACGCTTGTGGTGTTGATAATCTTTTTATTTACGGCAATTTTCGCAAGACTTATTTATCTTCAAGTCATAGACAACGAAAAATTGCAAATGAAAGCACTCGATCAGTGGTCGCGCGACGTTCCTCTTACGGGAGAACGTGGCGATATTTATGATGTAAACGGTAGGTTGCTCGCGGATACGGCAACGGTATATACCGTATATGTTCGACCTAATTCGGTTAAAGACAAAGCGTATACGGCACAAATACTCGCGTCGGTTCTCGGCGCGGACGAAAACAAACTTTACGACAGGATAAATACGAAAGTCAGCGAAGTAACCGTTTCAAAAAACGTTACCGGCGAACAAATATCGAGAATTTACGCAATGAATCCCGACGGGGTGTACTATGCTCAAAATATATCGAGAAAGTACGTTTACGGTGATTTTTCGTCGATGGTTCTTGGGTTTACCAACGTTGACGGAGTCGGACAAACAGGGGTCGAATGTAAATATAATTCGTATTTACAAGGCACAGACGGCAAAATTTTGACAGAAACAGATTTAGTCGGACGAGAACTCGATACTAATACGACCTACTACATTAAGGGCAAAAAAGGTGCAGACGTGTATCTTACGCTTGATTACTCGCTGCAATCATTCGTGCAAAATGCAGTTTTCGACGCGTACGAAACGCATAAAGCGAAAGCCGCGTCGTGTGTGATGTTAAACGCAAAAACCGGCGCAGTCGTCGCAATGGCACAAGCGCCGTCGTTCGATTTGAACGACATACCGAGAAACGACCTTGTTTCTTTAATGAGCCTAAGTAAAAATACGATTATAAGTAATGTATACGAACCCGGCTCAACGTTTAAGATATTAACCGCCGCAATAGGGTTGGAAAACGGCGTAGCAAGTCCTGAGAAGACTCGCGTATATTGCCCGGGATACAGGATTGTAGACGGAAAAAGGATAAAATGTTGGCGAACGATAGGTCACGGTTCTCAATCTTTTGCCGAAGGTGTTCAAAACTCGTGCAACTGTATGTTTATGGATATTGCACTTAACCTAGGTAAAGATAGATTATACTCGGGACTGAAATCGTTCGGAATATGCGAAAAAACAGGCATAGACTGTATCGGCGAAGGCAGCGGACTAATGATAAGCGAAGAAACCGTTAAAAACGTTGATATGGCGAGAATGGGATTCGGACAGGCAGTTGCAGTAACGGCGATGGAACTCGTAACCGCGGCAGGTGCGGTAATAAACGGTGGAGAATTGTTGAAACCGTATATCGTGGATAGAGTAGTGAACGACGGAAAAGTGGTATATAAAGGGGGAAAAACCGTAAGGAAACGTGTAATAAGCGAGAAAACAAGCGCAACGATGAGAGAAGTCCTCGAAGGCGTTGTTAAAAACGGCGGTGGCAAAAACGCACAGGTGGAAGGGATAAGGATAGGAGGAAAGACGGGCACGGCGCAAAAATACGGTGAGGGCGGAGGAATTGCCTCGGGTAAGTACGTAGCGACATTCGTCGGGTTTGCTCCTGCCGACGACCCGGAATATATTCTTTTGTTTATTGTGGACGAACCGTCTACGGGAGCGTATTACGGTAGCGTTGTGGCGGCGCCTTATGCATCGCAAATTTACAGTCAAACCGCCGTTTATAAGGGTTGGACAAAAGCCGGAGAAAAGGAAACGGAGAAAGTTACGATGCCCGATTTAATAGGGTTAAGTATATCCGAAGCGGATATGAAAATGCGAGAATACGGACTGTATTACGAGTACTACGGAGAAGGTGAGGTCGGTGACAAAGTCGTATATCAAGTTCCTGCGGCAGGGAGTTTCGTAAATAAAAACAGCGTGGCATATATAGCCGTCGAGTAGGAGTAAAAATGAAAAAGTTATCACAAATATGCAAAAGATTGTGCGTTTGCGAAACAAACGTTTCGGACGATTATGACGTAACCGGCATAACTACCGATTCGAGAACAGTAGAAAAAGGTAACGTTTTTGTCGTAACAGAAGGTAACGAAAAGTATATTAAAGACGCGATAAATCGCGGAGCGGTGTGTTTGCTTGCCGAAAAAGCATACAAAGAGCCTTGCGTAAAAATTAAATCGCTGCGAGAGGGGCTGAGTTTGGCGTGCAGCGATTTTTACGATAATCCCGAAAAAAAAGTTAAAATAATAGGCGTAGTGGGAACAAACGGAAAAACGAGCGTAACACATATCCTTAACGAAATTTTTAAGCCTTATAAAAAAACGGCGGTCATCGGTACGCTCGGCATATTTGTTGACGGAGAAAAGATAGATAATCCGATGACAACGCCCGATCCGCCCGTTTTGTTTCGTACATTAGCAAAAGCGGCGGAACGCAACGTCGAATACGTATTTTGCGAGATAACCGCTCATGCGATTTTCTTTGAAAAAATGCACGGTATAAGATGCGAAATATGCGTTTTCACAAACGTAAGTCGCGACCACCTCGACTTTTTTGACAATATGCAAAATTACGCAAAAATAAAAAGGGCGTATTTTTGTAAAGAAAACGTGAAAATAGGCGTAATAAACGCCGATGACGAAAACGGGCAAGCAATTCTAAATGATAGTGCTATTTGTAGCGTAAGTTACGGAATAGACGAACCTAGCGATGTTTTTGCGATAGATATAGGCTACGACGAAGGTATAAAATTCATAGCGAACGCATTTGACGATATTATTTACGTCTCTACGCGTTTTGAAGGAAAATTTAACGTCTATAATATACTTGCGGCAATTACGGTAGCAAGGCTTGTGGGTATATCGCCAAGAGACGTGCAGACAAGATTGCGAATGATGGCTACGATAGAAGGACGCGCCGAGTGTGTTTCTGTTAAACCTAAGGTGGTGGTTGATTTTGCGCATACGCCCGACGGACTGGCAAATATTTTGAGTTCTCTAAAAGAAACGACAAACGGCAAGATAATAGCAGTATTCGGTTGCGGTGGCAACAGAGATAGAGGGAAAAGACCGATTATGGCAAAGATAGGGACGGAACTTGCCGACTTATGCGTTTTTACCAATGACAATCCAAGATACGAAAATCCGACGGAAATAATACGGGATATGGTTTCGGGTTTGGACGAACAATCGATGGATGACGGGAAATACGTAGTTATCGAAGACAGGACGGAGGCGATTAATTTTGCGGTACGACTTGCCACGGACGACGATTGTGTGGTGGTATGCGGCAAAGGAGGGGAAGATTATATGGACATCGAAGGGAAAAAATATCCGTACAGCGATAAGAGCGTGTGTTTGACGGCGTTGGAGAACAAGACTTGCCGTCAATAGTAATTGCTTTTTTAACCGCTTTTTTTATTGCGATGATAATTGCCGTGCCGTATATTTCTCTTATGCGGAAAGTTAAGGCGCGACAAACGATTCTTTGCTATGTAGAGCAACATAAACAAAAGGAAGGCGTTCCGACTATGGGCGGTACGATTTTTCTTGCGGCGGCAGCGGTTGCGTGTCTAATTTTTTGGAAAGGGCAAAATAAAATGGCGGTTGTTGCGCTTGTCGTGACCGTTGTTTACGGCGGTATCGGTGCGCTTGACGACGGAATAAAAATTATAATGAAACGTAATCTCGGACTGAGAGCATATCAAAAAATTATATCTCAATCACTTATCGCCGTGCTCGCGACTTATTATTGTTATAAATCGGACTACATCGGAAGCGAAGTTTTTTTGCCGATATTGAATAAAACCGTAAATTTATCCCGATGGTATTTTCCTCTCGGTTTTCTTATTTATATTGCGACGACGAATTGCGTTAATCTTACCGACGGACTTGACGGACTTGCCGGGACGACGGTTGCCGTGTATTTAGGATTCGTAGGCGCGCTTGTTTATCTCGCTTACAAGGACGCAATAGGATTAGGGCAAACTTTTTATGCGGAAGAACTCCGTAACGTGACAATTTTTGCAGCCGCATTAATCGGGGGAATTTTAGGTTTTTTATGGCATAATTCGTATAAAGCAAGCATTTTTATGGGGGATACGGGTTCTCTTGCTCTTGGCGGTGCGTGCGCGGTTTTACCGATGATGATAAAAAAACCGTTCGTAATTCCGATTGTAGGGATAATGTTCGTAGTGAGCGGAGTATCGGTTATAGTACAGGTAGCGGTTTATAAACTAAAAAGGAAACGCGTTTTTTTAATGGCACCGTTTCATCATCATCTCGAAATGAAAGGGAAAAACGAGTCGAAAATAGTTGCGTTCTATGCGATAATTACCGTTATTGCAGGTGCGTTCGGACTTATAATTTCTTATCCGCTAGCATAGATTAGTTATAAACAGATTAACGAAAACGGAGGGAGAATGAACAGCGTGAAAGAGTTTGCAAAGAAGAAAGTTCTCGTTGCGGGAATGAAAGCAAGCGGTATAAGCGCGGCAACGCTTCTTAAAAGAGAAGGCGCGACCGTATTGTGTTACGACGATAAAATTCAATCGTTATCGGGGTTTGATTTTACCGATTTACCGAGCGACGAAACGATAAAAAGTTTTTATGCGGTAGTTGTTAGTCCTTCGATTCCGCCGAAACACCCTATTATCGTTCGGGCAAAACGCGCCGGCGTCCGAATAATGGGAGAACTTGAACTCGGGTGCAAGTATCTCGATTGTCCTACGATAATGGTTACGGGAACGAACGGGAAAACGACGGTCGTCACGATGATAGAAAAATTGCTCCAAATGGCAGGGATGAAGACGAAAGCGGTCGGAAATATCGGTTATCCCGTGTGTCAACTGGTACTTGACGGGACGAAACTCGATTATGCGGTGGTGGAAGTAAGCAGTTTTCAACTCGAATATGCGACGGTTAAACCTTATGTTTCCGTGATATTAAATCTCGCGCCGGATCATATGGACAGATACGTTAGATACGAAGATTACGTCGGTACGAAACGAAAGATTTGCGAAAATCAAACGGAGAACGATTATTTATTTTTCAATAACGACGACGGCGCGGCGCGACGATTCGTGCGGAGTACGAAAGCGAAAGCAATACCCGTCACGACGAACGGAAAATTCGCCGATGTATACATAAAAGACAATTTTTTTATGTTCGGCGACAAGGCGTTATGTCCCGTTAAAGCGTGCAAACTTAAAGGAGAGCATAACAAATTCAATATGCTGGTTGCGCTTAACGTCGGCGCGGCAGTCGGAGTCAAAAGCGACGCTTTTCCGAATTTGATTCGAAGTTACTCGTTACTACCGAACCGAATAGAGTATGTTACTACGCTTGACGGAAAAAGTTATTACAACGATTCAAAGGGTACAAATATTCACGCGTGTCGATACGCAATCGAAAGTCTTGACGGAGATATCGGCTTGATTATGGGCGGAAGCGATAAAAACGAAGACTTTTGCGATTTTTTTGAAAATATAAACCCGAAAGTGAAACAAGTTGCCATAACCGGCGGTAACGCCGAAAAAATATTCAATTCGGCAATGAAAATGGGGTTTTGCGAAGCGAGAATATTCGAAACGCTCAAAAGCGCGGTTAATTATCTCGCGAATTGCGACGGCATAACGAACGTACTTCTTTCGCCGTGCTGCGCTAGTTTCGACAGGTATAGGAATTATGCGGAAAGGGGAGATAAATTCAAAGAAGCGGTTTACGCCGTTAAACCGTCGAATAAAGTTTAATTATTATTTGATTATACCGATTATTGCCGCCGTACTGGCGGCGGTCGGGTTAATCTTCATCTATTCGGCAAGTTGTTATTCCGCCGAAATAAATTATAACGACAAGTTTTTCTATGTTAAAAAACAAGCGATTGCGCTTGTTGCCGGCTTAGTGCTTATGATCGTCGCGTCGAAAATCAAAACCGACGTTTTTATCAGGTTTAGGTGGTTGGTTCTCGCGGTAAGCGCGATTTTGCTTGCGCTCGTGTTTATTCCGGGACTTGGTGTGTCGAGTTACGGCGCGACAAGATGGCTTAACTTGGGGTTTACCACGATGCAACCGTCGGAAATAGCGAAGTTCGGCTTCGTAATTTTTCTTGCTTCGTTTATGAGCCTGTATCCGCCTAATAAGGTAAAAAACACGATAATTCCGTTGCTTACGGGTGGAATAATTTGCGGATTGATTATGGCAGAGCCGAATATGAGTATAACCGTTGTTGTCGGATTATCTTTGCTCGTTATGCTTTTTTTAGGCGGATTTAACGGAAAACTTATGGCGGTTTTAGGACTGTTCGTTGTTGTGGCAGGCGTTTTATTAATAGTGCTGGAACCGTACAGAATGGATAGATTCACCGCTTTTCTCGACCCGTGGAAGAATCCGAAAGACGAGGGATATCAACTTATACAATCGTATTACGCTATCGGTTCTGGCGGACTGTTCGGAGTAGGATTATTTAATAGCAGGCAGAAGTTTTTGTTCTTGCCGTTTGCGGAGAGCGATTTTGTTTTTTCCGTTATCGGGGAAGAAACAGGACTGTTTGGGTGCCTTGTCATTATGCTTTTGTTCCTCATTTACGTACTTTGCGGAATTAAAATAGCAAGGAAGGCGGACACGAGATACCATTCGTTACTTGCCGTCGGACTAACTGCCGTCACTGCGTTACAGGCGATGATAAACTTCGCGGTGGTAAGCGGATGTATTCCGCCTACGGGGGTGCCGTTACCTTTCGTGAGCGCAGGCGGAACCTCCCTTGTGACGTTTATGTTTGTGAGCGGATTGCTATGGAATATAGCGCGTAACCATTCAAAATAGGAAGTCATAATATGTAATAGATACGTTTCGGGCGGTCCGTTTTTAATGGGAGGAAGTTTGGGTAAGTTTGTGATTGAAGGCGGGAAAAAACTCGTCGGCGAAATAACCGTACAAGGTGCGAAAAATGCGGCGTTACCTTTGCTTGCGGCTGCGGTTATGACCGACGACAAAGTAAGAATACATAACGTTCCCGACTTGCTCGATATTGATAATATGGTAAAAATTTTGCGTAATCAAGGCGTTTTTGTCGAAAAAAAAGGTAAAGACGTCACGGTTAAGGCAGATAAAATGAATTCGGACAGTATAGGCAATTCTTTGGCGAAAGAATTACGGAGTTCGGTTTTTCTTTTAGGTGCGGTATTAGCAAAGAAAAAACACGTTGTGGTCGCATACCCGGGCGGATGCGATATAGGATTGCGCCCTATCGATATTCACCTTAAAGCGTTGCGGGATTTATCTGTAAAAATCGAAGAAAAAGCCGGGTATGTTTTTTGCGACGGAACAGATATAAAATCGGGAGAAGTTTGTTTGGATTATCCGAGCGTAGGCGCGACGGAAAACGTTATGCTTGCAGCGGCAACGGTGAAAGGAAGAACGGTGGTATATAACGCCGCGCGTGAACCCGAGATTAGCGAATTACAAAACTTTCTAAACGCAATGGGTGCGAAAATCAGCGGAGCAGGAACGCCGAAAGTCACGATAGACGGCGTAGACAGTCTTAAAAGCGCCGAGTATTCGGTTATGCCCGATCGTATCGTTGCAGGCACTTTCCTTATTTCTGCTATTATGAACGGGGGAGAACTCGCGTTAAAAGGCGTAAGAAAAGGAGAACTTAACTCGTTGATAAGTAAACTATCGAAAAATTCTTGCAAAATCGACGTTGACAATGATATTATATATGTAACGGCGAACGGTCGTCCCGACGCGACCGATTACGTATCCACGCAACCGTATCCCGGCTTTCCGACGGATCTGCAAGCACCGTTTACCGCGTTGCAAACTATTTCGTCCGGAACGTGCGTGCTTACCGAAAACATTTTTGAAAACCGTTTTCGTCATGTGCCCGAACTTAGGAAGATGGGCGCGGATATAATTATAAGAGATAGAACCGCGGTTATTAAAGGCGTAAAAAACCTTGTGGGAGCGGAAGTATACGCGCAAGACCTGAGAGGCGGCGCCGCACTCGTTCTTGCAGGGCTTGCCGCAAAAGGAATTACCGTTGTAAACGACGTATATCATATTGACCGCGGATACGAAGAAATGGAAATAAACCTAAGAAACATCGGAGCGAATATAACGAGAATATGAAGAGAGTCGCAGTTGCGATAACCATCGGACTAGTGCTAGTCGCACTGATAATAGCGTTTGGACAAGTGTTTACCGTGCGCTATATCGACGTAGAATTCGTCAACAACGTAAAAGCGGCGAATAAACAAGAAATAATCGACGCTACGGGAATAGATACGAATACAAACATCTTTATCCTTGACGAGAAAAAAATTAAAGCGAAAATACAAAACGCGTTTAACGATAACGCTATTAAAGTAAACGATATAGTACGTGAGTTTCCGAACAAAGTTAAGATAAAAGTTAGTGAAAGAACGCCGCTTTTCAAAATCGCGGCGGAAACGGAAGAGAAAGACGGTTTTGTCACCGTCGATAGAAATTTCCAAAGGACGTACGTTTATTCTACGGAAGAGATACAGACAGAGCCGCTTATAGAAGTAAAAGGACTTACGATAAAGGACACCTATCTAATAAACGAATGCAATGCGCTTAAAAAAATAGCCAATGCGTTAATCGCGCGCGGATTTGCCGAAGACGCCATACCGTATTTTGTAAAAAGCATCGAGTTTAACGAAAATAAGATAAAAATCAATCTTAGAGCAAGCGAAACCACGTTCGTTTTGACAAGTACGGAAAAAATCGACGAGAAAATAAATCGACTTTACGGTGAGTACGAAACGACCGATTATAAAGACAGAAACGGCAAAATTTATACCGCATAATTAATTTTTCGAGAAATTTTTATATATCCCTACATTGACTATTATTTTTTTATAGTATATAATTATTCTAATTAGACGTAAAGAATTCGGCAAATCAGTCGAAATAAAATGCGTTTGATTACGTTGTTCGGAAAGGTTTATGGCAAAAGAAAAAAAATGCGTGCTTGAAATAGGTTCTTCCTGCGTAAAACTTACGGGAGTAGAAATCATCAACGGAAACGTCGGCAGAAGTTTTTTCAAGACGTACAGACACGACGGAATAAAAAACAACTTTTTCGTTAATCCGGAAAAGTTAATGTCCGTTATAGAAAAAACTCTTTCCGAGTACGAAGACGCCGAATGTGTGCAACTTAAAGAAGTGTATCTTATTTTGCCGCAACGGTTTTTCCGTTTTAGTCACGATACTAACTCCATCGCGATAAAAAACGGGGTAGTCAACAAGTTTGACGTAGCGGATATTATAGATTATTCGCTTCAAGAAGTCGAGGACTGCGAAAAACTTAAATGCGTACCGATTGCGTTTATGGTTAAAGACGACTACGTCGATAATCCTATCGGACAGGAATGTGCCGAGATGTCGATGGTGTCCGTATCGGAAGGAATACTTGTTCGTATTAACGAATTCTTTAACGATATATCCAAACGGCTCGATATTAAGTTCATCTACGTTCCGATTATGGAGCCCGTTTTGGATAAATTACAAAACGAACTTGCAACGAACAGAAGTTCCCGCGTGGCGATATATTTTAGCGAAAACTTCATCGACGTTTGCTATTGCGAGATGAAGGCGGTTATTGCCGAAAAGACGATTGAGGTAGGCAATGCGGATTTCGTGGGGGCGTTGGCAGAACTAAACAAAACCGATTACGATACGGCGAGAGAACTTCTCGGACATATCAACTTTAATCTCGACGGCGGGAAATATGTTGTTTCGGGGACCGAAACGCACGTTTTTGACGTAAACGAAGTTAATTCCGGGATAAAGAAACTGTATTCGTACTTGGCGGAAGAAATAAAAAAAGCGTTATCCGTAATGATAGGCGACGCGATTTTGCCTATATATTGCGCCGGAGAAGAGATTGCGTGCGTAAGGGGAGCGGATGGACTGCTTACCGAAAAAATAGGTATGCCTGTCACCGTGCTTACGCCGGACGTGTTACTATGGAACACGCCTGCCGACTATGCTATGGCAGGACTTGTGGAAAAATTACTTAAAAACGATTGATATACTTGGAGGACGAAACTTATGGACTTCGATACGAGCGATATGAAAATAAAGATTATCGGAATAGGCGGAGGCGGTTGCAACGCCGTTAAACGCTTGTCGAAAAGAAAAGAACAATTCGGTGCGATAGATTTTTACGCGGCAAACACCGACGCTATGGCTTTGTCCGATACGATTGACGAAGGACTTGACATAAAACCGATAAAACTCGGAGAAAAAAGCACGAAAGGGAACGGCGCGGGGGCAAAACCCGAAGTCGGAAGAATAGCGACGGAAGAATCTAAAGCGGAAATCGAGGCGGCAATAGGCGACGCAAAACTCTTGTTTATAACAGCCGGAATGGGCGGCGGAACAGGCACCGGCGGTGCGCCTGTAATTGCCAAAATCGCAAGCGAGAAACAGATTCTTACCATCGGCGTAGTTACTTTGCCGTTCGATTACGAGGGGGCGGAAAAATATCACGTTGCGTCCGCCGGCATTGCGGAAATGCGCAAGTACGTCGATATTATGATAGTTGTTTCCAACCAAAAAGCCTTCGACTCGTGCGGTTCGAGTGCGCCTATGCATAACATTTTTGAAAAAGCGGACGAAGTGCTGGTAAACAGTATTAAAGGTATTACCGATATTATCGTAAACCATTCGCTCGTTAACCTTGACTTTGCCGATATATCCACCGTTATTCGCGGAAAGAAAACCGCGCATATCGGGTTAGGCTTAGCCACGGGCGAAAACAGAATGTTTAAGGCTTTGCGTATGGCGAGCAATAACGAACTTCTCAATACTACGATAGAAGGTGCGAAAAACATAATCATCAATATCGTTGCCGATTACGAATTGTCGGGAGAAGAAGTCAATAAGGCGTTGTCGCTTATTCCGAAAGTCGTTGCGGAAGACGCAAGAATTATTCACGGAATAGGTTTCGACAAGAACCTAAGACAAGAAGTGCACGTAACGATTATCGCAACCGGGCTTGCTGACGACGATTACGAAGACGACGAAGAAACAAAAGAATTTGAACGTCATAACCCGGACGAACTCATAGCGGGATTTAGCGTCAGAACAACGGAAAAAAGCGACGCCACGGAAAAACAAACGAACGAGCAATCGGGCGGTGCGATAGAAAATCTGTTGAAAAAACTGCAAGACAGACAATAACATTTATAAAAAATTAAAGGAATACAAAGGCCGAAACTAAACGATTTCGGTCTTTTTTTACGGTAAAAATGACAGTATATATCGAAGAAGTATTTATAAGCAATTTTTTTATCGATTATCTTATTTTTTCGCTTACCGTCGATATTCTCAAAAGTAAAACGAAACGAACGAGGTTAATCGTTACGTCGTTCGTAGGCGCGGTGGCAAGTTGTTTGGTCCCGATATTTCCGTTTATAGTGGTTCCGTTAAAAATTTTATGTTTGATAACTTTACCGTTTTTTGTTAAAAAACATAAGCACGCGAGAGATTATTTTCTCACGGTTAGCGTTTTTACTTCCGTTACGCTTGTTATGGGTGGCGCAGCGTATCTAATTAAATGTAGCGTCAGATACGATATTTATTTGAAACTTGCCTATGGAATAGTTCCCGTACTTTTTTCGTCTTCGGGGATAATAGTTTTGTTTATCGTAAAAGAGTTACGAGCGAGATTGCTTAACGAGCGTGAAAAAAACGGGAATATAAAGCGGGTAAAAATTTGCGACGAATACGGCGACAGTTACGACGGTGACGGGTTATGGGACAGCGGGAACAAGATTTATGCGAATAATGGCGAACCCGTTACGGTTGTAAGCGAACGGATATATAATAAGTTTTGCGGAGAAGAAGAGAGCGTTTTCGTCAGAACCGTATCAGGAATAGTCGATTTGAAAGCGAAGGACGCGGATTTGTTGATATATTCCGATAACGGAAATAATATGATATATAAAACGAAAATCGCTTCCGCGCCGTTCTTGATCGGGCGAGAAGAAATAATATTGCACGCCGATATGTTGGAGGATAAATGAAAGATTTTTTTAAGAAATTTTTTGCAAAAATCAAGAGATTTTTTTGCGGTAAAGAGAATAGTTGCGATTATATCGTATCGTTGCCTAGTCCGCTCGGCGAAAGGGAAGAGGCTGAGGCGATTGCTCTTGCCGAACAAGGCGACGAAACGGCAAGAAATTTGCTTGTCGAACATAATTTAAGGCTAGTCGTATATATAGCGAAACGGTTTGACAATACGGGGATAGATATAGAAGAACTTATATCCGTCGGAACTCTGGGATTAATTAAAGCGGTAAAAAGTTATAACAGTGCAAAAAATATAAAACTTGCCACGTTTGCTTCGCGCTGCATAGAAAACGAAATATTAATGTATTTAAGGAAAACGGCAAAAATCAAAGCGGAAGTTAGTCTTGACGAGCCGCTTAACGTGGACTGGGAAGGAAATCAACTCGTATTAAGCGACGTGTTAGGCACGGATAACGATATGATTTATCGGGACGCGGAAAGTCGGGTAGAAAGCGATATACTTAAAGAACTTTTCGATAAACTAAGCGAGCGCGATCGCGCGATAGTCGGAATGAGATACGGTTTGTACGGAATAGAAGAAAAAACGCAAAAAGAAATTGCGGATATGATGAACATATCGCAGTCGTACATAAGCAGGTTGGAAAAGAAGATTTTATCTAAGTTAAAAAAAGAATTCGTCAAGTGCGAATAAAACGAACGGCAAAGGAAAATACTATGTTTACGGAGCAAAGTAGTTACATAAGGAGGGCTTATGGCTCAAAAAGTTGTAATTACCGGAATGTGTACTTCCGATTTGCCGAAGTACTCCACAAAAGAAATAGAGGAAATGCTAAGGAGAGTTAAGAACGGAGAAACCGCCTTAAGAGAGAAGTTTATCGAGGGAAATATGCGTCTTGTGTTGAGCATGGTGCAACGGTTTAAGACGGATAAAGTATCGGGCGACGATTTGTTTCAAGTAGGAATGTTGGGGCTTATAAAAGCACTCGATAATTTTAACGTTAATTTGAACGTGCGTTTTTCGACTTACGCTGTCCCGATGATACTCGGCGAAATTAAACGCTATATAAGGGAAAGCACCGCGTTAAAAGTAGGGAGAGGAATAAGAGATATTGCATATCGGGCGATGAGTGCCAGAGAGAGAATGGAAACGGAAACTACGGGCGAAGTCGGACTTGAAGAAATCGCGGCGGAAATAGACGTTCCTTACGCGGAAGTTGTTAGTGCGCTTGACGCAATAAGCGATCCGGTTTCCATATACGAATCGGTATATAACGAAGGCGAAGACAGTATGCTTGTCGTTGACAAAATAAGCGATCCGGAAAGCGAAGAGGACAGAATGGATAAAATCTCGTTAAGAGAAGGCATAGAGCGTCTTCCCGAGCGAGAAAAAGCAGTGATAAATCTAAGGTATTATCAAGGGAAAACCCAAACGGAAATATCCAAAGAACTATGTATGAGCCAAGCGCAGATAAGTAGGCTTGAAAATAGCGCGCTAAGGCAACTTAAATCCGCATTTTAGAATAAAACAAACGTACTCGGCATAAGTTTATACTATGAACAATGCCGAGTATACTTTTTGTGAACTTAGAGAAAAAGAAGTCGTAAATGTTGCCGACGGCAAAAAACTCGGAAGAATAACCGACGTTTCTTTTAATCAAAAAGGGCAATTAACCGGACTAATCGTTCCCGGCGAAAAAAATTTTTTGAAAAACATAACGGGTTCGGACAGTCTGTTCGTCCCGTTTAACTGCGTGCTTAAAATAGGAAACGACGTAATACTCGTTGACTTAAACAACAATCCGCCTCCGCCGCCGTCGGGGTTGCCGCCGTGTAGGTGTTGAGTAAAATTTGGAAAAGTAGTTCGTTATTAAAAGATAAAATTCTTTACAAACAGCGTTTTTAAGGTTATAATGTAGAAAAAGTCTTAGGAGCGTGAGAGTATGAAGTGCATTTTTTGCGGAAATATGGATAGCAAGGTAGTAGATTCGCGTGTTAGCGAAGACGGGACTTCCATAAGGCGCAGACGGGAATGCATCGCTTGCGGCAAACGTTTTACCACATACGAAAAAGTGGAAAGCGCGCCGATACTCGTCATTAAAAACAACGGGAACAGACAGATGTTCGATACCGCGAAAGTAAAAGCAGGCATAATAAAGGCGTGCGAAAAACGACCTGTACCTATGGCGGCAATCGACAAACTCGTCGAAGACATAGAACGCCGTATCCATAACACGCTTGCGCAAGAAATCACGAGCAAAGACATCGGGAATATGGTTATGGAAGGGCTTAAAAGCCTTGACGACGTGGCTTACGTTCGTTTTGCGTCGGTACATCGCGAGTTTAAGGACATCAACATTTTACTTGAAGAAATCGAGCAGTTGGTGAAAGACAAAAAGAAGAATGAAGGTCAAGAAGTTTAACTATCAAGGCAAGGATAAAAACGTCCTTAAAGCGATAAGCGAAGAGTGCCCGAATTTCGGGTATTCTTTTTTGCAAAAAATTCTTCGAAAAAACGATATAAAAATTAATTCAAGACGAATAAAAACCGATGAAACCGTTAGAAGCGGCGACGTCGTGGAATTTTTTTACTCCGAAAAGTCGGAAAACAAAACGGAAATCATATACGAAGACGAAAACATAATCGCGTTTTACAAGCCTAAAAAAATAAGCAGTCAAGGCAATAATTCGTTTGAAGAACGAATAAAAGAATTACACGGAAAAAACCATATTCTCTGTCATCGGTTGGATACTAACACGGACGGATTGATTTTTTTTGCTAAAAACGAACGTGTTTTTAATGAAATGAAGCGTTTGTTTAAGGACGGGGCGATAGAAAAGCACTATTTTGCGCTCGTTTACGGAACAATTCAACAATGCGGGGAGTATCGAGATTACCTATTCAAAGACAGCGGTAAAGGTAAGGTTTTTATATCTGAAAAGCAAAGTAAAGGCAGCAAAGAGGCAATTTTACGCTATAAACCGCTTGAAAATAATCAAAATTCAACATTACTCGACGTGACGCTCGTTACCGGAAGAACGCATCAAATACGGGCGCAACTGGCATTTCACGGTTATCCGATAATAGGGGACGGGAAATACGGCACGGAAGAAGTAAATGCCGTATTCGGGAAAAAAACGCAGCAACTTACGGCATATAAAACGATTTTTCACGTCAAAGACGGATTATTGAAATATCTTGACGGGATTGAAATCGAACTCGTAAATTATAAAAAGTAACAACTTTCGATTTTTTTCGACATATATTATATAATATCGTCGGAGGAAAATGATACTTGAAGGTTTTTTCGCGTTACTTAGTAATATTCTGCTTTTTACAGCAAAATTAGACAATTCAAATTCTTTTCCGAGACCGCTTTCGCCCGAAAAAGAGAAAGAATATTTAGAAAAATTCAAAAAGACGGGAGATTTAGAGGCGAGAAATATACTCGTGCAACATAATTTGCGTTTAGTGGTTTTTATAGCGAAAAAATACGTAAATTATCCGGATAACGACGAATTAATATCGGTTGGAACGCTAGGACTTATAAAGGCAATCAACACGTTTGACGCGAGCAAAGGCTCGCAACTTGCCACGTATGCGAGCAGGTGTATAGAAAACGAAATTCTTATGACTATGCGCAGTTATAAAAAACGTGCCAACGACGTATCTCTTTATGGTAGTATAGGAAGAGATAAAGAGGGGAATGAACTATCGATTATCGAACTTTTGCAAACAGACGATGAAAGCGTGTATGAAAAAACCGACGCACAGTTCGTTAAAAAAACAATAAAAAATCTTATGGATAAATATCTTTCCGAACGAGAAAGAAAGATAATTGCTTCTAGGTTCGGACTGGATACGGGAGAAGGTTTAACGCAGCAAAACGTGGCAGATATGCTCGGTATCTCGCGGTCATACATATCTAGAATCGAAAAAAAAGCACTTGCAAAGTTAAAGAAAGCAATCGAAAGCGAAAAATTACAGTTTTGATATAATTTGTATCAAACGCAACGAAAAAAGTCCCGATTAGGGGACTTTTTTCGGTTAGTCTGTAAGCCGAGTTCTGTCGAGATCGGTCATCTGTCTAGGCGAATCGTTACCGAAACGCTCAAGCGATACGAAACAAGTCGGGCAGACTATGTGTTTCAACTCTTGCATCGAGTGGGGTTTACACGGCCAATTTCGTTGCCGAACTGCCGGTGCGCTCTTACCGCACCTTTCCACCCTTACAGCAATTTCTTGCTGCGGTTTATTTCTGTTGCACTATCCTTAAAGTTACCTTCAGCGGGCGTTACCCGTCACCCTGCCCTGCGATGCTCGGACTTTCCTCATCTTGCGATGCGACCGATCGACTAACAAACTGTATTGTAACATCTTTTTATTAATTAATCAAGTGGGTTTATCCCTAAATAAATTGATAATAATTATTCTGAGAGGTAATTTATGATAGAAATGGTAGTTATTACGGGAACGTTAATTGCAATGGTGTGCATATCGGCTTATTTTGCCTTTCGTCCGTGTTTAATGAAGGAAAAAAGACGTATGGGTTCGTGCGATAATGAAGAACTCGTCGCGTTGCTTATAGAAAAATCAAAGGGAATGCGTACGTATCGAAACGGCGGAGGTGGCGCGTCTTGTACGGAATTTTACAACGATATGCTGCGAGTAAATCGAATGATATCGCGTAAAGTCAATAAAAAAGTACCGTTGACCGAGGCGGAAATTTGGTATTATGAAAATTTTCATCTTGTTTATAGATTTATTTTTTCACGCGTGCGCGATATGAGAAATTTACCGCATTGCGATAACGAACCGAGAATAGTAAAAATAGCCCGCATAATCGTGGATAATTCCTTGGGCTGTTTGAATTCTAATCGTATCAAGTTCGTGATGGAAAACATAAAAGACGCGTTTTCATTTACTTACCGAGAAATACGAAATTTTAACGACGCAATAGGGGCGGCGATAATCGAGCAACTCTTTATACTTTCGCAACGTCTGAAATATGCTGAAAAATGTAAAAAATACGCAAAAAAAAGCATTATGGATGAGAAATTATTGTCAAAAGATGTTTATTTGTATCATATGTTACAAAGAAATGACCTTCCGCAAAAAATAAATTTTAGATTAGAAAAAGCGGGTATAGACAAAAAGCGAGTAATTAACAACTACAATTATGTAATGATGCGGAACACCGCGATGGCAGAAACGCTTTTTAGTGCCTTACGTAACGAAGAAGGTTTTTTTTCTGCTATGTCGGGTATCGAGTATCTTGGTGCGTATAAAGTTTTGATTGAAAATTATTCATTAAAAAATGTATCTATAGATACACTTTATGAGTATTTTGATAGAATTAATAAAATTGCCGATAAAAGAAACGCAAGCGAAGTATACGTTGCGAAAAAATTATCCGAAATTGCCGAGTATAACGGTAAAGATATCTCGGAAATTCTTTTCGATTATCCGCGCTCTCTTTCGTTATACGTAGCGGACAATAGATTAAGAAAACTCGGAATTAAAAAGAAAATAGGAGAAAAGACATACGTGCTTGGCGTAACGACGGTTGCTTTCTGCGCGGCGGTCGGCGTTGGCATTGCGTTAAAAAATATTGCTTTCGGTATTTTGTCTTTCATTCCGTTGTTTTTTTCGGCGGAAAATTTGATAAATTATTTATTATCTCATTTGTCTATCGGGTTCTTTGCACCGTCTATGGCGTACGAAAAGGTGCCTTATGACCACTCGGCTATGATTGTAATAAGCGAGTATATTTCCGGAATAGAACAACTAAAAAAGAGTATTTTTCACGCAAAAACCCTGCTTTATGGTAATTTTGATGCGAACATACGTGTAGGCTTGCTTATTGATACGCCTGCCGACAGCGTTCCGATTACCGACCTTGACAGAGAAATTATAGAGTATTTGACAAATGAAAATCTGCCAAATAATTTATGTGTTTATGTAAGAAAAAAGAGTTATTTGAAGAAAAAATTTGTAGCAAGAGAACGCAAACGCGGGGCGATAATGGCTCTTGCAAAATATTTGCTCACAAAAGAGCAGTTTGAATTCTTGTTTATATCGGAAAAAGAACCGATTACACCTCGATATGTAATCACGCTTGACGCAGACAATACGGTTTTGCCCGGAGAGGCGATGCGTCTAGTTAATATGATGGCTCATCCGTACAATGAAAAATACGACTTATTGACCATGCAGGGAAGGACGAATTTGTTTTCTTTTAAAAATCTATATGCTTTACGATATACCGACGAAAGCGGATTTGAAGAATATCCTACGTATAGCGGTCTGTATTATAAACTTTTTAAGACAGACGTGTATTGCGGAAAAGGGATAATCAGGACGGAACGGCTATATAACAAACTTGCGGAAATATTTCCGAGTGAAAAAATTTTATCGCACGATGTAATCGAAGGAAGTATCTTGAAAACAGGGAGCGGCGGAATGTGTTTTGAAGACGCGCCCGAAAATTTTATTTCGGACAGAGAAAGGCGAAAACGCTGGATGCGCGGTGACGTTCAATTGCTTCCTTTTTTGTTCGGTTTATGGAAAAACGATGGCAAAAATCGATATAAAAGTGATTTTTCGCCCGTGAGTCGCTTTATTATGGCAAAAAATATTCTATCGACGATAAAAGAAGCGTGCATTTTATCTCTTTTAGTTATCGGTTTATGTGTTTCACCGATACTGTTCGGGGTGGCTTTCGGCATTTTTGCGCTTCCTTATGTAATTAACCAAGTTAAAATTATAAGAAGTTGTGTAAGCGGCGACAAAATTTCGTCGATACTAAGAAAAAGCGCAAAAAATTTCTTTTTCGCGTTCGAAGAATTCTTTCTTATCGGATATTACGCCGTAGATAACCTCATTGTTCTTGTAACGACGCTTACTCGAATGGCTTTCGGAAAAAATTTGTTACAATGGAAAACTTATTATTCGTCACAAAAAACACGCGATTTTTCATCTTATGTAAGACTTATAGCCTTGCCGACGCTTGCTATGACCGTCATAACCGCCGTTTTAATGTCTGTCGGAATTAACGTTTTACCATGTGCGATTTATATTTATTCTACATTTTTGACTTTCGATTTATTATATTGTTCATCGCAAATAAGATTAAAAAATAAGACTTTGCAAGAAAAAGATAGGGAAAAACTAAAAGAATTAGCGGCGAGTACGTATAAATATTTTTGTTTTATGCGCAATAACAACGGCTTAATTGCAGATAATTTTCAACTAAAACCGTATAAAGGGCAGTCAAAAACGACATCTCCGACGAACCTAGCGTTCAGTATTTTATCGGAAATATGCGCTTATTTAATAAAGATAATTACTTATGATGAGTGCATTATTAACTTAAAAAAGATAATTTCCGCATTATCTTCGTTAAAAAAATGGCACGGTAATTTATATAATTGGTATAAAATCAGTGACGGTGAACCTACGAATTGTTTTGTATCTAGCGTAGATAACGGAAATTTGGCGGCGGCGTTAATGCTTGCAAAATTATTTTTTAAGCAAAAAGGAGACAACTCACTTGCATCTGAATTTGAATTGATTTTATCCGGAATGCGACTGGATAAACTCTATGACGAAAGGAAAAAACTTTTTTATATCGGCTTTGACGGAAAAAAGTACTGCGGACATTACGATTTATTGGCGTCGGAAGCGCGGATATTGAGTTTGATATACGTTGCGTTGTATCATGACTATGCGCATATATCAAGTTTGAAAAAAGATTATGTGGGCTTAGGCGGAAACGTTTTGCTTAGTTGGAGCGGAACAATGTTTGAAATGCTTATGCCCGAAATCTTTTTTGCGCCGCCTTATTGCTCGTCGCTATATCGAAGTGAAAAGTATACAGTCAAAAAACACCGAGAGGAGAAGACGGAAAACGTATGGGGAATAAGCGAAAGCGGATATTATGCGTTCGATGAGAATATGAACTATCAATATTCGGCGTTCGGGCTAAAATCTCTTGCGCTGAACTCTAATCAAACGGGGACGGTGGTTGCTCCGTATGCGGCGATTCTAGGTTTGAAATTTGATCCGAAAAGCGTAGTAGAGAATATCGAAGAACTCAAAAAAGCAGGTTGCGGCTTTGAGTATGGTATGTTCGAAGCGATTGATTTCGGAGAGGGAAAGCATATAATTTATTCGGCGATGACGCACCATCAAGGTATGATTTTGGCTTCAATAACAAATTTTTTAATGGATGATGTTCTGCAAAAAATAATGAAAACATCGCCAAAAATCGCATCGTGTCTAGAATATTTTAATGAGAAACGTCCGGATAGAAGATTTCCGCAGAAAACTCGCAAAAATACGAAAAAATATACATCTAGCAACATAAACTATTGTAAAATATCGGATAAAATACAACAATACTTTCAAACAGCAGCATTATCTGATACTCAATACAGCATAATTTGCAATTCTCTAGGAGGTGGTTTTTCAAAATTCGGCAATATTTTGATTAACAAAAATTCGGGCGTTTATGAGGAAAACAACGGAATATTCTTTTTTGCCTCGACCAACGGAAAGGAATGGTGTTCTCCTACGTATTTGCCGTTTGCCGACGATAGAGCAACGTACGAGTTCGGCTATACTGAAAAGGAAATATTCTATCGTTCATCGCGGGGATTAGAAGAAAAAGTAGGTCTAATGCCGATGCTGAATTGTGAAGTCAGGAAGTTTTCCGCGGATGAAAAATATAAAAATGCGGCGTTATATTTCGATGTTTGCATTGATGAAAAAAATTCGTTCGATGCGCACCCGGCGTTTAGGAATTTGTTTGTGTCTGTAACGAAAATTTCGTCCGACCAAATTATTATCGAAAAAAGAATGCCCGGCGAGAACGGAGAAACGGCGTACTTCGGAGTCAAAGTTTTCGGTGTCGATAAAATCGAGTGGGAATGCAATAAGGTGAACTTCATCGGTCGTTGCAATAAATTAAGTAACGCGCAATTTCTTTTTGGCACGGACTGTGACAAATCGTATCCGTCGCAGGGGGACGTTCTCAATCCTTGCGTTGGGTTTCGCGCGGAATTTAACACGGCAAAAAACGAATGTACGGTTTGTATTATGTATGGTTTAGACAAAAATTTCGTTACACAAACGCTCTCTTCTTTTACCGAGGACGTTTTTAACTGCGCAATTCAGGCGACGGGACGTAGGTTTTTAAGCGAAAAATTTAACGAACTTTCGGGAGAAGTTTTATATGCTCCCTATGAAAAAACTATGTTAAAGAATATCGTGGATACCGGCAAAAACGTAAAATTCAATAATTTCAGAAATAATCGTAAAACCATACAATATAATTTAGATGTAAATCGAGTAGAAAAGGTTAACGAATTTGTCGCCATTATCAAAGATTTTCGAGCAATCGGTTTTGAGGTCAATTCGACGATTTACTCAAATAACGAATTAACCGATAACATCAAAAAATATGTAATAAAATTTTTTGAAGAAAACAAGATAAACGATTATATTTTCATTAGCGGCATATGCGACGAAAAATATTGGGCATTTATCGAATTGGACGCCGATTTTAACTTTAAGAAGAGGCAATTTAGTTTTTCCAAAGTTTTTACCGCAGAAAAATATGCGGAAACATTTATATCTGAACGCATATTACCGAATAAAGTTTTTGAATGCGGAAACGGATTTTTCGATGAACGCGGAGATTATATCGTGACTAAACCTACTCGCGCGCCCTATACGAACGTAATAGGAGACGAACGGGGCGGAATCGTCGCGACCTGCGACGGAGGCGGATTTTACTATTTCGGAAATTCTCGCGAAGATAAGTGTGTAAGATTTGATAACGACCCGATTGAAAAATCGGCAGGAGAGAGATTCTTTATAAAAACTGCGACAGGCTATATCGATGTTTTCGGAATAAACAGCGCAAGTTATTCCACAATAGGAAAAGGCGTAATTACTTGTAATTTTAATAGCGATAAATTTAATTCAACCGTTTCGAGTTTTACCGCTTGCTATGGTGACGTCAAGGTGTCTGAAGTACGAATTAAGAAGAAAAAACCATGTTATTTGGAGTTTTTATACGCTTTTTATCCTACGGCAAGTTGGAGGTACGACCCTGCAGATACGGTTTTTACACAAAACGGCGATACTATTACCGTTATTAACATACTCAACGGGAAAGAGTTTTTTGTTAAAATTATCGGTATTGAAAAATCGAATTTAGCACTCATTTCGGACAAAGAGACCGTGCCGTTCTTTGAATATTATTGTGAAAAAAACGAGGAGCGCATTTATATCGTTTCATCGAAAGACGTCGCTTTAATTCATTCGTTAAACGAAGAAAATATACGTTTTTATTCGCAACGAAGCAGAGAGTATTTTTCTTCGTTATCGGATATCGATTTTTCCACGAAAGAAAAAAGTTTTGACTATCTCGTTAATTTTTTGCCGTATCAAATAATTTCTTCCAGGTTAAATGCAAAATCCGGATTTTATCAAGTGGGCGGCGCGACGGGGTTTCGCGATCAGTTGCAGGATTCGCTTGCGATGTTTACTCGTCCCGAAATAATGAAGGGGCGTATTATAAGCGCGTGTCTTCATCAATACGAAGAAGGTGACGTTATGCACTGGTGGCATGACCCGAAATACGGTCTGCGTACGAGGATTACCGACGATAAACTCTTTTTGCCGTACGTTGTTTGCAAATATATCGAATACGTCGGCGACGAGAAAATTTTAGACGAACAATATCCTTATTTAAGTTCAAATTCCCTTGCGCCAAAAGAACGCGACAGGTTTGAAAATCCGCGACAAACCGAATATAACGAACGTGTTTTTTCACATTGTTTACGAGCAATTCGTTCCGCGCTTAAATACGGGCAACATAATTTACTGGTTATGGGAAGCGGCGATTGGAACGACGGGTTGGATTTCGTTTGTGAAAAAGGTCTCGGCGAAAGCGTTTTTAACAGCATGTTCGCATATATGGTTCTAACCGAGTTTTCCGCGTTTTGTCCTCCCGATTTACAATCGGAAATGCTTTCGACGGCGCGAGAACTAAAAGACGCGATAAATACGCATGCGTTTGAAACCGATAGATACAAACGACTTTTTTCCGATGACGGACGGTGGCTCGGGAGCAGCCGTTCCGAAGCCTTACAATTGGATTTGTTAACGCAGGCGTTTGCGGTTATTTCAGGGGTGGCAGATGAAAAGAGAGCGGAAATTTGTATGGAAACCGCAAAAACTTTAGTTGACGAAAAGGCTGGCTTAATTAGATTGTTGTCGCCGCCGCTCACGCAAAAAGATTATCTCGGGTATATTTGCGATTATCCGAAAGGTGTTCGCGAAAACGGCGGTCAATATACGCATGCCGCGATGTGGTATCTTATCGCGCTTACGAAAATAGGAAAGCAGGACGAAGCATATGAACTTTTTCAAATGATTAACCCAGTCGAAAAATGCACAAATTCCGACAAAAATGACGTTTATTCGTGCGAACCGTACGTTTTATGCGGAGATATATATTCGAATAAAGACAATTACGGACGCGGCGGGTGGAGTTGGTATACGGGTAGCGCGGCATGGGCGTACAAACTCGTAACCGAACATTTCTTCGGTATAAAACGTCGCGGGAATCGACTTTATATCGAACCCTGTCTTCCGAAAAAACTCATAGGTTCCGTTATTGTATATCGTCACAAAAACAGCAGTTACGTCATCGAATATCGAATGGGATTGTTGCCGAAAATAATCGTAGACGGGGAAATAAGGGACTGCATAGAACTCGGCGAAAACGCAAGAAAAAGCGTTGTGGTGGAAACCGGGTGTTAGGTGAGTAAACCGATTGACTTTTAGGTGTATAAAATCTATAATATAAGCGTTATGGATTTATTTGAAAACAATCGAAATTCGGCAAAACCGCTCGCCGAAAGAATGAGATGTACGAGCCTTGATGATTTTATCGGACAAAGGCATCTTGTCGGAGAAGGGTGTTTGCTTAGGAGAGCGATTAAGGCGGACAGGGTAGGAAGTTGTATTTTCTACGGACCGCCCGGTACGGGTAAAACCACGCTCGCCAACATCATCGCGAATACGACGAATTCCGAATACGTTTACCTAAACGCGGTTTCGAGCGGCGTTGCCGACGCGAAAAAAGTAATCGAAGACGCGAAAAAACGTCTTGAATACAGTGGAACGAAAACTTACCTTCTTCTCGATGAATGCCATCGCTGGAATAAGGCTCAATCGGATAGCGTTCTGGGGGCGATTGAAAAAGGGGAGATTATTTTTATCGGTAGCACAACGGAAAATCCGTTTGTCAGCATGACTCGAGCGATAGTAAGCAGGTGTCGTATATTTGAGTTTAAGCCCCTAACGGAAGCGGATATTAAGACGGGGCTTTTGAGAGCGTTGCGCGACGAATATAACGGGCTCGGTTCTTATTCGATCGATTTGGAAGATAAGGCGTTAAACTATTTTTGTTCGTCGGCAAACGGGGATTTACGCGCGGCTATGAATTCACTTGAAATTGCGGTTTTAAGCACGCCGTCCGATAAGACGGGCACCGTACATATTACCGCGGAAATCGCGTCGCAATCCGTTCAAAGGCCGATAATCGGCATTGACGAAAGTCAATACTACGATATACTTAGCGCATTTTGTAAATCTTTACGAGGAAGTTGTTCGGACGCGGCGATTTTTTATGCCATGCGTTTAATCGGTGCAGGGTGCGACCCTTTGCTTCTGTTTCGAAGACTTATAGTTCATTCTGCCGAAGACGTAGGTCTTGCCGACCCGAACGCGCTTACCGTAGCGACGTCCGCAATGCTCGCTTTTGAGAAGATAGGGTTACCGGAAGGGTTAATTCCGCTTATCGAAGCGATAGTTTACGTTTGTAAAGCACCGAAGTCTAACAGCGTCGTTAATGCGATGAAAGCGGCGCAGAAAGTTGCCGAAGAAGGACACAATGACGTACCGTACTATTTGCGCGACAGAAATTTCAAACTAGATAAACCCGAAGGATATAAGTATCCGCACGATTACGGCGGATACGTCGAACAACAGTATTTACCCGAAGATATAAAAGACAAAAAATTTTACGTTCCGTCGAACAACGGCGACGAAAAGTATTACCACGGAATTTGGAACAGCAAAGGAGATATTGAATGATTAAAGTAGAACATTTGACAAAATCGTACGCAGGAAGTGACGTTAAAGCAGTGTCCGACGTAAGTTTTACGGTCGAAGACGGTCAAATTGTCGGCTTTGTCGGGCCTAACGGCGCGGGGAAAAGTACGACGATAAAATGTCTTACCGGGATTTTGCCTTTTTCCGAAGGGACGATAACCGTTGGCGGTTTCGATATTCGCTCGCAGGCGATAGACGCTAAACGACTGATTGCATTCGTTGCGGACGAAAACATACTTTACAACGGACTGACCGGTAATCAATACATAAATATGATAGCGTCGATTTTCGGAGTTAGCAAACGGGACAAAGAAGAAAGAACCGCTCGTTATGCCGCGATTTTCGATATGACGGACAAACTCGGAGACAAAATCGGGGCATATTCTCACGGAATGAAACAAAAAATCAGTATAATAGCAGGGCTGGTGCACGACCCGAAAGTGTGGATACTCGACGAACCGATGACCGGTTTGGACCCGAAAGCGAGTTTTGAACTTAAAAATATTATGAAAGACCGCGCGAAAAACGGGAATTCGGTATTGTTTTCTTCACACGTTCTCGAAGTTGTAGAGAAATTATGTGATAAAGTCGTAATCATCAAAAAAGGACGTATCGTAACCGAATGTACCGCGGATGAACTGCGCCAAAAGAGCGAAGACGTATCGTTGGAAGAACTTTTCCTTAAAATAACGGGAGCGAACAATGAAAGCATTTAGTTTCGCGCACTATAAAGTCTTGCTGAAAGTGTTTTTTTCTAATATATTTGTATTGTCGAGATTGAAGAAAAACAAAAGCAATAATACTCCCTCGCTCGAAAGCGTAAACGTCGCTCGTGTAAACGTGAAAAAAGTTTTCGGGACGATTTTAACTGTTTTTTTAGCGGTGTTATTCTTATTTTATCTTGCGATGATGGCGGTTTCCCTTACGAAAATCGCAGTTGCAACCGATAAATTTTCCGTTTTACCTTATTCCATAATCGGAATGGGACAACTTCTCATACTTTTTCTCGGTATGGGCGCGACGTTTAATATGTTGTATTTTAGCGGAGATAACGAACTTTTAGCCTCGCTTCCGGTGTCCGAAACGACGGTTTTTATGGCAAAATTTACGGTTTCATACGTTTCGCAACTGCTTGTTTCGATATGCTTGCTTTTGCCGACGCTGATTGCGTGCGGCGTTTCCGCAAGCGTGCTCGGTATGCACGTTCCCGTATCTTTTTACTTTTTAGCGGTTTTTACCCCGCTGGTCGCTCCGCTTTTGCCCCTTCTTGCGGTTACGATAATTTCTATACCGATAATGTATTTCGTATCCTTTTTTAAGAACAGAGAATTGATAAAAAATGTACTTTCGATCGTTGTTTCCTTCGGATTTATGGCGTTGTATTTAGCGTTTGTTTTTTCTTCATACGGAATAACCGGAGAGGGTGAAACGACGATATTGCCGTCGGCAATTATCAACGTCGGGCGTTTTGCGATTTTTAATTATCACTGGGTCGAGGCGATGCTCGGGCGTGACGTCGCGCTTAACGTTTTTCTTTACTTTATTATAATAATAGTCGCCCTTGCGGTTATCTTTACGCTTAGCGCGTTGACTTATAAAAAAGCGGTTTCTTTTTCGCTAGAAAAAGGAACATGTTCTTTCAAAAAACATACAAAATCGAATAAAACCGATAAATATTCGTCAAACGGGTTTGTTAAAATGTTTTTTATTAAAGATTTGAAAACGATTATATCCGAGCCTACATTGCTGCTTTCAATGTTGATGGGTATAGTGTTTATTCCCGTATTTACAGCGATTTCGAGTAAATTAATGTTTGCGGATATGGAACTTAATCTTTATACGGAAGAACTTCTTTCATTGGGGTTCGTAACGTACCTTTCTTTCGTTATGCTCGGAAGCACTAACTATTCGTCCCTTACCGGGATAACCATAGAAGGGAAAAACATCACGCTAATTAAGTCGTTACCGATAGAATGTAAAGACCTTATCAAGGGAAAACTTCTTGTTGCGAACACGTATTGTCTAATCGTTTCGTTGGAGTTTTTCGTTGCTTTCGCATTAACAAGCAAAACTCGACTCGGTCCGCTCGTTGGGCTTATCGCCGCGGTGTTTATGTTTATCGGCGGATTCGGCGCGTCGTGTTTTTGTCTGTATTCCGATTTGAAAAAGCCTAATTTTCAATGGGAAAATATGGCGCAAATGACAAAAAACAACAAGAAAATGTTTTCGCGTGTTATAATGAACGTCGGACTTGGACTATTGTTTTTTATTTCCGCAATAATTGCCGCGCTTGTGCTTAAAGATAACCCTCTTGCGTCGCACGGAGTGTTTTTCGCTTTGTTTGCGACAGTGTGTGTGCTTTATGCGATCGTTGCTTTTAATAAACTTTGGAAAAATAAGGAAAAACTGTTTGACGCAATCGAATGTTAATAGGAGATAACGAATGAGAAAAATGGCTTTGGACGTGGGGACTGTTCGGATAGGAATAGCGACGAGCGACCCTATGGGAATTATTGCGTCGGGTTACGAAACATATACGAGAACGGGTAACGTCGAACGAGATATGCAGTATATTGCGAAACTTGCTTCTGACAAAGGTTGCGATACGTTTGTCATCGGGTTACCGCTTAATATGGACGGAACGGAAGGGGAAAAAGTGCAAGAGATACGGGCTTTTGCGAAAGAATTGTCGAAATACAGTCCGCTTAAAATCGCGTTTCAAGACGAAAGATGGAGTACGGTGAGTGCGGAAAAAATGCTTATACAAAGTTCCGTACGCCGCGAAAAAAGAAAAAAAGTTATTGATAAGGTTGCGGCAACGATAATATTGCAGACTTATCTTGACAAAATAAATTAAAGAAAAGGAGAATACGAAAATGACCGACGAAAGAAAGGACGATATAACAATCGACGAAAACGACGAACTCATTACGATGACCTACGATGACGGAACGAGTGAAAATTTTTATAACCTTGCCGAACTAGATTACGAAGGCAAATGGTATATTTATCTCGAACCCGTAGACCCGCCCGAGGACTACGAAGAAGGCGACGTTTATATCTACGAAGAGGCAGAAGACGAAAACGGCGAAGAAATTTTATTGCCGGTGGAAGACGACGCGTTGCTCGAAAAATTAATCGAACTGCTTAACGACGAAGTAGAAGCCGAAGAGTAATTTTCTTAAATTTGTTTACGGTTGTTAATATTGACGAGAATGTCCGTTTATTACAACCGTAAAACAAATAAATCGATAAAAATTGTATAAAACGGCAAAAAACGATTGCAAACGCCGTAAAGATATGATAATATATTGACGAAATTACGAACCGATACGGAGAAAGGATTGTTGCCGCTATGCGGATTGCCCCTTTTTATGATGGTCGGGGAGATATAAACAAGGAGGTTTTTTACTATGTCGGTAATTTCAATGAAACAACTTTTGGAAGCGGGCGTACATTTCGGTCACCAAACAACCAAATGGAACCCTAAAATGAAGAAGTATATCTTCGATTCGCGTAACGGCGTTCATATTATTAACCTTGAACAAACCGTAGAAGCGCTCGAAAGCGCGTATGCGTTCGTTCGCGATATTGCCGCAAGCGGAAAATCAATTCTTTTCGTCGGAAAGAAGAAACAGGCGAAAGAGGCGATTCAACAAGAAGCGCAACGCTGCGGACAGTTCTATATGTGCCAAAGATGGCTCGGCGGAACGCTCACCAACTTCTCTACGATTCGTACGAGAATCGACAAACTCAACAAACTCAATCAAATGGAAGCGATAGGTGAATTCGACCTTCTTCCGAAGAAAGAAGTTATCAAACTCAAAGCGGAACGCGACGTTCTCGAAAACAACCTCGGCGGTATCAAAAACATGAGAGAACTTCCCGGCGCGTTGTTTGTGGTTGACCTTAGAGTGGAACACCTTGCGGTTAAAGAAGCAAACAGTCTCGGAATTCCGATTGTCGCGCTCGTAGATACGAACTGCGATCCCGAAGAAGTGACGTATCCTATTCCCGGAAACGACGACGCTATCAGAGCGATTAAACTTATTGCAAGCGTAATTGCCGACGCGGTAATCGAAGCGAAAGAAGGGAAACAAGAAAGTAAAGAGGCGACGGCAGAAGAAGTTATCGCCGAAAAAGCGGAAGAAACCGCGGTCGTAACCGAATAATAAAGATAATATCCGGAGGTATTTAATTATGGCATTTACAGCGAAAGACGTGCAGGCTTTGAGAGAAAAGACCGGCGTAGGAATGATGGATTGCAAAAAAGCGTTGGTTGCTACCGACGGCGATATGGACAAAGCAATTGAATTTTTGAGAGAAAAAGGAATTGCTACCGCGGTTAAGCGCGCGGGAAAAATCGCAAGCGAAGGCATTGTAGAAACTTACGTTCATATGAACGGCAAAATCGGCGTTATGGTTGAAGTTAACTGCGAAACCGACTTTGTTGCCAACAGCGATAAGTTCCACGAACTCGCTCACGACATCGCGCTTCAAATTGCTGCGGCTAAACCTCTCTATGTAAGAAAAGAAGAAGTTCCCGCGGCGGAAGTCGAACACGAAAAAGAAATTCTTAAAGCACAGGCGCTTAACGAAGGCAAACCCGCCGCTATCGTTGACAGAATGGTAGAAGGCAGAGTGCAAAAATTCTATAAAGAAGTTTGCTTGCTCGAACAAGAATTCGTTAAAGACCCGTCCGTTACCATCGGGCAACTCGTTACCGAAGCGATCGGTTCTATCGGAGAAAAAATCAATATAAGAAGATTTGCTAGATTTGAAATGGGCGAAGGTCTTGAAAAGAAGTCCGAAAACTTCGCGGACGAAATCAACGCGGAAGTTGCTAAGGCTCAGGCAAACACAGCAAAATAAGTTAAAAGACAAAAAAGAATGTCGCGTTTATCGACATTCTTTTTTTATACTTAGTTTTCTTTACAATATATAAGGAGTAGATATATGGCAATCAAATATAAACGCGCGCTTATAAAACTCAGCGGAGAGGCTCTTGCCGGGGAAAACGGTTTCGGCATCGACCAAGATGCGGTCGCAAACGTGGTAAGGCAAATTAAGGAAGTCGTCGGACAGGGCGTACAAGTCGGAATAGTCGTAGGCGGCGGAAATTTTTGGCGCGGAAGACAGGGTACGGATATGGACAGAACGACTGCCGACCACATGGGAATGCTTGCTACGGTAATCAACGCGCTTGCCCTACAAGACGCTTTGGAAAAACAAAACGTTCAAACGAGAGTACAAACAGCGCTCACCATTACGAGAGTTGCCGAACCATATATATTAAGGAAAGCGATAAGGCATTTTGAAAAGGGAAGAGTGGTTATTTTTGCGTGCGGAACGGGAAATCCGTATTTTTCCACAGATACCGGCGCGGCGCTTAGGGCGGCAGAAATTCAAGCGGACGTGCTTATGATGGCGAAAAACATCGACGGTATTTACGATAGCGACCCGAAAAAGAACCCGAGCGCGAAAAAATACGAAGATATTACCTATATCGATTATATCAAGGCTGGACTTACCGCAATGGACACCACGGCAGTCAGCCTGTGTATGGATAACGGAATTAACATCGTTGCTTTCGGGCTTAACGAAAAAGACAGTATAATAAGAGTGCTTAACGGCGAAAAAATAGGCACTACCATTCACGCGTAAAACATAGTTGCTCGTTAATTCGAGCAACTTATTTTTTACAAGAGTTAAATTCGCGGAAAACTATTGAAATGGCGCGTATTTTATGGTATATTAATATCAAAGAAAAAATGAGAGGTAACAATTTATGGCTTACGATATAATGGAAGTAGAACTTATTTTCGACGACCTTAACGAAAGGATGAAGAAATCTGTCGCAAGTTACGTTGGGGAACTAAGCAATATGCGCGCAGGAAGAGCGAACGTTCATATTTTGGACGGAATAACCGTCGATTACTACGGAGCGGAAACGCCGCTTAATCAAGTCGGCAATATATCCGTCCCCGAAGCACGTATTCTGATGGTATCCGTTTGGGACAATAGCATGCTCAAAAAAGTAGAAAAAGCGATAATCGACGCTAATATCGGCATCACGCCGAACAACGACGGCAAAAATATAAGACTTGTTTTTCCCGAACCGACGGAAGAAAGAAGAAGAGCGCTCGTTAAGGAAGTAAAAACAAAAGGCGAGGCGTGCAAAGTGGCGATAAGAAACATTCGCAGAGACGCTATTGCGGAAATTAAATCTTTGGAAAAGAACAAGACGATAACCGAAGATATGCAAAAGAACTACGAGACCGACGTCGAAAAAGCCGTTTCGGATAAAATCGCCGAAATAGAAAAAATCGCCGCAGAAAAGGAACAGGACATACTCAAAGTTTAATAATGAAACACCTTGCCGTAATAATGGACGGAAACGGCAGATACGCCGAATCTAAGGGGTGGGAGAGAAGCAAAGGTCACGAGTTTGGAGCGTTGGCATTTGAAAAGGCTTGCCGCGATTTTGTGAACCTTCCCTTGGAAGTTCTTACGGTGTACGCATTCAGCACCGAGAATAATTCAAGACCTAAGAAAGAAGTAAGCAATATCCTTGGCGTTATTGCTTACTTTTTAGAAAAAAGAATTTATCCGTTTGCAAGAGAAAACGGCGTTTCCGTACGTTTTATAGGAAGAACGGACGATTTACCGCAAGAATTAAAAAGCGCGATTGCCTTCGCTCCGCGTTTTGAAACGGGAAAAACGATTGTTATCGCAATCAATTACGGCGGAACCGATGAAATTTGCAGGGCTTTCAAAAAAATGTCGAACGACGGTAAACCGTTTACCGAGGATATTCTTGCAAATTATCTCGATACGGCAGGGTTACCGTTTCCCGATGCGGTACTCAGATACGGCGGATACAATAGATTAAGTAATTTTATGCCCGTGCAAACGGCATATTCGGAATTATTTTTTACTGACAAATTTTGGCCGGATTACGACAAGCAAGATTTTTGCGACGTAATAAACGAATTTGAAAAAATTAAACGGAATTTCGGAGGATTAAATGCTTAAAAGAACTATTACCGGAATAGTGATGGCAGGATTTTTATTGCTTGTCATTTATCTTACGAGTTTTTCTCATTTTGTTTTCGACGGACTTGTACTCATCGTCGGCGGAATTGCCGCATGGGAAATATATGTTGCCGTCAAAAAAGGAGGCTCCGTTAAACCCGACGGAACTTCTACGGAAGAACTTGCTACGCCGAAAACTTACAACATTAGTTTGGTTTCGATGATAATCTCTTTTGCGACGGTCTATCCTTTTTGCTATTTCTTCGGTTATACCGGATTGTTTTTTTGCTTTGTAATTTCGTTACTCGTTGCGTTCGTTATATTTATCTTTGACCAGAACAAGTCGTTTAACGATTTTGCCGCAAACTGTTTTGCACTGATTTATCCGATAACGCTACTCGGGGTAATTTTTGTAATGAACAACGAGTACGGAATGATACCCGTCTTACTCGCTGTCGGCATAAGCACCGTGAGCGACGCGGCGGCGTATTTTATCGGCTCCGCTCTGGGAAAAAAGAAAATATTTCCTAAAATCAGCCCGAAAAAAACATACGCCGGATTCTTCGGCGGAATTTTCGGCGGTGCGCTCGGAGGAATAATCGTTTATCTTATTTTTGAACTCGGTTCTTTTCCGACGCATATCATATTTACGTTTACAGGCTTGTTTAACGGTAAAAAATGGGCGGCGATATTGCTATACGCATTAGTCGGTGCGATAATGGCTGTTTTCTCGGAAATCGGCGACCTTGCCGCAAGCAGAGTTAAACGTCAACTAGGAATTAAAGACTACGGAAAAATACTCGGTTCGCACGGGGGAATAATGGACAGAATCGACTCTATACTGTTTACCGCGTCGGCAATGGCGATAATAATGGAGATAATTTCTTTATGCACTCGATGATAAAACGCATAGCCGTTTTGGGATGTACGGGTTCGATAGGTTCGACTGCGCTTAAAATTATTCGCAACAACCCGGATAGGTTTAAGGCAGTCTTTCTTGCGAATAACAAAAATGAAAAACAGTTACTCGGTTTAGCAAAAGAATTCGGCGTAAATAATATATTTTGCAGAGAAAGTAAACTAAGCGTAATTAACGGAAAACGGATTCGTTTCGACGAAAATCTTTTGTCCTATCCGGAAACGTACGAAAACGCCGACATAGTGATAAACGGTATTGCCGGGATCGGCGGACTCGCGCCGACGGTAGCCGCGATTGAAGCAAATAAAATCGTCGCGACCGCAAATAAAGAGAGTATAGTTTCGGCAGGAAATTATATAAACGATTTGCTCGACAAAACCAAAGCCGAACTTCGACCGCTCGACAGTGAACATTCGACGGTTTGGCAGTGTATCGATAAAGCGGAAAACGTAAAACGTATTCTACTCACCGCGTCGGGGGGAGCATTTCGCGACTACACGCCCGAAATGCTTACAAAAGCAACCGCAACAGACGCGTTAAGACACCCTAATTGGGTAATGGGCAAGAAAGTAACTATCGATTGCGCAACGCTTGTCAATAAGGGAATGGAAATAATCGAGGCGAAGAGGATATTTCGTTGCAATAATGTAGACGCAGTTTTGCATCGAGAAAGTATCGTTCATTCTCTCGTAGAAATGAAGGACGGCGCGCTAATATGCGGTGTATCCGAACCCGATATGATTTTGCCGATACAGTACGCACTTACTTATCCCGAACGAATAAAAACCGGAATAAAAGAACTCGATTTATCCGAAATCGGAGCAATTACGTTCAAAAAAATCGACGAACAACGCTTTCCTTGTTTCGGATTATGCAAAAAAGTTGCCGAATTCGGCGACTACGCGGGCGCGGTTCTTGCGGCGGCAGATGAAACGGCGGTTGAATTATTCCTTAAAAACACAGTTGATTTTTACGGAATTTCGGCTTGTATCGAAAACGCCTTGCAAAAATTCGGATTGACGGGTACAATAAACAATATCAACGAAGTATACCGCATACAAAAAGACGTGCGGGAATATACTTTGAAAAGTATCGGAGAGTAGTAATGCTTATTTGTGCGACGTTTGCCGAAGTGATGACGACAATAGGATATGTTTTGATTGCCGTCCTTTGCCTTATGGCAATGGTGGTCATACACGAGTTTGGTCATTATATTGCGGGGAAATTGCTCGGGTTCAAAATAAACGAATTCGCAATCGGATTCGGACCGAGGATTTTGAAAATAACGAACAAGAAAAACGGCGAGATTTTTTCCATACGCCCTTTTCCGCTAGGCGGGTTTTGTCAGTTCGAAGGTGAGGACGACGAACTCGACGGAGCAACGAACCCTGCCGCGTTTAATAATCAAAAACCGTGGAAACGACTCATCGTTCTGTTTAACGGGGCGTTCTTTAATTTCCTAAGCGCGATAATTCTAATTACTTTGGTATTTACGTTTTACGGGCAAATTTTACCCGTTGTCGGAAAAGTATATGAAGAAAGTTATATAGGACAAAACGCAATACTCAAAGAAGGGGACGTAATTTATTCTGTCAACGACAAACAAGTCAATATTCTTATGCAGGACGACTTGCAAGCGGCGTTTAAGAAGATAGGCGCGGAGGGCGGAACTTTTACCGTTTTGCGTGATGGGAAAAAAGTTAAAGTCAACGTGAAAAGAAGTGATGTTTACGTAAGAGAAACGGATAAAAACGGTAACGAAACGATAAAAATCGGTGAAGACGGAAAACCCGTTACAGAAACGGCATTCGGCTTTGCGGTAGGGTTGTCTTACGTTAAAATCGACTTTTTCAGTGCGCTCGGTAGAGCGTTCGGATACTGTTTCTTTATGGTTTACCGCATCTTGTGGTCGTTTATCCAACTCATTACCGGCGGGCTTAGTTTCAGTCAAAACGCAGGCGGACCGATAACGATAATAAAGACTATGAGTAACGCGGTTAAGAGCGGACCGGGGATACTTTGTTACGTCGTGTGTATCATCAGCGCAAATCTCGCCGTAATGAACCTATTGCCGTTGCCTGCGCTTGACGGGTCGAGAATGGTCTTTACGATAATCGAGTGGATAAGGAAAAAACCCGTTAGCCGAAAAGTCGAAGCGGCAATTCACACCGTGGGAATAATCGTGCTTTTCGGAATAGCAATACTTGCGGATATATTTCAATTTTTGTCATGAAAAGAGTTTTTAACATAGGAAAAGTTACGTTAGGAACGGGTAAACCCGTTATTCAATCGATGACAAACACTCTTACCACGGATGTAGACGCAACCGTGGACCAAGTTAACGCGCTTGCTACCGCAGGAGCGGAACTCGTAAGAGTTTCCGTACCCGATGAAAAAAGTGCAAATTCGGTAAAAGAAATCGTACGGCGATGCGACGTGCCGATAATTGCCGATATACATTATTCCGCTCGTCCTGCACTTATCGCGATAGAGAACGGGGTAAAAAAAATTAGAATAAACCCGGGAAATATGTCGAAAGCCGACGTTTCAGAAGTAGTGAAAAAATGTATCGAATACGACGTCCCTATTCGAGTCGGAGTAAATAAAGGTTCGATTGTCGACGATAACTCGCCGTCTGCTCTTGCTTATAAAGCGTTGGAATATGCAAAAATTATCGAAGACGAAGGGTTCGGCAAAATCGTTTTGGCGGTCAAGAGCAGCGACGTAAAGGAAACCGTTGCGGCATATAGAATTCTCGATAAAATTTGCGACTATCCGTTACACATCGGGCTTACGGAATCGGGAACAGAGCAAAGCGGCACCGTTAAATCTGCGGTTGCCGTCGGTGCGCTCCTTTTGGACGGGATAGGCGATACGATAAGGGTAAGTCTAGCGACGAACCCGATAAAAGAAGTATATGCGGCAAAGAAAATTTTGAGAGCGGTCGGGATAGATAAAAACTTTGTAGAAGTGATTGCTTGCCCGACGTGCGCAAGAACCAAAATTAATGTAGTTGGACTGTCGGAAAGAATAGAAGCGTTTACGGCGCAATATGATATTCCGCTTAAAATTGCGGTTATGGGATGCATGGTCAACGGCATAGGGGAATCCAAAGGTGCGAATTTCGGAGTTGCGGGCGGAGCGGATAAAAGCGTTGTTTTTAAGGACGGCGTTGTTTTGAAAACGGTAAACAACGACGAAATCGAAAACGCGTTAATCGAACTAATCAAGGAATATGTGAATGGATAACGGGTTTTGCCAAGCGCTAAACGATAAACTGAATCCTGAAGAAAGGATTTTCAAATTTAAGTCCGCCGAGTTGTCGGGGAGTCTTTTGACAGTCGTTTTTCTCGTAAGGAGTACTGATTACGATAAGGTGCTTGACGACAGGTTAAAGAAAAAAGTGAACGATATTGCTGCGACGCTTGTGCCGGAAGACATAACTGCTTCGGTTCGGTTTTCCAAAGCGTTTGCAGACGATACGTCCGTGCAAAACAAGATTATCGAGTATGTTTTTAACGAGCATAAATCTGTTTATCCTATTTTCGCTGCGGCAAAATACAATTTTGAGTCCGAAGGCGATTTCTGCACCATTACCGTTACGCTTGAAAAATATGTATGCGAATACGCAAAGGGTATAAATCTTGCCGAATCGCTCGGCGAATATCTCGATACGGAATTCGTAGAAGAGATAGAAGTATCCTTTATCGAAACGCCGAACAGCGAAACGAAAGAAGTCGTACCCGAAAAATTTTACGTTCCTTCGGCAAGGTTTATCGATGCGAGACCGACAAAAGTTTATGCAAAAGGCGCGATAAATCAACCGAAATACATACTTGACGTCGTAGAAAAGAACAAAGAAGACACTGCGCTTACGCTTTGCGGCGTTATAAGCGACATACATTGCAGAGTTATATCCAAACCGACAGCAAGAATTAAAGAAAAAGAACTGTTTACTTTTTTGCTTAACGATACTACGTCGAGCGTAAAATGCAAGTTTTTCGCTAACCCGAAAAAAGATTTTTCTTGGAGCGACGTTTTTGTCGATAATGCAAAACTGATTATGAGCGGTAATTTTAAGTACGATAATTTCGACAACAGGTTTTGCTTTATGGCGAACGCCGTTGCCGATGCGGATATAGATTTTTCGTCGATAAACGTTGAAAGTAATTTCAATATCGACTACGGACGGTATATGTATATTAATCCCGAACCCTACAACGACGTTGCGCAAAATAATATGTTCGAAACCGATATGACGAATTTAGACATCTTTAAGGGTACGTCTTTCGTCGCGTTTGACCTTGAAACGACGGGACTTAACGTAGACGGGGACGAAATAATCGAACTCGCCGCGATAAAAATTATCGACGGACATTTCACCGAAAAATTTTCTACTTTCGTTAAACCGACGGAGCGCATATCGGCAAGAATAACCGAAATAACGGGAATAGACGACGAAATTGTTGCGGACGCGCCGTTACCCAAACAGGTTATACCGGATTTTTATCGATTTGCCAAAGGCAGTATTCTTGTCGGACATAATATAGCGGAGTTCGATATTCCTTTCCTTAACAACCAAGCGAGAAAAGTCAAGTATAGATTTGATAACGATTTTATCGACACATTGCCGCTGTCGAGAGAAAAACTAAGAATGAACAAGTATAAACTCGGCGACGTGTGCGAAAGGTTGGACGTTCCGCTTATCGGGGCGCACCGCGCAATACACGACGTAGCCGCTAATGCAAAAGTTTTTCTCAAACTTATGAATATGAAGAAAAAAGACTAGACAAAGCGGTAATAATATGTTAATATAAACTTACTTGAATAGTTAATTCTATGAAAGTGGTCGTTTGTTCGACCACTTTCTTGATTAAAAGGGACAATACGGCGGTTTTACGCCGAAAGGAGCGCATAATGAGTAACGAAATCGAAGTAACCGCACACGAACTTGCCCTTCCCGTAATCGAGGAACTAGGGTACGAACTTGTGGAAACGCGTTATACGAAAACAAACGGCGAAAATAATCTTACTTTTTATATTTATAAAAAAGGCGGGATTATGATTGACGATTGCGAAAAAGTTTCTAAGGCAATCGACCAAATAATGGACGATAACGACGTTTCGCACGGCGAATTCTATTATCTTAACGTGTCTTCGCTCGGACTGGACAGACCTGTCGTCACCGAAGACGATTATCGTCGCAGCCTAGATACGGATTTGGAACTTATCTTTGTCGACGGTGCGGAAAAAAAGAAAAAGAAAACGCACGGAATACTTGTTTCTTACGACGACGAAAACGTTGTTATCGATGAAAAAGGCAGGCAAGTAAGTTATAAAAAAGAAAATTTGGCTACGGTCAGACCGTATCTTAACTTCAAATAAATTAAAAATATTTCCGCTACATCAAGGAGGAACTCATCAAAAATGTTTAACAGAGAATTTTTCTTGGCTCTCGACCAACTAGAAAAAGAAAAAAAACTCAACAAAGAAATGCTTATTTCTTCAATCGAGGCGGGACTTGCGTCCGCTTACAAAAAAGAAATGGGCGAAAGTCGTGCGGTAAGTGCGAAACTTAACGAAGAGACCGGAAAGGTTGAATTTTACGCGTATCAAGTCGTTGTTGACGGCGAACCGCAAGAAGACAATCAACTTTCTCTCGAAGAAGCGCAGGACATCAAAAAAGACGCTAAGGTAGGCGATATTATCGGAGAAGACATTACTCCTGTTGAACTTAGTCGTATTGCCGCGCAAACCGCAAAGCAAGTTATTATGCAAAGAATAAACGAGGCGGTTAGAAAACAAGTAGCAGAAGAAATGAGCGATAAAGCGGGAGAACTTGTCACCGCTATTATTCGTAGAATAGAAAACAATACGGTTTACGTAGAAATTACGAACTCGCAGATGGAAGGTATTATGTCGCTCAGCGATCAAGTTTACGGCGAAAAATACAACGTAGGCGATATTATCAAAGTTTACGTGAAAAAACTTCGTGAAAACGCTCGCGGCGGAACGCAAGTTATCGTTAGCAGAAGTTGCGCCGGATTCGTTAAGAAACTTTTTGAAATAGAAGTACCCGAACTTCGTATAGGACTCGTTAAAGTTAAAAACATCGTAAGAGAAGCGGGGAACAGAACCAAAATGGCTGTTTATTCGGACGACCCGAACATCGACGCGCTTTCTGCTTGTATCGGAATGAAAGGAGAAAGAGTAAACAACATTGTAAGAGAACTTAACGGCGAAAAAATCGACATTATCCTTTATACGTCCAACATCGAAGAATATATTATTCGCTGTCTTAATCCGCTTAAAAGTGTTATCAGCATAAAGATTGACGAAGACGCGAAACGCGCGCAGGTTGTCGTTGCGGACGATAAACTTTCGCTTGCGATAGGCAGAGGCGGAATGAACGCGAAACTTGCGGCAAGACTGACGGGACTTAAACTCGATATTAAGTCGTTCAGTTCCGTAACCGAAGGAGCGGAAGAAGGGGATGAAGCAAGATAAGACCAGAGCGGTGCCTTTAAGAATGTGCGTCGTTTGCAAACAAATGACGCCGAAAAAGGACCTTCTTCGTATCGTATGCGACAAAGAAGGCAGAGTTTTTATCGACGCGACAAATAAAGCGAACGGGAGAGGTGCGTACGTATGCGACAAACCCGAATGTATGACTACGTGCATAAAAAAAAGAATACTTAACAGAGCATTCAAGCGCGAAATTCCCGAAGAAATTTATAAAGCGATTTCGGAGGAATATGAAAAATCGTACCGTCAATAGTTACGTCGGGTACGCGATAAAATCGCGGAACGTCCTTTTCGGAGTAGACAACGTAATAGGAAAAAAACTTCCATACGTTGTTTTGTATGACGAAAAAATCGGTAAAAGCAGCCTTGACAAACTTACCGTTTTTATGGATAAAAAACAGATAAAGGGGTTCTGCGTGAACGTCGAAGATTACTATCCTGACAGAAACTGTAAAGCGATAGGAATAACCGAAAAAAATCTTGCGGCGGCTATCATTAAAGAAATGGAGGAGAGCGATAAATGAGTGATAACAAATCTGCGGTAAAAAACTACGACAGAGCGAATATCGGAAAAACAATCGCCGAAAAAGAAGAAAGAATTAAGTCGGTAACCGAAAAAACAAAGGCGAGCCTTTCTGCGCTCGACGCTTTGCGCAATGCTTTTACCGTGAGCAAAAAGTCTTTCATCGATAAAATAGAAGAAGAAAAAGCGAAGGCGATTGCAAAGGAAACCGCGCTCAAACTTGAAAAAGAACAGGCGGAAAAAGCAAAACTCGCCGAAGAAGTAAAAGTGCAGGAAACGGTAGCGCAGGCTACGGTTAAGCCCGAAATAACGAAAACAAACGAACCCATAGCGGAAGAAAAACCCGATTTAGGGTCTATGCCCGGATTTACGGTGGACGATTTTAAGAAGACCGCGCCTAAACCGAAGAGCAATTATACCGTTGTCAAGACCTACGAAAAACCGCAGGTTACGCAGACGAAGCAAGAAGAAAATTACAGTAAGAAAAAACCGATTATAACGACGGACAAAACGAAAAAACGTTTTGAAGAAAAGAAACCGCTTAATAAGAAAGAACGTATCAAAAAAGGTTACGAACAAAATCATTCGAGCGTGGAATACGACGAACTGAGCGGCGAAATAATGAAAGTCAGAGTTCGTAAATCGGGTGATCGCGACAAGAGGAAGAACGTCGCTCCGCCGACGCAAATGGTTATTACGCACGCCGTTATCGATACGGAAAACCTTACGATTAAGCAACTTAGCGAAAAAATCGGAAAGAGTGCGCCCGAAATCATTAAAAAATTGTTTATCGAACTCGGAATGAGCAAGACGATAAACGACAATATCGACTTTGATACGGCGGAACTTATCGCGGCGGCGTTTAATATTACTCTTGAACTTAAACTTGAACAAACGAGCGAAGAAAAACTTATATCTATTCACAACGATACGTCGAGCGACGACCCGTCCGAACTCGTTACTCGTCCTCCCGTCGTTACGATTATGGGACACGTTGACCACGGTAAGACCTCGATACTCGACTATATAAGAAAGGCAAACGTGGCAATCGGCGAAGCGGGCGGAATAACGCAACACATCGGCGCGTATACGATAAACGTTCCTTACGAGGGAGAACAAAAACAAATCACGTTTTTGGATACGCCGGGCCACGAAGCGTTTACTTCGATGAGAGCGCGCGGAGCAAACATCACGGACATAGTTGTAATCGTTGTCGCGGCAGACGACGGCATTATGCCGCAGACCGTAGAGGCGATTAACCATGCGAAAGCGGCGAACGTTCCGATTATCGTAGCGATAAACAAGATGGATAAAGTGAGTGCGAATCCCGACAGAGTGCTGCAACAACTCGCGGATAACGGGCTTGTTTCCGAAGAATGGATGGGTGATATTCCGACTGTACGCGTTAGCGCAAAGACCGGTATGAATATCGATTCGTTGCTTGAAAATATACTTGCAACCGCGGAAATATGCGAACTTAAAGCAAATCCGAACAAGAGTGCAAAAGGTACGATTATCGAAGCAAAACTCGATAAAGGCAAAGGTCCCGTGGCTACCGTTCTCGTACAGAACGGAACTCTTAGAGTGGGAGATTATATCGTTGCGGGAACGGCGACGGGCAGAGTGAGAGCGATGTTTGACGATAAAGGCAGACAAGTTTCTTCCGCGTTGCCCAGCACGCCCGTATCTATACTCGGACTGCAAGTCGTACCCAACGCAGGCGATCAAATGATGGCGGTTAAGGACGAAAGGCTTTCCAGAGAAGTTGCGGAAGAACGTAGAGCGAAAGAGAAGATAGAAAAACTTCAAATGAAGAAATCTTCGCTTGAAGACGTATTTAGAAGAATCGAAGAGGGCAAACTCAAAGACCTTAACATTATATTGAAAGCGGACGTGCAGGGTAGCGTAGAGGCAGTAAAGCAATCGCTTTTGAAACTCAGCAACGACGAGGTCAAGGTTCACGTTATTCATAGCGGAGTAGGCGCGATAAACGATTCCGACGTTGCGCTTGCGTCCAGCGCGAATGCGTTTATAATCGGGTTTAACATTCGTCCCGACCAAAACGCAAGAGCGTCTGCGGAAAAGAGCGGTATCGACATAAGGCTTTACCGCGTGATTTATGACGCGATAGACGACGTGGAAAAAGCAATAAAAGGTATGCTTGCTCCGACGTATAAAGAAGTATATCTCGGTAGAGCGGAAGTTAGACAAATATACAAAATCTCGAGTGTCGGAACGATTGCTGGCTGTATGGTTAAAGACGGAAAAATTACCCGTAACGCAAAAGTTCGTCTTATAAGAGACGGCGCGGTAATTACGGAAACCGCGATTGCGTCGCTAAGAAGAATGAAAGACGACGTCAAGGAAGTCGTATCCGGATATGATTGCGGTATAGGCCTTGACAAGTATAACGACATCCACGTTGACGACGTAATCGAAGCCTACACAATGGAGGAGGAAGAAAGATAATGCCGAAAATGGAACGAGTAGACGATGAAATTCGTAAAATTCTAAACGACATAATCGCTCACGAAATGAAAGATCCGCGTTTGGATACGCTAATAAACGTTACCGAAGTTCAAACCACGAAAGACTTAAAAACCGCGAAGGTTTACGTAAGCATTATGGATAAAGACAAGGTAAACGTTGCGTTAAAATCATTGAACAGTGCGTCCGCGTATATGCGCGGATTGCTGTTCGAGCGACTAAAAATTCGCCTTGTTCCGCATTTAACTTTCTATATAGATAATTCTTTCGAGCAAGGGAGCAAAATCGAAGGGATACTCAAAAAGATGTACGAAGAAGGCGAACTTAAAAAGGAAAACGAAATCGATGAGTAAGTATTCGAGCGTAATTCAACTGCTTAAAAAAGCGAAAAACGTGGCGATATTTATGCATATCAATCCTGATTGCGATTGTATCGGGTCGGCAATCGCCTTATCAAGATTTCTTAAAAATGACGGTAAAAGCGCAAGTTTCTTTTCGCCCGATCTCACTTCGAGCAATATGATTTCGGAAAAATACGCGTTTTTGCCGTTTTTTAACGATTTTAACAAAACGGATGATTTGGATTTTGACTTAGCGATAGCGGTTGATACGGGCGACGTAGGCAGACTTGGCGACGCAGCATTCCGTAAATTCGTTAAAATCAAACAAAACGCAGTTATCGACCATCACGAGATTTTTGAGAATTTTAGCAAAAACGTAATACGAGAACATAATTCTGCAAGTACCACGCAAATACTTTTCAAGATAATGTGCGAATACGATAAGTCGCTTATAGATAAAGATATTGCAACGCTTTTGTATGCAGGACTTGTAACCGATTCGGGCGGTTTTACTTTTGAATGTTGTTCGGAAGAAACCTATCGAACGGCGGCGGAACTCGTTTCATTCGGAATTAATCACAGCGATATTTGTAATCGTTTGCTTAAAAATACCGCGAGAAACGTTTTCTTTTTACGCAACAAAATTTTGTCGAGAACAAAATTTTACGAAAACGGCAGGCTCGGAATAATAGTTTTTCGCAAGGATGATTTTGAAGAAACGGGAACGACGGACGCGGATACGGACGGAATAATAAACTACGTACGCGACGTAGAGGGAGTTGATTTGGCGGTGTCTATCGCCGAAACGGGTGATAAAAAATACAAAGTAAGTTTTCGCTCTACCGAAAAAGTAAACGCCGCATATTGCGCAAGATGTTTTGGCGGCGGCGGTCACGCTCGAGCGGCAGGGTGTAGGATCTACGGCTATTTTGATGACGCTTATAATAAAATCCTTGATGCAATGAAGGAAATGCTTAACGATGATTAACGGTTTTATTAATCTTAATAAACCCGATACGGTATCTTCAAATAAGGCTTTGGGGATACTAAAACACGCTTTAAGAACTCTCGGAATAAAAGAAAAAATGGGACATTTCGGTACGCTCGATCCGCTAGCCGAAGGCGTTTTACCCGTTGCTCTAGGCAGAGCGACAAGGCTGTTCGATTATTCGCTCGATAAAGTCAAGTCTTACACTGCGGAGTTTTTACTTGGTGCGTATTCGCCTAGTTTTGATAGAGGAACGGACATAACGTATTATCCTTATGTATTGCCCGACGAAAAAACGATTATCGACGCGCTTTGTTCGCTTACGGGTGAAGTAATGCAAATTCCACCGTCGTATAGCGCGAAATCGGTAGGAGGAATAAGAGCGTATAAACTTGCGAGGAACGGCGAAGAAGTAGTATTGTCGCCGAAAAAAGTCAATATTTATACGATAGAATTGCTTTCGACAGATAGGGCAAGGAACGTTTTGAAAGTGCGCATAGAGTGCGGCGGAGGAACGTACGTCCGAGCGATTGCGCGAGATTTAGGCGAAAAACTCGGCACTAAGTGTATAATGCTTTCGCTTGTTCGCACGAAAAGCGGTTTTTTCAAAATCGAAAATTCTGTTGCGCTGACGACGATTGAGAATTCGCCCGAGATACTCTTGCAAAGCATAATCCCGCTTAAAGAATATTTGTCGGTTTTCCCGAAAATCGACATTAATTCCGATGAAAAAAGAACGTTGCTCAACGGGTTAACCTTGCGGCACGAATTAAACGGATACACGGCGGTTTTTTGCGACGAACATCCCGTCGGGATAGGAGAAGCCGTAAATAACGGCGAGATGAAAATAAAAACTTGGTTACTATGAAAAAAAAAGTTTTTGCGCTCGGTTTTTTCGATTCGATACATATCGGGCACCGATACTTACTCGATTTTGCAAAAAAACAAGCGGACAAAAGAAAAGAAACGGTCGTCGTCGCAACGTTTGACGATAATTTTTTGACTGCGCTCGGACGGAATGACGCGGAGATTTTTTTACTCAACGAAAGGCAGCGAATTTTATCTTTTCTCGGCTTTGACAATACACTCGTTTTGCCGTCCTGCAAAGAGTTTTTATCGGCAGGAAGAACAGAATTCCTTGATTTTATTATAAACAAAAATCCATCGGCGATAGTCGTCGGGAAAGATTATAGGTTTGGAAAAAACGCCGAAGGGGACGCACTGTTTTTACGAGAATATTGCCAAAACAAAGGGATTGACGTTTATGTGGTCGATTTGTTGAATTATAACGGAAAAAAAGTTTCATCAACAGAAATCAGAGATTTGCTTAAAGAGGGCAAAGTAAAAAAAGCGTCCGAACTTTTAGGCGACCGATTTTTTTATTCCGGACGAGTCAAACAAGGGCGTAAGCAAGGCAGAACGATAGGTTTCCCTACCGTTAATATCGACATTCCACCCGATAAGATACAAATAATGAGCGGAGTTTACGCTACAAAAACCATAGTTAACGGTATCGAATACGTTTCCGTAACGAACGTAGGCAAACATCCGACTTTCGGCGACGAAGTTTTTAACGTGGAAACTTACGTCATCGACGAGAACGTGAATTTATACGGAGAGGATATTAAAATAGAATTTTACGAGTTTTTAAGAAACGTCGTTAAATTCGAGAATAAATCGGAACTCGCCGAGCAGATTGAAAAAGACGTAGAAAGGACGAAAAAGGTATTGTTATGATTAAATTCGGAGTAGCGGGGAATAGTCAGGCTTTTTATGACGAAGGGCATAAACACACGATAGAAGCGGCGGCTTGGTGCAAACAAAAAGGCTTAGACGTATTCGAGTATTCGTTTGGGAAAGGCGTGCGAATGACGGAAGAAACGGCAAGGAACATAGGGGCTGCGTTTGCCGAACAGGACGTCGAATTATCCGCGCACGCGCCTTATTACATAAACTTTGCCAACCTAGACGACGACAAAATAACAGGGAGCATAGGATACGTTATTCAAACGCTCGAAAAGGTTAAATCTTTCGGGTGCGCTTCGAGAGCGGTCGTTCACCCTGCGGCACAAGGGAAAGCGACAAGAGAAGACGCAGTAGAAAGAACGAACAGAAATTTACGCTTGCTCGCAGACGCCGTTTACGAATTAGGTTTCGACGACAAAAAAGTTTGTTTGGAAACAATGGGAAAACTCGGGCAAATAGGCACTGTGGAGGAAATAGTTTCCTTTTGCAAAATTGCGCCGTTTTTCTATCCGTGTATCGATTTCGGACATATCAACGCTAGAACGCGCGGTAGTTTGAAATCGACGGAAGACTATGAACGAATTATCGATTATATGCTCGATAACTTGCCCGAAGAAAAAGTAATGCATATGCACGTTCATTTCAGTAAGATCATGTACGGTGCGGCGGGTGAAATCAAGCATCTTACGTTTGAAGACGACGTTTACGGACCGGACTTCGAGCCTTTGTGCGAAGTTTTGATAAAAAACAAACTCGAACCCGTGATTATATGCGAATCGGACGGCACGCAGGCTCGCGACGCAGCCATAATGAAAAGTATATATTATTCGCACTTTAATTAGTTTTTCCGCATATAATTTTATATGCAAAAACGTACGATAAAAAAAATAGCGACAATTCTTTTGCTTGTTGCGCTTGTTTTGGGCGCTGTTTTTGCGTGTAATAATGCCTCTAACGTGTTGGCAAAAATCTGTTCGTCCGAAGTCAACGCCAGGATTAACGATATAATAAACCGTTCTAACGACGTCGTAATGGCATTGGACGTGTTTTACAAAGATTATTTTACGGTTATGAGCGACGAGGACGGAAAAATTACCGCTATTATGGCAAACACGGGTTTAATAAACCAAATGACACTTATTTGGAATACCGAAATACAAAACAGACTTAACGAAATGCGGCTTCTTAAACTTTCGATGCCGGCAGGCGTTATGACGGGAAGTTCGGTTTTGTCACAGTTCGGTGCGGAAATCGACGTAAACGCTCACGTCGTATCGAACTGTGCGATAACGTATAAATCGAAACTCGTTCATTCCGGTATAAACCAAACGCTCCATCAACTCGTTTTGTATACCGAAATAAAGGCGGACGTATCCGTTCCGTTGAGAGCGAAAAACGTCATTGTGTCGCAGGAAGTGGTTCTTGCGGAAACGCTACTGCCCGGCGCAGTTCCCGACAGTTATCTCATCGGCGACGACAGTTGCGATTATCTCGATTTATTACCGTAAAATTCTTTCCGTAAAACGTGAAAATTAATTTGCGTTAAACTTATGAAATAATGGGTAAAATAAGTTTACAATCCATAAAAAATATGGTATTATCTTTAAGTCAATAAATCATACCCGACGCAAAGATATAATTATCTCCCGAAAACATAATTTATTCTTTGCACAGGGCAAATCGATATTCGTTTAGGAGGAGTAAAAAATGGATACGTTGACTAAATCGGAAGTAATTGCAAAGTTTGCGCGCGCAGAAGGCGATACGGGTTCTCCCGAAGTTCAAGTTGCGCTGCTCACACAGAGGATCGAACATCTTAACGCTCACCTTTCGACGCACCCGAAGGATCACCATTCCCGTCGCGGATTGTTGAAAATGATCGGTAAGAGAAGAAATCTTCTCGCTTATCTCAAAGACAAAGACATCGAACGTTATAGAGCGCTGATTGCCGCGTTAGGTTTGAGAAAGTAAAAATTTGCTCGCGGGGTTGCTGTTTGCAATCCCGCATTACTTTTCAGAAAGTATTTACAAAGTAAAAACTACAAAAATTTATTATATTGACGTCCGTCGGGTGACGGACAAGGAGGATTTCAGATGAAGGAGAGTAGAATTTTCACAACTACGATCGGCGGAAGAGAAGTCAGCGTCGAGATCGGCGGATATTGTTCGCACAGTAACGGAGAGTGTTTAATCAGATGCGGGGATACCGTTGTTTTGACCAACGTTACGATGGCGAAAGCGCCTAGAGACGGTATTGACTTTTTCCCTCTCGGAGTTGACTTTGAAGAAAAAATGTATTCTGTCGGTAAAATTCCCGGCGGATTTAAGAAGAGAGAAGGCAGACCCAGCGACAAAGCCATTCTTACAAGCAGACTTATCGACAGACCCATCAGACCTTTGTTCCCGAAGGGACTGTTCAACGACGTAGCGGTAGTTGCGACCGCGCTTAGCGTGGATACCAACATTCCCCCGGAAGTATTCGGTATGCTCGGCAGCAGCATAGCACTCAGCGTTTCCGACATTCCGTGGAACGGACCTACGGGTAGTGTTATCGTCGGTTACGTAGACGGCGAGTACGTTATTAACCCCGACAGCGCGCAGAGAGAAAGAAGCAAACTTCATCTTTCGCTTAGCGGAACGAAAGACGCAGTGATGATGGTCGAAGCGGGTTCGCAGGAAATCAGCGAAGAAGAAATGCTCGGAGCAATTTTGTTCGGCCACGAAGAAATCAAGAAAATCGTTGCTTGGATCGAAGAAATAACCAAAGAAGTAGGCAAAGAAAAACTTAACATAGAACTTCGTCATGCTCCGGAAGAACTCGAAACCGCGGTTAAAGAATATTCCGAAGAAAAAATTGCTTCTATTTTTGCAACTTTCGACAGACAAGAAAGAGAAAAACTCGAAGACGCGGTAACCAACGAAATTATGGAACACTTCTCGACGATTTATCCCGACGAAACCGGTTACGTTGCGGACGTTGTTTATGCAATGAAGAAAGCGTACGTTCGTAAGAGAATAAGTGAAGAGGGCGTTCGTCCCGACGGAAGAGGCTTGAAAGACATAAGACCGATTTGGTGCGAAGCGGGAATACTTCCGAGAGTTCACGGTTCGGGCGTATTCACGAGGGGACAAACTCAGGTTCTTACCACCGCTACGCTCGGAACGATTACCGAAGTGCAAAAACTCGAAGGACTCGACGACGACGTTTTCAAGAGATATATGCATCATTACAACATGCCTCCGTACTCGACCGGAGAAGCAAAACCGCTTAAATCGCCGGGCAGACGTGAAATCGGACACGGTGCACTTGCGGAAAGAGCCCTCGAACCCGTACTTCCGAGCGAAGAATGTTTCCCTTATGCGATCAGAACGGTAAGCGAAGTTATTTCGAGTAACGGTTCTACGTCGCAAGCAAGCGTGTGCGGTTCTACCATTGCTCTTATGGACGCAGGCGTACCGATTAAAGCCCCCGTTGCAGGTATTGCTATGGGACTTATTAAAGACGAAGCGCACGATAAAATCTCCATTATGAGCGATATCCAAGGTTTGGAAGACTTCTACGGAGATATGGACTTTAAGGTCGCGGGTACGTCAGAAGGTATTACGGCTATCCAAATGGATATTAAGATTAAAGGTATTGACGAACAAATTCTTCGTACGGCTCTTGCGCAGGCTCGCGAAGGTAGAATGTTTATTCTCGGAAAAATCAAAGAAGTTATTGCCGAACCTAGAAAAGAACTCAGCAAATGGGCTCCGAAGATTATTAGTTTCAACATCGATCCCGACAAAATCAGAGAAGTCATCGGTAGCGGCGGTAAAGTTATCAATAAGATTATCGAAGAAACGGGCGTTAAAATCGACATTGACGACAGCGGAAAAGTTTTCATATCCGCAGTTGATACCGAAATGGCAGACAAAGCGAAACGTATCGTAATGGCGATTGCGAAAGACCCCGAAATCGGCGATGAAATCGTCGGACCCGTCGTTAAAATAATGACGTTCGGAGCGTTTGTCGAAATTGCGCCCAACAAAAACGGTATGATTCATATTTCCAAACTTGCTAAAGAGAAGGTAGAAAAAGTCGAAGACGTAGTTAATATCGGAGATACCGTTAAAGCGAAAGTTATCAAAATCAGCGACAAAGGCATTGATTTGAAACTTATTAAAAAACTGTAATTTATCCGAAAAGGAGAATGGCGGAAACCGAAAAACGGTTTCCGCTTAATTTATAAAATGAAATATAAAGCGATTATATTCGATTGTGACGGTACCCTTCTAAATACGATAAAAGACCTTACGAATTCCGTTAATTATGCGTTGAGCGACTTGGGTTTTCCGATAAAAACCGAAGAAGAAACGTTAAAAATGGTAGGCAACGGGATAAAAATGCTTGTAAAACGAGCATTGCCGAGCGATGTCGAAAATGAAGTTTTTGAAAAGGTATTTGCTAAATTTAGGACCTATTACAACGTTCATTACGCGGATAATACCGCGCCGTATTCGGGGATAACCGATACTCTGAAAATATTAAAGAATAAGGGTTATAGACTTGCTCTCGTATCAAACAAACAACGCGATTATCTAGCAAAACTCTACGATATGTTTTTCAAAGATACGATAGAATATGCGATAGGGGAAACAGACGGATATGCGCCTAAACCTGCTCCCGATATGGTTTGGTTGACGCTATCAAAACTAGGCGTAGATAAAACCGAAGCGGTGTACGTCGGCGATTCGTCGGTAGACGTTGCCACGGCGAAAAATTCCGAAATGGACGGTATATTCGTAAGTTGGGGATTTAACAACAAACAACAATTAAAACAAAACGGAGCGAAGATAATAATCGACGCCCCGCTTGAACTGGTAAATTTGGTTTAGTTTCCGAGTTTGCCGCAAGACTTAGACACAAGTTTTGCGATATGCTTATTTTTTTGTATTGCCATCACGGTGCCTACCGTACCGAGCGCGATACCTATAAATAATCCGTTTTTCATAAATATAAACCTCCGTTTTTAGTATGTAAAAAAACGGAGGTATTTTTGTTGGAAAAGATTGCCTAAACAAACTTTCGATTATTCTTCGACCTTTGCGAGTTTGTCCATAGAGAAACCGAGTTTATCGAGATCGATGTTTTCAAAAATGATATTGTTAACTTGTTGTTTTAATGCTTGATTATATTTTTCTTCGGTCTTTATCGTCCAAGCAAGAAGTTTTACGCCACGTTTTCTTACGTATTTTTTGATGAGTCCGATACCGGAAATTTCAAACGAAATAAAATCGGGGTTCATTTTCTTCATATGTAAAGGAACGTCGAACCCAAGAACGTGAAGAGAGAGCAGACCGCGTTTGAATTCGGGAGCGTTTTTAGCAAACCATTGAATGGTGTAAGGGTTAAACGCCTGAACGGCAATCCAACTTTCTTTGCCTTTAATAAGTTTGAGAACTTCGGTTTCGAGAGTGTAGTCGCCAAGTTTATCGAATTTGAGTTCGAGCAAAATTCCTACTTGTCCGTTTACGAGTTCGAGCATTTCGCTGAAAAGCGGTATATGTTCGCCGCAGGGAAGAAGATAGTTCTCACCGCGAATATCGTCCAAAGTCAAATCGGAAATCTTCACGTCTTTTCCACATACGCGTTTCAAAGTATTATCGTGGAAAACGACAACTTCGCCGCTTTTAAGCAAATGAACGTCGGTTTCGATATTATAACCGTGTTCTATTGCGTTACGGAAAGACCCCATAGAATTTTCCGTGAATTGTTCGTTGTGCAAACCTCTGTGCGCAACAGGTTTTTCAAAAAGCCACATATTTTACCTCCAAAATTAATATCCTAAGTTTTGATTCATCAGCACGATATAAACGGTTGAACCCGTGGTCGGGTGGTGTTGTATAACGGTTGCTTTACATATTGTATCCGGGCTGTTGCAATAAGAACATTTACCCGTAACGGCACAAGGAGTTTTTTTACCGAGTCGAACGCAGTTCGGCGGCGACGCAACGTTTCTCGTTCTGTCAATACCGTCTTGGATATTGTCTACGATTTTATTTACTCCGCAAAAAACGATAACGTTTTGCGGTCCGTCAAGCATAGACGCGACCCGATTCGCTCTGCCGTCTATATTGACTAGATCACCGCTTTTACAAAGCGCATTCGTGCTGCAAATATACCAATCCGAATCGTGCATTTTACGATAAATTTCGTTAATTGCAACGTTCGGGCAAAGTTCTCTGTGCCAAAGCGTGTATTTTTCGGATTTTATGAGTGCATCGAGCAAACCGCTTTCTTTAACCGAAACGCTTCCGCCGAAACCGATGCTTTTGCCTGCAGGGATAAGGGACAGAACAAACTCTATTCCTTCGTTACAGGTTTCAAAATAGTTAAAATTAAACCCTCTTCGGATTAAATTTTTTTGGAGAATATCAATATTTGCGTTCATATTAAATATTATACAACAAATATAAAAAAAAATAAATACCCTTTTTAATTTTTTTATTGATTATTATGAGATTTTTTTATATAATAGATGAGAAAAAACTATATATTACGGAGCATCCGCGATTAATGGACGACAGACAAAAGTATATAAGAAATTTTTGCATAGTTGCGCATATCGACCACGGTAAAAGCACGCTTGCGGACAGAATAATGGAAAAGACGGGGCAAGTAAGCGAACGCGAAATGAAAGACCAACTGCTTGACAGTATGGATATCGAACGCGAGCGCGGTATCACTATAAAACTTACGCCTGTCAGAATGTTTTACAAGTACAAAGGCTATGAATATACGTTAAATCTTATCGACACGCCGGGACACGTTGACTTTACTTACGAGGTAAGCCGTTCTCTCGCTGCCTGCGAAGGCGCGATACTTATTGTTGACGCGACGCAGGGAATTGAAGCACAAACGTTGACAAACGTATATCTCGCGCTGGATAACGACCTTGAAATTTTACCCGTTATCAACAAAATTGACCTTCCGTCCGCCAATCCGGACGAAGTTAAAAAAGAAATAGAAGACGTAATAGGACTAGACGCGTCCGACGCGCCGCTCGTAAGTGCAAAAGAAGGCTTAAACATAGAACAAGTCATAGAACAAATAATCGAAAAATTACCTGCGCCCACGGGTGACGAAACCGCGCCGCTTAAAGCACTCGTATTCGATTCGATGTACGATAACTACAAAGGCGCAATTTGCAACGTCAGAATAAAAGAAGGCACGGTAAAAGCCGGCGACAGAATACGGTTTATGAGCCACGGAAAAGAATTCGAGGTGACGGAAACGGGAGTATTCTCCCCGACCATGCTTAAAGTATCTGAATTAAAAGCCGGTGACGTAGGGTATATTTGCGCAAGTATAAAAAACGTTAAAGATACGTCGGTAGGCGATACTATAACCAGCGCAGAACGTCCTGCGAACGAACCGCTTAAAGGGTATAAAAAAGTCAATCCGATGGTTTTTGCGGGAATTTATCCTGCGGACGGCAGTAAATACAACGATTTACGCGACGCTCTAGAAAAACTTAATCTTAACGATGCCGCGCTTATTTTTGAACCCGAAACGTCAACCGCACTCGGTTTCGGTTTTAGATGCGGTTTTTTAGGCTTACTTCATATGGAAATCATTGAGGAAAGGCTCGAAAGAGAGTTTGACCTCGATTTAATTACGACCGCTCCGAGCGTTTCATATATAGTTAATAAGACGGACGGCGAAAAAATAACGGTAGACAATCCGTCGCATTTACCGCCCGTAGGGGAGATCGAATCGATAGAAGAACCTATCGTGAGAGCGTTTGTTTACACTCCACCCGAATATGTCGGACCAATAATGGAATTATGCCAAGACAAGCGCGGTACTTTCATCGATTTAAGTTATATAGACACAAGCAGGGTAAAAATCGAATATAAAATTCCGCTTAGTGAAATCGTATACGACTTTTTTGATAGTCTTAAATCGCGCACGAAAGGATATGCAAGTCTTGATTACGAACTTGACGGCTACAACCCCGACGACCTAGTGAAACTTGACTTTTTGCTTAACGGTGATGTTTGTGACGCGTTGAGTTTAATCGTTCATAGGGAAAAAGCGTACGCTCGCGGCAGAATGATTGCGGAAAAACTAAAAGACGTAATTCCGCGCCAAATGTTTGAAATTCCTATCCAAGCGGCTATCGGCAGTAAGATTATCGCAAGAGAAACCGTTAAAGCCTTGAGAAAAGACGTTTTGGCAAAATGCTACGGAGGAGATATAACGCGCAAAAAGAAACTTCTTGAAAAACAAAAAGAAGGTAAAAAACGTATGCGGCAAATAGGTAACGTACAAATCCCGAGCGAGGCGTTCATGTCGATACTTCAATTCGACAGCGATAAAAAATGATTGAAAGCGGACTTTATCTTCATATTCCGTTTTGTGAAAAAAGGTGCAATTATTGCAACTTTTTTTCTAGTATAAAAATAGACGATATTAAGAATAAATACGTAGACGAACTTTGTAAAGAAATTACCGAAATATCGAAAAAATACGGGAATGTAAAATTAAACACGATTTACTTTGGCGGAGGAACGCCGTCGTTGCTTGATTTAGCGGATTTAGATAAAATTTTTTCCGCTATAAATAAGTCTTTTTTATTTGATAAACCGGAAATTACGGTAGAAATTAACCCTAATTCCTCGGATAATATCGATAAATATCCTGCGCTGGGTATCAATAGAGTAAGCGTCGGTATTCAGTCTTCGAACGATAAATATCTTAGATTGTTAGGTCGTTTGCATAATTCCGACATCGGGAGAAAAACGCTAGAAAAAGCGGCAAATATTTTTGATAACGTAAGCGGCGATATTATCATCGGAATAGATGATAATCAGTCGGTAAAAGACGAATTCGAGTATATATATCCATATGTAAAACATTTCTCTTGTTATATGCTTACTGTCGAAGAAAATACTCGCCTCGCCGAATTAATCAAGCATAAATCTGTATCCGTGGCTACGGAAAACGCTGTTGTAACGCAATATGAAGAAATGACCTCGTTAGCCGAAAGCAGGGGATTTACTCGATACGAAACAAGCAATTTTGCGTTGCCGACGTTTGAAAGTAAACATAATTGTTCTTACTGGAATCTTACTCCGTATATCGGCGTCGGGGCAGGCGCACATTCGTATTTTAACGGAATAAGATATTTTAACGAAGCCGATTTATCGAAATATATAAACGGTTGCCATTCGGGCTACGGGAAAGAAATAATCGAGCGAAAAAAAAGCATATCCGATGATAAAGAGGAATACGTAATGTTATCGCTTCGTACAAAAAAAGGCGTCAATCTTAAAGAATACGAACAAAAATTCGGGAATGACTTTTTATCGGAATATCAGGAAAATATAGAAAAAACGGAAGAATACTTACATATTGATAACGAATATATAAGCATCCTTCCGAAATATTTTGCAGTTCAGAATACGATTATATGCTCTGTTTTGCAGGTTTAATCGTTACGTAAAAGCCGTTTTCTTCGGTATAATCTACGCAAAGAGTGTCGCCGAAACTAAGATTTTCGGCCAATATGGTTTTTGCGATAAGCGTTTCCACTTTACCCTGCGTAAATCTTTTGAGCGGTCTTGCGCCGAATTGCGGATCGTAACTGAGTTTTACCAACGCTTTCTTTGCGTTGTCGGAAACGTAAAGATTGAGTTGTTTTTCCGTAAGACGTTTTGACAAATTACTCAAAATCAAATCGACTATCTTAATCATATTTGTTTCCGTAAGCGGTTTGAACATAATTATTTCGTCAAGCCTGTTCAGAAATTCGGGGCGGAACGAGCGTTTGAGCAACGCGTCGGTTTGCGCACGCGCTTCTTCGGTTATATTGCCGTTTTTGTCAATACCGTCGAGCAAGTATTCCGAACCTAAGTTACTTGTCATTATAATGATGCAGTTTTTGAAGTTTACCGTTCTGCCTTGCGAATCGGTAATTCTTCCGTCGTCAAGAACTTGAAGTAATATGTTAAACACGTCGGGGTGCGCTTTTTCGATTTCATCGAACAATACGACGGAATAGGGGTGTCTGCGAACAGCCTCGGTAAGTTGTCCGCCTTCGTCGTAGCCAACGTATCCCGGAGGCGCACCGATAAGTCTGGAAACACTGAATTTTTCCATATATTCGGACATATCGATTCGTACGATATTATGTTCGTCGTCAAACAAACATTCCGCAAGAGCCTTGGCAAGTTCGGTTTTACCTACGCCGGTAGGTCCTAGGAACAGAAAACTGCCGATAGGACGGTTAATGTCGGATATGCCTGCGCGAGAACGCATAATCGCCGCGCTTATAAGATTGACTGCCTCGTCTTGACCGATAACTCTTTTGTGAAGAATGTTCGGCAAATTAAGTATTTTCTCTCTTTCGCCTTCCATAAGTTTGGATATAGGTATACCGGTCCAACGCGAAACGATTTTCGATATTTCTTCTTCGGTAACCTTGTTACGCAATAGTTTGTTTTGCGTCTTATCCTCGTCGGGGTGTTCTTCGATTTCTTTAAGGCGTTTTTCGAGCGCGGGAAGTTCTCCGTATCTGAGTTTAGCCGCTTTTTCATAATCGAAAGAACGCTGAGCCGTCTCGATTTGCGAGTTTATTTCGTCAATTTTTTGCTTGATTTGCTGTACCGAATTGATACCTGCTTTTTCATTTTCAAGACGAACTTTCATGGCGTCGAATTTTTCTCTAAGTTCGGCGAGTTCTTTGTGTATTACGTCAAGTCTTTCCGCGCTTAGCGTGTCGGTTTCGTTTTTTAACGCCATTTCTTCGATTTGGAGTTGGATAATCTTACGATTAATTTCGTCCATTTCGGTCGGCATGGAATCGATTTCCGTACGTATCATTGCGCACGCTTCGTCTACAAGGTCGATTGCTTTATCCGGTAGGAACCTATCGGTAATATAACGGTCGCTAAGCGTAGCCGCCGCTACCAAAGCATTGTCTTGAATTTGCACTCCGTGGAAAATTTCATAACGTTCTTTCAGTCCGCGAAGTATCGCTATCGTATCTTCGACTGTAGGTTCGTTTACCATCACGGGTTGAAAACGTCTTTCGAGTGCGGCGTCTTTTTCGATATATTTACGATATTCGTCGAGGGTTGTCGCGCCTATACAGTGCAGTTCGCCTCGCGCAAGTAACGGTTTCAGCAGGTTGCCCGCGTCCATTGCGGAATCGGTTTTGCCTGCTCCGACAATGGTATGCAATTCGTCTATGAAAAGAAGAATTTTGCCTTCGCTGTCCTTAACTTCCGTAAGAACCGCTTTTAACCTTTCTTCAAATTCGCCACGATATTTTGCGCCAGCGATAAGCGCACCCATATCGAGAGAGAATACGGTTTTGTCTTTAAGACTTTCGGGAACGTCCCCGGCAACTATTCTTTGCGCCAAACCTTCCGCAATAGCGGTTTTACCTACACCCGGTTCCCCGATAAGCACAGGATTATTTTTTGTTTTACGGCTAAGAATACGAATGACGTTTCTTATTTCGGTATCTCTGCCGATTACAGGGTCGAGTTTATGGTTGCGCGCCCTTTCGGTAAGGTCGGAACCGTACTTTTTCAATGCTTCGTAAGTTTCTTCGGGATTATCGCCGGTCACTTTTTTGTTCTTCTTTATCGCTGCGATTTCTGAATTGAATTTTCTTTCGGATACGTTGTTGCTATCCATAATTCTTGCGATTTTCGCATCGAATTTGTATATGGACGACATTAGATGCTCGACGCTAACATATTCGTCGCCATTCTTTTTAGCGGCGTTTTCCGCATCGTTAAGCACCTTATCTGTATCCTGCGATACATACATCTGATTTGCATCGGTAGATTGAGTTCTTACTTTCGGCAAAGAAGCAACCATGGAAGTGAGTTCTTTTATGATTGCCGTTTTGTTCCCGCCGCATTTCGAGATAACGGAAGGGATTAGACCTTCGGAGTCGGAAACCAAAGCAAGGGCAATGTGACAAGGTTCTATCATTTGATTCCCGTTGTTTTGCGCGTAGGTTTGAGCGTTACGCAACGCTTCCTGAGATTTTTGTGTTAGTTTTTCGAAATTCATATTGTACCTCCCTTATATAAGGATAGATTTGGACATATAGAGTAAATAATCGTTTTCAAGATTCGCTTTGTCGCCATACTTGTCCGCGAGATATTTTTTCAAAAGCATATCGAACGTTTTGACATAATCGCCGATAGCGCGAGCGGTTTCTTCGAGAGAATAACTCGTTCCGTCGGGAACGACAAACGTCCGAGAAAATTTTCCGTCGGTAAGCGCGTATATCGCGGAACAGGACAAGTGCTTTTTTTCAATCGTAACAAGTTCGGAGATAAATTTATGTATTTTTTCAAGCAATTTTTCCGAATGAGTACGATAGGTTACTTTGAACGCTCCGATTGTATTTCCGACGCTTCGATACAGTTCCACACCGTATTTTATCGTAGGACGATACTTACATTCGAGCGAAGTTTTAAGCGATATGCTCTTGTCGCTCTGCGCAAGTTCGCGCTGAAAAACCGACGAGGAAAGAAGATTGTCTAGATATTCGAAAATGCTCCTAATACGTTTTTCGGGCGTAGTATAGGATACGTACTCCGCCAAAATTTGGTTGATTAGGTTACTACGATTCGTTCCGTGAGCAACCGCCGCGCGATCTATTCTCGAAACAACTTCGTCCGCTAATATCAAACTGTACAAACTCTTACTCATTTTCTTGTTTTCCTTTATTCTTTATGTTCAATTATATTATAACCCCACTCGATAAAAATGTAAAGTATTTTATATAAAAAAAATTGCAAAATTATTTATCGACAAACAAAAATAAAAAATTGATATAAAAAGCAAAGTTAATCGCTTGACAAGAACGCGTCGCGCGTGTAAAATGCTTGTGTAAAGTCAAAATGCTTTACAGACCGAGCGACACGGTATCGGGTCGAACTGCGCGGAAACTGCAACGATGAGAGAGAAGATAAACGACGCTATATTATTTGCTTATTACGGCGGATTGCTTAATTCGCATCAACGCGAGATTATGCGACTTTATTACGACTGCGATATGAGTCTTGCCGAGATAGGGGAAGAAACCGGGATAACGCGACAGGGCGTAAGGGACGTTCTCGTAAGATCTACTGCCAAACTCGACGAATGCGAAAGCAAACTCGGTTTGGTCGATAGAATTAAAAATATAGTCGCGCGTATGGAAAAAACAATAGAAGAAGGCGGGTTCAGCGAAGAACAAAAAAAAGAACTGAACAAACTTGTGAACGAAATCAAGGAGATATAATGGGCTCATTCGGAACGTTAAGCGAAAAACTAAACCACGCCTTTTCTAAACTCAGGAACAAAGGCGCGCTCACGGAGTTGGAAGTCAAAGGAGCGATGAGAGAAGTGCGTATCGCGCTTTTAGAAGCGGACGTAAACTTCACTGTCGTAAAGAGTTTTATCAATGCCGTAAGCGAACGTGCTTTGGGTGAGAATATTCTCAAAGGGCTCGACGCGTCACAACAAGTAATTAAAATAGTAAACGAAGAACTCGTTAATCTTATGGGTTCAACGCATGCTAAACTTAGGTTTGGAGATACTCCGCCTACGGTTATACTTATGTGCGGTTTGCAAGGTGCGGGCAAAACCACGATGTGCGGCAAACTTGCGTTACTCTTAAAAAAACAAGGCAAGAAACCATTACTTGTAGCAGGGGACATATATCGTCCGGCGGCGATAAAGCAATTACAGGTGGTCGGAGAAAAAGCGGACGTGCCTGTATTTGAAAAAGGGCAAATTAATCCTGTTAAAATCGCAAAAGAAGGAATAGAATTTGCGAAAAGTAACGGCAACGACGTCGTTATCATAGACACGGCGGGCAGATTGCACATCGACGAAACGTTGATGAAAGAACTACACGACGTAAAAAATGCGGTCAATCCGTCGGAAATACTGCTTGTCGTGGACGCGATGCTCGGACAAGACAGCGTTAACGTGGCAAGCACGTTTAACGAAAAACTCGATATAACGGGCGTAATACTTACCAAACTCGACGGCGATACTAGAGGCGGTGCGGCATTAAGTATAAAAGCGATACTCGGAAAACCGATTAAATACTGCGGAACGGGAGAGAAACTAACGGAAATCGAACCGTTCCACCCCGACAGAATGGCGTCAAGAATACTCGGAATGGGCGACGTTCTTACTTTAATAGAAAAAGCGGAGCAGGCGATAACCGAGGAGGACGCGAAAAAACTCGCAAAAAAGTTTAAGGAAAACTCGTTTGATTTAGAAGATTATCTCAAACAAATTTCCAGCGTAAAAAAGATGGGAAATTTATCCGAGATGGTAAATATGATACCCGGAATGGGGAGTAAACTCAAAGGCGCGAACCTAAACGTTGACGAAAGGCAATTAGACAGGACGAAAGCGATAATTCAATCGATGACGCTGAAAGAAAGGTCAAAGCCCGAAATACTGAACGCGTCAAGAAGAAAGAGAATTGCAGCCGGCAGCGGAACTACGGTTCAGGACGTGAACAAGTTGATTAATCAATTTAATCAAACAAAAGATATGATGAAGAAACTCAATTCGTGGAAAATGAAATTCCCGTTCGGGTTTTAACATAAATAAACAGAAAACAATTCACTATTTGGAGGACAAAAATGGCAGTTAAACTCAGACTTACGAGAATGGGCGCGAAGAAAGCACCTTTTTATCGCATCGTAGCGACGGATTCCAGAAAAGCGCGTGACGGACAATACATCGAACAAATCGGTTATTACAATCCCGTTACCGAACCCGCAGAAGTAAAAATCGACGCGGAAATCGCAAAAAAATGGCTTTCCGTAGGCGCGCAACCTACCCAAACCGTTCGTGATCTGTTCATCAAAAACGGCATCATCGAAAAGAAATAGGAGAAAAAAATGTACGAACTGGTTGATTATCTCGTCGGCAGTTTAATCGACAAATCGCAATACGAACTTGTTATCGTGGAAGACGGCGACAAGTGTGATATTAAGGTTCTCGTCGATAAAGACGCCGTGAATAACGTAATCGGCAAAGGCGGCAAAGTCGCAAAAGCCATACGTACGCTCGTAAAGAGTGCGAGCCACAAGTCGGACAAAACTTACGGCGTTTACGTAGAGGAAAGATAATGCTCGAAGTAGGCAGAATACTAAAAGCGCACGGAATCAGGGGAGACGTAAAAACGGAAAGTTTTATGGACTCCCCCGATTGTTTTTTGTCTATAAAACAATTTTTTATAGACGGGAAACCCTATTTTACGGAACGAATTACCGTTCACGGAGGGTTTCTTTTAATTAAGTTCAAAGGCGTGGACACGGCTAACGACGCCGAAACTTTGCGCGGAAAAACATTGCTGTGCGAACACGTTGCAGTTCCCGAACCGGAAGATGGTAGGTATTACGTTGCGGATATAATCGGATGTATCGTTTCGGACGGAACGAAAGAATACGGAAAAATACGCGACGTGTTGCAATACGGTAGCGCAGACGTAATCGTTGTCGAAAAAGACGGCAAGAAATCTATGTTTCCGTGGGTCAACGTTTTGAATGTTCGCGTTAATACGGACGCAAAAATTTTTATCGTAGACGGAGAACGTCTTGCCGAGGTAATCGTCGATGAAGATTAAAGTTTTGACTTTATTCCCTGAAATGTACGACAGTCTTAAAAGCGGAGTTTTGGGCAAAGCGCTCGAAAAAGGTGCATTTAGTTTGGAAATAGCGAATATACGCGACTTTTCCACGGATAAACACAAGCGTTGCGACGATTATCCATACGGCGGCGGTGCGGGAATGGTGATGATTCCGCAACCTGCGCACGACTCGATAAACGCTATGGACCCCGAACATAAATGTCGCAGAATTTATCTTAGCCCGAAAGGAGCGACGCTTAATCAAAAAAAAGTCGAAGAACTAGCGACGCTTGACGAGATTTTGTTGTTTAACGGCAGTTACGAAGGGATTGACCAACGAATTATCGACTTAGACATCGACGAAGAACTTTCCATAGGAGATTACGTCCTTACGAGCGGAGATCTTGCGTCGATGGTGGTAATAAACGCGGTCGCGAGATATGTTCCCGAAGTTCTCGGTAGCGAACAAAGCACGGACGAAGAGTCGTTTTCCGACGGACTTTTGGAATATCCGCATTATACGCGACCGTATGAATTTAACGGGTTGACCGTACCCGACGTATTAATCGGGGGAGACCACGCCGCGGTAGCGCGTTGGAGAAAAGAACAAAGCATACTGCTTACCGAAAAACTAAGACCCGATTTATTGAAAAAGGAGTAAAAGACGATGTTTATACATTGGTTTCCGGGACATATGACGAAAGCGCTTAGGGAAATGGAAGCGCAAATTTCAAAAACCGATTGTGTGGTTTACGTCCTTGATTCGAGAATACCCGCGTCGTCCGTAAATCCTGCATACGATTCGATAATTGGAAACAAACCGAGATTGTACGTTTTGAACAAAGCCGATTTGGTGCCTCAAAACGAACTAAACAAATGGCGCGATTTTTATTCGTCCGACGGCAATTTATGTATCGTTGCAAACTCGACGATTAAAGGCGGAAACAATGTTTTTATATCCGCACTTAACACGCTTGCCGCGCCGATAATCGAAAAATATGCGGCAAAGGGTGTAAAAAAGACGGTAAGAGCGATGGTTATCGGGGTGCCGAACTGCGGTAAAAGTACGCTAATAAACAGTTTGACGGCAAAAAAACGCACGGTTACTGGCAATCGTCCCGGAGTTACGCGCGGCCAACAATGGGTAAGCATCGACAAATACGTCGATTTACTAGATACGCCAGGGACGCTTTTCCCTGATTTTTCCGACCAAAATAAAGCGGTGGCGTTAGCGATAGCAGGCAGCATAAAAGACGATTTGGTTGATTCGACCGAACTTGCTTACGAAATTTTACGATTTTTGAAAAAAGAATATCCCGATAGGCTGCTTGAAAAATATAACCTCGAAACGATGCCGACGAACGACGAAGAACTGCTCGAAGCGGTTGCAAAACGCAGAGGGTTTATCGTAAAGGGCGGAGAATACGACTCAGAACGTACGTCGAAAGCGATAATACAAGACTTTAGAAAACAGGCGTTCGGCAAAATTATTTTGGAAAAGAGATGAAAGAAGAAGTCGATTTGTTAAAATACGAAAGAAAATATACCGCGCTCGGTTACGACCTTATCGCAGGAATGGACGAGGCAGGTAGAGGTCCGCTTGCAGGACCGGTTACCGTGGCAGCCTGCGTTATGAATCTTGGCGATATTATCGACGGCGTGAACGACAGTAAGCAACTTACTCCGAAGAAAAGGGATGTCCTTTTCGATAAAATCGTAAATTCCGCCATCGGGTACGAAATCGTGGACATCGACAACTTACGAATAGACGAAATAAACATTCTCAATGCGACGAAAGAGGCGATGAGAACTGCGATTAAACGACTTTTACCGATTCCGCAAATGTTGCTTGTAGACGCCGTAAAAGAAGAGTTCGGGATACCGTACGAGCCGATAATACACGGTGACGCTTTGAGTTATTCGATAGCCGCGGCGTCCGTTTTGGCAAAGGTTCATCGTGACAGACTTATGGGAAAATACGCGGAAATATATCCCGAATACGGGTTTGAAAAACACAAAGGATACGGAACGAAACAGCACATAGAAGCCTTGAAAAAATACGGACCGTGCCCGATACACAGAAAAACGTTTATAAAAAATTTTTTTGCTTAGAATAGCACGAGAAGGGGATTATGGACAAATACGGAACGGGAATAAGCGGAGAAATCGAGGCTAAACAATACCTTGAAAATTCGGGATATAAAGTAATCGAAACAAACGTTAATTTTCCCGGAGTAGGCGAACTCGACATCGTTGCAACCGACGGTAACGTTTTGGTTTTCGTAGAAGTAAGAACTCGTTCGGATAACGTTTTCGGCAATCCGCTCGAAACGGTTACGCCCGCAAAAATTCGTAAAATAGTCGCGGCGAGCAGAAGGTATCTTATGAAGCACAAAGCGCGTTACGGCGCATATAGATACGACGTAATCGGTATTTTACACGGAAAGATAACGCATATAAAGAACGCCTTTTACGCGTCGTGGCGTTAAAATAAAAAATTTGACATCGAAATATATAATTTATATATAAACATAAAAAAACACTTGATATTTTTTTTGTGATTTGGTATTATAGACTAGACTTGCGGCAGTCCTATGCAAGAGAGCGCGATTTTTGTTTTTTTGTACGCGCTTAAATTTATGCCTTGTATGAATGTCGTTTATATATACTTGGAGGTAAGTCATGGCAAACATTATTGACGTAATCGAGTCCGAAGGTTTAAGAAAAGATCTTCCCGATTTCAGAGTAGGAGATACCGTTAAGGTATTCGTTAAGGTTATCGAAGGAACGAGAGAAAGATTGCAAGCGTTCGAAGGCATCGTTATCGCCCGCAAAAACGGTTCTATCAGAGAAACCTTTACCGTAAGAAGATTGTCTTTCGGAATAGGCGTAGAAAGAACGTTCCCCGTTCATTCGCCGAAAATCGACCATATCGATATCGTAAGAAAAGGTAAAGTCAGAAGAGCGAAACTTTATTATCTCAGAGGTCGTACCGGCAGAGCCGCTAAGGTTAAACAGGCGGGACGTCGCGACTAATAGGTTAAATACTAATTTTTATACAACCGTTCCGCCATTCGGAATGGTTGTATTCGCTTAAAAAGGACTAGAAGAGGTAAAAGTAATGAGAAAAACTAAGTTTTTTACGACTGTTCTCGCGATAATGTGCATAACTTTGCTCGTTTGCGTTTTGAGCGGTTGCACAAAAAAATACGAGAATATGCTAAATACCGACGACGGCATTTTCCGTTATGAAACTCTTAAAGAGTTAAAAAAAGAGTGGGTACTGAAAACTAAGGACAGTATTACCGACGACACTAAAGTATTCACGATGAATGCAGATAAAGACGCCGATAAGTACTCTGTGGAGATTAACACTTCGGATAGCGGTTGGGCTTATATCGGACAGAGAATAAAACTCGACGCCGGGCAGTATTACCATATTAAATATAACGTCGATATTTCTAAATTGACTGCGTATACGGCGGGAACTGCCAACGACGGCGTTTTCGTATCGTTTATCGAAGACGAGGATTTCAACTACCATAAAGGTGAAAATCAGATAGACGAAGCAAAGTTGGACAGTATGCAAATAAGCACCGGCGACAGCGGAGAAAGAAATTATACGTTTAAGGCAAAAACCACTTGTTACGCTACTATCGCGCTAAGAGTAGGTACGGAGAAAAACCCGACCACCGCGAACGTAACGATAAGAAACTTTTCCGTTGAACGTATCTCTGCTAGAGATACTACGCAAAAAGGGTATCACGACTTAGGTTCTTTTTCGAGCGATTACTACGGTATCAAATCGGATTTTAACGTATTTTATATTGTAATCGGAGCAATCGCGATTGCGCTTATTTGTTATTTTGCGTATTTCGCTTTCCAAAGACATTTGCATCTTTCCAACCCAAACGTAAACGGTTATAACGGGTTTCTCGCCAAAATTGCCGACAGCAAATTTATAGGCGTGCTTATCGTTGCAGGAATAGCGGCGCTCGTGCAAATAGTGACAAACGTCATATCTACCGCTGTTGCGGCAAATTATAACCATTCCATAATGGGATATAATCTCGAAGGGCTTACCACGCAAGCGATGTTTATTGCCAAATACGGGCCGAAAGATATGGGATTGTATTTGAGCGAATACGCTTCGACGAATACGCTTACTTATCTTGCCCCCTCGTCGTCCGCGTTGCAACTTTATTTACTCGGTCTTGCGGGACTTTTCGGAAGAATATTCGAAAAAGCGGGCGGAAGTTACTATGCGACGATGTTCTTTATTCGTTTCGCTTGCACGCTTGCCGACATCGGTACAGTTATCCTTATATATAATCTCGTAAAAAAATCGGTAGGAAACGTCGGCGGAATGGTCATTGCAGGAATGTATGCCGTTCTTCCCGTAGTATTCGCCACGAGTTCGGTTTGGGGCTACCTTGACAGCGTAACCGTTTTCCTTATCGTGCTTACCGTTTCGTTTATGTTAAAAAACTATTACGTACCGACTGCGATAACGTTCTTTGTTGCGTGTATGTTCTCGATGACGGCATTATTCCTTGCTCCTATCGTTTTGTTGTATACGATAATGCAGTGCGTATTGAACAAGAAAAACATCATACCCGCGTCGATAATTCTCGTACTGTCGTTCTTTGTATTCTATGCGATTAACGTTCCGTTCGACTATAACTACATTACCGACGGGAAACCGTTCTATTGCTTTACAAAGGCTTGGAACGAACTCTACAAATCCGCGCTTTATTCGCGTAACGCGTTTAACTTCCAAACCATTCTCGGCAATAACTTTACCGAAATCAGCACCGCCTCGATCGTGGTAACGATTATCTTTATATTGTTCTTGCTCGGACTTATCGCGTTTGCGTACTTCAAATTCAAAAACAGAATGAACCTTGTGCTTATGGGAACTGCGTTTATCAATATGCTTTTCGTATTCGGAAACAATATGAACCCCGTTTCCATGTACGTTTCGCTCGCTTTGATGCTTATTTACGCCGCGCTTAATAAAGAAAAGAGAATTTTCTTCAGTTTTGCCGCATTCTCGGTGCTTACGTTCATTAACGTTAGTTATGCAGAACTGTTTGTCGAATACACTTCGACTGCTATCGGAATTATGGGCAAGACGCCTACGATGTACGTATTTACCGTGTTTGAATTATTGCTTGTGCTTTATTATATTTACATCGTATACGATATAGTAGCCACAAGAAAAGTGAGAAGAATTCAACCTATGCCGCTTAATTACGGCGAATGGTTGCACAATCTCGGCAAACGTATCAAGAAGAACTATTACAAACTTGCGGTAAAAATGCAACGTAAATAATACGAATTATTGACAAAAAATAAAACTCCGATTGGAAAAATCGGAGTTTTTTTATGCAGAAATCTATAACAATTATACGACTAAACCAAAAGAAGAGATTTTCCGAAACATTGAGAACGGTTAATTAGATTAAGCGTTCCTTGCGCGCGGAAATCGAGTTTTATAAGAAAACGCAGTGATTTATCGACTTTGTTGACGTCGGAATAACGAAGAAGAACATTGTCGCAAGATTTGCTTAGTTCGGTAAGAATATCTTTTCTTAATTTGTTAAGCGTAAGGACGTAGACGTGCGGCGGACATTTTACCGCGTCTTCATAGACGTCGCGAGTAATATCGAAAAGAGTATATAGGCAAATACGTTTTATTCTCGCCATAGTGTATTTTTTCGTCTTTGCTTTTTCTAAAAACTCGTCGAAAGTAACGGATTCCGCCGCGGCAAGTTTAAGCCTGTTATGTAAACCGCCGGCAACGTCCATATCGTAGTAATTTTCAAGGTCGTAACCGTTTATCGATTTCATTTTGAAAAGACATAAGTCGTTGAGCGCAAGTCCGTCGCTTTTTATTTGTTTGAGATAATTATAACAATACGGATGAACGTATTTTTGTACTTCGTCGAATTGTTCGCGTCTTAGCGCGCGTCTTATCGCGCTGGCAGACGGATATTCTCCGTTAAGTTCGTTATCATTATCGTTATTTTCGCGTTTTATCGTATGAAATCTTATATTCAGTCCGAGTTTTTTCGCGGCTCTAATATAACAAATTCCGAGACAATTATTCGGTGCGTCGAGTACGCCTTTTAAGTCGGAATATTCGGCATTTTGTGCGGAAAAATCGTCCAGGGCGCGCGCATAGGCTTTTGGATAATTGTTTCCTTCCGCAAGGTAATCGGCAAGAATTTTTTTGAATTCTTCGGGTTCGTTATCGGAAAACGCAGCCGCTTTTTCGAGAAGCGCGACGTCACCGCATTCGCTACCGAAACTAAGATATTCGACGCTCGGAAGAGCAGAAACCGTCTTTAACGCGCCATATGCAAAGTTATCGGCAGGGGATATGGCGTAAACGAGAGGAAGTTCCACCACCATATCCGCACCTAGTCTGGTCGCAAGTTCCGCGCGTTGGTAACGGTCGAGAATCGCCGCGTCGCCGCGTTGCGTAAAAGAACCGCTCATTACGCATATTACGGTATCCGCACCGGTTTCTTCACGAGCCTTTTCAATGTGGCGCATATGCCCGTAAGTGAACGGATTGTATTCACATATAATCGCAGTCGTTTTCATAAAAATTTCCTTTTTCGCTTGCTTTATTTTGCAAATGTACTATAATTAAATATGCATTTTAATTATAATCTAAAAAAGAACAAAAATAAAGCGTTTTAACGCTTTTTACGGAGGGTACGTGTCAAAATTAATGGATTCCATATACGATAAAGCGAAAACGTTGTATAAACATATCGTTTTACCTGAGGGAGAAGAAGAAAGAATTATCAATGCGGCTAAAGAAATTACCGCACAGAAAATAGCAAAAATTACGCTTATCGGAAGAAAAGACGTAATTATGGCAAAAGCAGGAAATCTTGACGGAGTTGAAATTATTGACCCTGCGACGAGCGATAAAACCGAAAAATACATCAATTTGCTTGTCGAACTTCGAAAAGCAAAGGGCATGACGAGAGAAAAGGCGGAACAACTTGTAATCGGAGATAATCTTTACTACGGTTGTCTTATGGTAAAAAACGGTGATGCGGACGGTATGGTAGGCGGTTCGATAAGAGCAACGGGCGACGTTCTTCGTCCCGCTCTTCAAATTATCAAAACAAAGCCCGGCGTGAATACGGTTTCCAGTTGTTTCCTTCTCACGTTACCCGACGAAGCACCCGGTCACAATTACGGAAAAGAGGGCGTGCTTGTATTTGCCGATTGTGCTGTCAATATAGCGCCTACGAGTGAGCAACTTGCCGATATTGCCATTGCAAGCAGTGAAAGCGCAAGAAGCCTTGCCGGAATAGAAGACCCGAAAGTCGCCCTTTTGAGTTTCAGCACAAAAGGTAGCGCGAAACACGAAAACGTAGACAAAGTTACTGCCGCGCTTGCGGTATTAAAAGAACGCGCGCCGCAACTTTGCGCCGACGGAGAACTGCAACTAGACGCTGCGCTCGTTCCCACGGTAGGCAATCTTAAAGCGCCCGGGAGTCCCGTTGCAGGGAAAGCCAACGTTTTGATTTTCCCCGATTTGCAGTCAGGGAATATAGGTTATAAACTCGTGCAGCGTTTTGCCGGCGCGGAAGCGATTGGTCCAGTTTGTCAAGGTTTTGCCAAACCCGTAAACGATTTAAGCAGGGGTTGTAGCGTTGAAGACGTCGTCGGAGTTGTTGCGGTTACCGCTTTGCAATGCTAAAAAATACGGGAGAGAAAGGAAATGAAAGTATTAGTAATAAACGCAGGCAGCAGTTCTCTTAAATATCAAATTATCGAAATGGACAACGAAAGCCGTCTTTGTAAAGGTTTGGTAGAAAGAATAGGAGAAAAGGACGCAAAACTCATACACGAACCTACGGGCGGAGAAAAATTTGAATTCGTCGCTCCCATTTTCAATCATACCGAAGCGTTACGACTTGTTCTTAAAACTTTACTCGACAAAGAACACGGCGTAATAAGCGACGTTTCCGAAATTAAAGCGGTAGGACACAGAGTACTTCACAGCGGCGAAGATTTTACCGATAGCGTTCTCATCGACGATACGGTTCTTGCGATCTGCAAAAAGAATATGGTTCTCGGACCTTTACATATGCCTGCCAACATTGCATGTATAGAATCTTGCATAGAAGTTATGCCGAAAGGGACGCCTATGGTTGCGGTATTCGATACCGGATTCCATCTTACTATGCCTAAATATGCTTATATGTACGGTATTCCTTATGCTGATTACGAAAAATATAAAATTAGAAAGTACGGTTTCCACGGCACGAGCCATAAATTCGTAAGCGGAAAAGCGAGAGAAATTCTCGGCGAAAAAGCAACGGCGAAAATGATAACCTGTCACTTAGGCAACGGTAGCAGTCTTGCTGCGGTTAAAGACGGAAAATGTATCGACACGTCGATGGGACTTACGCCGCTCGAAGGTTTGATCATGGGTACGAGAAGCGGAGACCTTGACCCCGCGGTAGTCGAATTTATGTGTAAATGCAAAAATATTTCGGTAAGCGAATGTCTTAACATTCTCAATAAGCAAAGCGGATTTAAGGGGCTTGTCGGTGATAGCGATTGCAGATATCTCTGCATTGAAGCAGAAAAAGGAAATAGTCTTGCCGTACTTGCGCTGGATATGTTCGCTTACAGAATTAAAAAATACATCGGTTCTTACTATGCCGCGCTCGGCGGACTCGATTGTATCGTTTTTACGGGCGGAATAGGGGAAAACAGCAAAGAGGCGCGTGCCGTTATCATGAAAGATATGGCACATTTCGGTATCGACTTTGATTTTGAAAAGAACGATACTTGTAAACGCGGCGAATTTGCGGTGCTTAACAAACCCGAATCGAAAGTTAAAGTAATCGTACTTCCTACGAACGAAGAACTCGTCATTGCTCGCGACGCCGTTCGCCTGGGCGGTATTCAATAAGGATATATAAATAATAATGTTATTTAATAAATTATACGGAAAAAAGTTGACATAAATCAATTTTTTCTATATAATTGCTACGACAACAAAATCAATAAACAGAGGAGGTGCGGAAAATGGCTGTACCGAAGTCCAAAGTATCTAAACAAAGAGGAAATACGCGTTTTGCAAACTGGAAACTTAAGCCGCTTAACCTTGTTGAGTGCGCTCAATGCCACGAATTGAAAAAATCGCATGAAGTTTGCCCGAAATGCGGATATTATGACGGCAAACCTGTCGTTATCGTAGACAACGACAACAAATAATCGTTTTGCGACATCAACACAATTATTAAAAAACGGAATAGAGGACGATGCGCCTCTATTTCTTGTATAAAAAAAGAGGTGAATAAATGATAAAAATCGTTTTAGACGTATACGGCGGCGACTATTCCCCGAACGAAACAGTTTTGGGTGCGATATCCGCAGTAAAAGAAAACGACGGGTTCGAACTCGTACTTTTCGGTAAAAAAGACGAAATCGACAGAATCATTGCCGAAAACGGATATAACGGCGAAAGATTGACCGTGATCGACGCGCCCGAAGTAATTACCAACGACGAAGTGCCTACGGAAGCGGTAAGAAGAAAAACTAATTCTTCCCTTGTGTCCGCTTTGACGTACCTAAACGAAAACGATGACGCAAAAGGGTTCGTTTCCGCCGGAAGTACCGGAGCGGTTCTTACGGGTGCGGTTCTTCTTCTTAAACGAATACGCGGCGTGAACAGACCTGCGCTCTGCCCCGTTTTGCCGACGGTGGGAGAGAATAAAGTTTTGCTTATGGACTGTGGCGCAAACGTAGAACCGAAACCCGTAAATCTTTTGCAATTCGCGATAATGGCAAGCGCGTATTCCAAATGCGTGCTAGGCGTCGAAAATCCGAAAGTCGGGTTGTTGAGTAACGGTGCGGAAGAAAAAAAAGGTAACGCTCTCAACAAAGAAACGTTCCCGTTGTTGAAAGAATGTAAAGGGATAAACTTTTTCGGGAACATCGAAGGTCGCGACATCTTATCGGGTGCGGTAGACGTAGTCGTTTGCGACGGTTATTCGGGTAATATTTGCCTTAAATCCTGCGAAGGAACCGCACTAACGATGTTTGAACTCATCAAGCAAGGCATTTACGCGGGCGGTTTGCGAGCAAAACTCGGATATTTACTTTTGAAACCCGTTTTCCGCGGAGTAAAAAATAAAATGGATTACAACGACAACGGCGGTGCGGTACTGCTCGGTCTTGACAAAATCGTCGTAAAATCACACGGAAGTTCCAAAGCAAAAGCGATTAAAAACTCGATTTTGCAGGTTAAATCGCTCTACGACAGTAAGGTTATCGAAAAAATCGAAAATGAACTCGCAACACGCTAATTTGTCCGACGCGGAAAAAATTATAGGATATACGTTTTCTGACAAAACGCTTTTACGAAAGGCGTTTACGCACTCGTCTTACTCAAACGAACACAAATCGGTCGAAGATTATCAGAGACTTGAATTCTTAGGCGACGCAGTGCTCGGTCTTGTGACGGGACTTAGGCTGTTCCATATTTTTCCTTCCGCAAAAGAAGGCGAACTCACTAAAAGAAGAGCGGCACTCGTAAGCGCGGAAACGCTTGCGTCGGTAATCGACGAACTCGGACTTATTAGATTTATGATTGTAGGCACAGGGCAAGCCGCGGAAGACGTATTGAACTCGGAAAACGTAAAATGCGACTTGTTTGAAGCGATAATAGGCGCGATTGTGTTGGATTGCGGAGATCAAACCGTTCAGGCGGAAAAATTTATAGAAAAAAATCTGCAAAAATATCTTAACAGACCTTGTATCGATTATAAATCGAAAATTCTCGAATACTGCGCAAAAAAACACGTTAAATGCTTGATAGATACAAAAATCGTTGACGAAAACGCAAAACACGCGTCTTTCGTTACTAAACTTTTCGTCGGAGATAATCTCGTTTCGGACGGCGAAGGCAAGAGCAAAAGCGCGGCGGAACGAATTGCGTGTCGTAAGTTTTACGACTCCATAGTTTCTTTATAATATTTTCGTCGCATATACGCTTTTATAAATCGCATCGCTTTCCGTGACGCGATTTTTTCTATTAAAAAAATTTTGAAAATCGTATAAAAACAGTTGACAGCGGATAGAATAGTGATATAATAATGTTAGCAATCGAAGATAAGGACTGCTAACAACAGAACAAGTAAATTGCCAGAGGTAAAATGTCTACGGATAAACTGTCTGAGAGAAAGCAGAAAATATTAAAAGCGGTGGTTGACGAATACATTGCCGGTGCTTCGCCGATTTCCAGCGGGGAAATCAAAGCGAAGCATTTTGACAATATAAGCAGCGCGACCATACGTAACGAACTTTCCGCGCTCGAAGAGATGGGGTATCTTATTCAACCGCACGTATCGAGCGGCAGAATACCTTCGAAAAAGGCGTATGCGTTGTACGTTGACAAGTTCATCAAAAAGCAGGCTCTTTCTAAAAAAGAGATTGCCCTTATCGAATCCACGTTCGACAAGAGATTCGGAGCGATAGAAGACCTTGTCAAGAATACCGCAAAAGTGATAAGCGACGTAACGAATTACACTTCGGTAATTGTTCTCAAAAACATAAACGACGTAGTTATCAAAGCGGTAAAACTCGTTGAACTCGACGAACATACGGCGTTGGTAGTAATAATCACCGATAGCGGAATAATTCGCGACAACGTGATTAATCTTACACAAAATCTCGATGCCGCGTACATCAAGGATGCGAACGCGCTTATAAACAAGATTTTTTCGGGAAAGAGCGTAAGCGAAATTACCGAAAGAGAAAATCTTGTCGAAGACGAGTTAAAAGATTTTAGGGAATTGTTCGACAATATTCTTTCGATACTCGTTTCCTACGTAGAGAAAGACGAAGCAAACGTTTATTTCGAGGGACAAAGCAAATTTCTCGAATCGCCTGACCAAGACCTTGCGTCTACGAAAAACTTTCTTGAAGTTATCGATACAAAGAGTCAACTTGCGGATTTTCTCGAAGATGGTGCCGAACTAGAATTCAACGTAAAAATAGGAAAGGACGAAAAGGGCGGTATCGACAAATGTGCCATCGTAACTGCAAAATACAGTTATAACGGTAAAGAACTCGGTTGCGCCGGTGTAATAGGTCCGGAAAGAATGAATTACGGCAAGGTTATGGGCGTACTCGATTATATCAAGAAAACGCTTAACGGACTTGACGGAAAAAAAGACGGAGGTAATGATGACCGATAAAGAAAAGAAAATCGTTACGGAAGAAGCGGAAGAAACTGAGAAAGCGGCGGAAGGAGATACGGAAGAAATAACCGTAGAAGAGCCCGTTGTAATCGAAGACAAACCGAAAGAAGACGACGCGCAAAAAAAGATTAACGAATATAAAGATATAGCGCAAAGACTTCAAGCGGAATTCGACAATTACCGCAAACGTAACAACGAAAGCGTGAGAATTGCTCGGAACGACGGAATAAACGACGTGGTAATCGCGTTGCTGCCTGTTCTCGATAACTTCGAACGCGGAATAGCGACAATCGAAGACGATGCGGCGAAAAACGGAATGGAACTTATTTATAAGCAAACCGTTGCGTTACTTAAAAAGTTCGACGTAGACGAAATCGATTCGCTCGGCAAGGAATTCGACCCTAAACTTCATCACGCGATAGCGCAGTGCGAAGAAGAAGGAAAAAACAACGTTATCGTTGAAGTTTACCAAAAGGGTTATAAAAGAAAAGATAAGGTGCTTAGACCGAGTATGGTCAAAGTTGCACGATAAAATGAATAAATAGATAAAAGGAGATTATGTATTATGTCTAAAATAATTGGTATTGACTTAGGAACTACGAACTCGTGCGTAGCCGTTATGGAAGGCGGCGAAGCGGTTGTTATACCCAACGCGGAAGGCGGTAGAACTACCCCGTCCGTAGTCGGATTTGCAAAAGACGGGCAAAGACTCGTCGGACAGGTGGCTAAAAGACAGGCTGTCGTAAACCCCGATAAAACAATTTCTTCTATCAAAAGAGAAATGGGTACTTCATACAAAGTAAACATTGACGGAAAGAGTTATACTCCGCAGGAAATTTCCGCTATGATACTTTCCAAACTTAAAGCAGACGCGGAAGCTTATCTCGGACAAAAAGTAACGCAAGCGGTTATTACCGTGCCCGCATACTTCTCCGACAGCCAAAGACAGGCAACGAAAGACGCAGGCAAAATCGCGGGCTTGGAAGTTTTGAGAATTATAAACGAACCTACCGCCGCTGCGCTTAGTTACGGTCTCGATAAAGACGCAAAAAATCAAAAAATTCTTATTTTCGACCTTGGCGGCGGCACGTTCGACGTAAGTATTCTCGAACTCGGCGACGGTGTATTCGAAGTTCTCGCAACAAACGGCGACACCAGACTCGGCGGCGACGATTTCGATAACGAGATTATGAAATGGATTGTATCCGAATTCAAAAAGAACGACGGCATCGACCTTTCTACCGACAAAATGGCGATGCAACGTATCAAAGAAGCGGCGGAAAGAGCCAAAATCGAACTTAGCGGCGTAACGAAAGCAAACATTAATTTGCCGTTTATTACCGTCGGCCCGAACGGACCTTTGCACATCGATATGGACCTTACGAGAGCGAAATTCGACGATATGACCGCATATCTCGTCAACAAGACGCTTGCGCCTACGCAACAAGCACTCAAAGACGCAGGTCTTACGGCAACGCAAATCGATAAAGTCGTACTCGTAGGCGGTTCGACCCGTATTCCCGCAGTATACGAGGCTGTTAGAAAAATGACAGGTAAAGAACCCTACAAAGGAATTAACCCGGACGAATGTGTTGCTCTCGGCGCGGCTATTCAGGGCGGCGTACTTGCGGGCGACGTTAAAGATGTACTTCTTCTTGACGTAACTCCGCTATCTCTCGGGATTGAAACGATGGGTGGTGTATTTACCAAACTCATCGACAGAAACACGACTATTCCTACGAAAAAATCGCAAATATTCAGTACGGCAAGCGACAATCAGACGAGCGTAGACATTCACGTTTTGCAAGGCGAAAGAGCAATGGCTGCCGACAACAAGACGCTTGGCAGATTTGAACTTACGGGAATTCCGCCGGCAATGCGCGGTGTGCCGCAAATCGAAGTTACGTTCGACATTGACGCAAACGGTATCGTAAGCGTAACGGCAGTAGATAAAGGAACGGGTAAATCGAATAACATTACCATTACCGCATCTACCAACCTTACAGAAGACGACATCGACAAAGCAGTAAAAGAAGCGGAAAAATACGCGGAAGAAGATAAGCAACGTAAAGAACTTATCGAACTCAAAAACAATGCGGAACAACTTATTCTTGCCGTTGATAAAACTCTTACCGAATCGGGAGATAAACTTACCGACGAGGATAAAGTTACGCTTGAAAATGCCAGCAAAGAGGCGAAAGACGCTCTTAACAAGGCGACTACCGTTGACGAAGTTAAGAACGTGACCGAAACGTTGAGCAAAGCGACTAATCCTATCTTCACCAAACTGTATCAACAAGCACAGGCAAACAACGGAGGACAAGACGGGGCTAACGGCGGAGCGGGAGACGACACCATAAACATTAACCCCGAAGATATTCAATAATGGCAGAAACTAAAAACTATTACGACGTTTTAGGCGTTGCCAAAACAGCGAGTGCGGACGAAATAAAGTCCGCATATCGCCGTTTAGCGAAAAAATATCATCCCGACGTCTATGCGACGGCAGATGAAAAAACGAAAAGAGACGCCGAAACGAAATTCAAAGAAATAACTCACGCATACGACGTGTTAAGCGATCCGCAAAAAAAAGCGGCTTACGATCAGTACGGAAGCGAGGACGGACCGACGTTTAGCGGCGGTGGAAATCCTTTCGGAGAGGGTAGTCCTTTCGGCGGCGGTTTCGAAGATTTATTTAGCAACATTTTTAGCGGTTTTACCGGCGGCGGACGTTCCAGCGCACAAGCGCGACGCGAATCGAACGGCGACGATATCGAATGTGCGGTTAATCTTACGTTCAAAGAAGCATGTTTCGGAGTTAAAGATAAAGAAATTATATTTAACCGTATGGAAAGATGCTCGACGTGTAACGGTACCGGGTCAAAATCCCCGACAGGAGTGCAAACTTGTCCGCAATGTAACGGTACGGGTTCGGTCACAATGCAACAACGTACGCCTTTCGGCGTAATGCAAACGAGAACGGTTTGCCCGAAATGTCGAGGCGAAGGGAAAATTATTCTTGAAAAATGCCCCGACTGCTTAGGCAAAGGTATAATTCGCAAACAACGTAGACTTAAAGTCAACATTCCTGCGGGCGTAGATAACGGGAATACGATGACTCTTGCCGGAGAAGGGTGCGCCCCGACAGGCGGAAAAGGCACAAACGGAAATTTGTTTTTAATCTTCAAAGTTGCTTCACACCCCGTATTTATTCGTGAAGGAGTAAATATAAGTTACGAATTGCCCATTACTATGACGCAAGCCGCGCTCGGAGCGAGAATATCCGTTCCTACCCTTGACGGGACGACGACTATCGACATTCCGGAAGGTACGCAAAACGGCACGGTAATCAGAGTACGCGGTAAAGGCGTAAAGAATTTACGTAAAGACGCTTACGGAGATATGTATATTCATATCATCGTAGACGTTCCCAAATCTCTTAACCTTAAACAAAAAGCCGCGCTTCGCGAGGCAGAAACACAACTTGTTAAAGCGAAATACGACCAAGTCGATAAATTCAATAAAAAAATGCGGGAAATGCAGTAATGAAATGGTATGAAATTACGGTAAATACGAACTCGGAAAGCACGGATTTAATCGCCGATGCTTTCTTTGCTATCGGGTGTCTGGGCGGCGTTAAAATCATAGACAAAAACGACGTTTTGGACGCGTTAAAGAGCAATATGCTATGGGATTACATTGACGAGTCCTTGCTTAATGAAAGCGAAATCGCAAAAGTAAGCGGTTTTTGCAGTGAAGAAGAATTAAAACCGAAACTTGCCGAACTTAAAGAAGTTATACGAAACAACGGTTATACCGCAGGCGAAATTACCGTAAGCGAAGTCGATGATGAAAGTTGGTACGAAAGTTGGAAAAAATACTACGTGCCAATCGAAATCGGAAGATACGTTATCGTGCCTAAATGGATAAACTACGAACCGAAAGAAGGCTTTGTTAAAATCCTAATAGACCCGGGAATGGCGTTCGGAACGGGCGAACACGAATCGACAAAGATGTGTCTTATGCTTTTAAGCGACGTATCGGTCGTCGATAAAGACGTAATCGACGTAGGCACGGGAAGCGGAATACTAGGCGTTGCTGCGATGTTAAGCGGAGCGAAAAGTTGTTATATGTGCGACATTGACAGCGTTGCGGTTAAAGCCGCTACCGAGAATGCCGCGCTTAACGGCGTCGAAGACAAAGTCAATATCGAACTTGCGGATTTACTTTCGAAAGAGGAAAAAAACGCAGATATAATACTTGCCAATCTTACCGCCGACATTTTAATCAGACTATCAACCGACCTTACGAAACATCTCGTTAAAGGCGGCACGCTTATTTGTTCGGGTATAATTCACGAAAGAAAAGCGGAAGTTATCGACGCTTTCGTTAAAGCAGGTCTTACGCTTGCCGACGCGAAAAAAATGGGCGAATGGAACGGTTTGCGCTTTATTTATTAAACTTATGGACTTAAAAAGGTTCTTTTGCGAAGAAAATATAAACGGCGACGTCGTCATTCTTACGGGCGACGAGTTTTATCACGCTGTAAAAGTAACACGGCATAAAACCGGGTATAAACTCGTAGTTTGTGACAATTTAGGGTATGATTACTATTGTACCGTTACCGAAATCGGTAAAGATTTTCTTGCCGCAAAAATAGACCAAAAAGCCGAAAACCCCGTAGAATCTACATTTACGCTTAATTTGTATATCGGTAACAATAAAGATTTAGACACAGTCGTTCAGAAAGCGGTCGAACTCGGCGTAAAAAACGTTATCCCGTTTACTTCCCAACACTGCAACGTAAAAAACATAAACCGCGACAGACTTGAAAAAATAGTAACCGAAAGCAGTAAGCAATGCGGACGAGCAATAAAAGCGGTAATTTATGACCAAATCGATTTTGCCGAAGTCGTTAAAAAAGTTAAAAACAGCAACTCATATTTATTTTACGAATATGAAAACGACAATAAAGTAAGCGATTCCGTCATTGATTACGAGAAAGAGATTAATATTATTATCGGTCCCGAAGGCGGTTTCTCCGAGGAAGAAATAGCAAAAGCGAAAGGGAACGGCATAAAAACCTACACGTTAGGCAAAAGAATTTTACGAGTAGGCACTGCCGTTGTAGCCGCTTGTGTATTAATAAACGAAAAAGCGGACGGTGAAACGAAATGAAAGTCACGATTTTCAATCTCGGCTGCAAGGTAAATCAGTACGAATGCGACGTTATAGCGGAAAAACTTGCGTTTGACGGTCATGACGTAAACGAAGGCTTGTGTTATGCCGACGCTTATATTTTGAATACGTGTGCTGTTACCGCCGAAGCGGAAAGAAAATCCAGGCAAGCGATAGCAAGATGTCTTGCTCTAAATCCCGACGCAAAGATTTTCGTTTTGGGGTGCGCGTCCCAAAAAGCCCCCGACAGTTTCAAAAAAGACGGGGTTGTTTATATTTCGGGTACCGCTGATAAATTTGCGGTAACAGAGCATATATTTGACGAAAAATTTGCCGAAAACAACCTTCCGACGCCGATTATTTACGAAAACGGCAGTTTAACCACGCCGCACAGAACGCGTGCCTACGTTAAAATCCAAGACGGTTGTAATCATTTTTGCTCGTATTGTATAATTCCTTTTTTACGCGGAAGAAGTCGGTCGAGAACGGTCGAGGACGTAGAGAAAGAAGTACGCGCGCTTGCGCCTAAAACCAAAGAAATCGTTCTTACCGGCATTGACCTTATGGACTTTGGGTTTAATACGGGAAAAGGATTAATCGAACTGTTTAACTCGATTAAAGATGCTGACGTAAGAATTCGTTTAGGTTCAGTTTACGCGGAAAAAATAACTGAAGAGTTGCTTGACGGTATGTTTTCCCTCAAAAAATTTTGTCCGCATTTTCATTTGTCGCTACAAAGCGGCGATAACGAAGTTTTAAGAAAAATGAACCGACGGTATACTGCCGATGAATATCTAAAAAAGATAGAATTAATAAGAAAATACGATGACAACGCCGGAATAACCACCGATGTCATCGTCGGATTTCCGACAGAAGACGACAAAGCCTTTGAAAATACGGTTGATTTCGTAAAACAAGCCGAGTTTAGCGATTTACATATTTTCCCGTTTTCAGCGAGAATCGGAACGAAAGCGGCAAGTTTTCCGCCTGTTAACAAAGATGAACAGAATCGTAGGAAAAAAATTCTTGCCGATGTAAAAAAAGATTTACACGAGTTATTTCTCGAAAGAAACGTCGGGAAACCGCAAGAAGTGCTTTTAGAAGAAGAAAAAAACGGTTACAACGTCGGCTATTCGCGCAACTACGCAAGGGTTTACACGAAAAAACAAGGCGAAATCGTAACCGTTATTCCAAATAAAATAGAAAAAGACGGATTAAAGGAGGAATAAAACTATGTCCGATTGTTTATTTTGTAAAATTGCTAACGGAAACGGAGCAAAAGTATTTGAAAACGACGAAATGGTAATTATAAAAGACATTTCGCCGCAAGCGAACAAACATTATCTAGTTATACCTAAAGAACATTTTGACGATATAACCGAGATAGCGGTAAAAAAACCCGAACTATTAACGAGAATTTTTGCCGTAATCGCCGAAAAACAAGAAGAACTCGGACTTGGCGGCGGTTTTAGACTTATAACGAACAAGGGAGCGGACGGATGTCAAAGTGTAAAACATCTGCATATCCATTTGCTCGGAGGAGAAAAACTATCGGAAAAAATGGGCTAAAAGTTCCGCAAAGTTCAGTAGAAAAGAGACCGCTACGGTCGTATAGAATATACACTATAATTTTTGCCTTTTCACAATTTTATAACAATAAAAAAATATCGGACTGTTTGTCCGATATTTTTTGTTTTAATACTTTCTTTTTTTAGCGTTTTCGGCTTTCTTCTTTCTCCTTACGCTGGGTTTTTCGTAAACTTCATGACGTTTGAGATCACCGATGATGCCGTCATTCGAGCATTTTCTTTTCCAACGACGGAAAGCGCTGTCTACGGATTCGTTTTCTTTAACGTATACGGTTGCCATTGAGTTTCACCCCCTTGCTAAGGAATTTCGTATGTATTTTATATTATTTTTTTTCCTTTGTCAATTAATTTAATAAGAAACTGATTTTTTTGTCTAAATTTGTCGAAAATGCGCTTAACTTGTCACGACGGGAGAAAAAACTCGAAAAAAAGGTAAAATGTAATCAAACGACGGAGGTACATATGAATAGAAAAAGCGACGAATGGAAAAAGTACATAAAAGAGGCAAAAATCAGATTGAATCAAAGTAGATTTCAACCGTTAGACAACGAAGTTTTTTATCTTAATTCTCAAAAACTCACGAGGCAGGAAATATCGCGGTTAAACAGCACGATAGCGGAAGTCGTTGCGAGTGACGACTTTTATCCTAACCCGTTGGGCAAAATGATAGACAAAGAAGTATACTCGTCTTTAAGCGAGGAGTCAAAAACAAAATACATATTCGATTTAAGCGCGATTTATTTAAGTTTGCGAGCAAAATTCAAAAAATAAGACACTTTTAAGGATAATGCAACAACTAGGATACTTGTCGAAGTTTGTCGAATTATATCAGCGGTAGGAGAGATGGAGACAAGTAACACCGGTTTTATACAACAATTAAAAGATAAACTCGACATCGTTGACGTTATTTCGGGTTACGTTTCTCTGCAAAGAAAAGGAAGAGATTACTGGGCGTGTTGCCCGTTTCATCACGAAAAAACTCCTTCTTTTCAAGTGAAAACGATTCATCAGTATTATACTTGTTACGGTTGCGGAAAAAAGGGAGACGTTATCAATTTCGTAATGGAAATGGATAAACTTACCTTTGGCGAAGCGATAGAAAAACTCGCAAAAATAGCAGGACTCGAAGTACCCGAGCGCGCCGTAGACGTCAAGTACAAACAACAGAAAGAAAAACTAGAAAAAATTTATGCGGTTAATCGAGAAACCGCACTTTTTTACCATAACATTTTACGAACAGACGACGGAGATATTGCCCTTAAATATCTTGCCGAAAGACAACTTACGCAGGAAACAATTCGAAAATTCGGTATTGGATATTCTCCGGATTTTACTTCGCTCGTGACATATTTGAAAGAAAAAGGTTATTCTGTAGAAACGATGAAAGACGCAGGCGTCGTCGGAATAAACGATGAAGGAAAACCTTATGATTTCTTCGGTAAACGTCTAATAATACCGATTATTTCCGCGTCCGGCAAAGTTATCGGTTTTACCGGCAGGAGTCTTGAAAAAAAACCCGACCATGCCAAATATAAAAACACTTCAGCGACGATTGCGTTTAACAAACGTAAAAATTTGTTCGGCATCAACATGTATAAGCAATATGTTCCGAGCGGAAACAGAGCGATGATACTCGTAGAAGGGCATATGGACGTAATAAGTTTGTTTCAAGCGGGAATAAAAAACGTCGTTGCGTCGATGGGAACCGCTCTCACTCCCGAACAATGTAAAGAGATTAAACGTTTTGCCGACATAGTATACGTTTCTTACGACGGTGATTCGGCGGGACAATCCGCTACGATTAAAGGGTTATCTTTACTCAAAGACGAAGGTTTGGACGTAAAAGTGGTTTGTCTTAAAGATAATCTCGATCCTGACGATTACGTCAAAAAATATGGCAAAGACGGATATCTTAGACTTGTGGACGAAGCGTTGCCGTTGGTGGATTTCAAACTTAAAAAAATAGAAGAAAAATATACTTTCGATAGTTACGACGAGCGCGTTAAGTACGTTAAAGAAGCGGTAGGCGTTTTATCGGGACTTGACGAAGTAGAAAAAGCAGTTTACACGGAAAAAGTAAGCAAAATAAGCGGCTTGTCGCAAGATAGAATTATTTCAGCGTTACAGGCGGAAACGCCCGATGACGCGTTCAAAAATCGCGATGAACGAGAAGAAATTGCGCCAAGAGAAACAAACGCGCTTGAAATTGCAGAAAAATTTGTGCTTGCGAGTATGATTTTCGGTAAAGACTACGCAATGTACGGGGACGTAGTAAAAGAATATTTTGAAAACGAAGGACATTCCGCTGCGTTTGAATACGTGCTTTCTTGCGCGAAAAATTCGGTCGTCCCGATAGCGTCTAGATTATACGACCTTACGGATAAGAGCGACGCAGATTCGATTATAAGTGTGCCGGAAAACGTTAAAGCGGACAAACAGCCTATTTTCTACGAAGAATGTGTAAAAAAACTGCATAAACGATACGTCGATAAGGAAATAAAGAAGACGATAGCGGAATTGAATACGGAAAAAAATGAAGAAATGAAACGGCAATTAAAGGAAAAAATCGTTGCCCTTACAAAGATGAAAAGATAATTATAGAGAGGTGCCATATGCCTGAATACGACGAACGTAAAAAACAAGAACTTGAAAAAATACTCGAAGCCTACAAGGAAAAGAAAGCAATCCCCGAAGACGAACTGCTTAATCGAATGGACAGATTGCAACTCGACGCAAAGGAACTTGACGAAGTTTACGACTTCCTTGGCAAAAAGGGCATTAAGGTTATTAACGTAGAGGAGCAGAGCAAAATAAACGACCAAATGCTCCAAAAAATTATGAGCGAGGTCAATATCGACGACTCGGTTAAGATGTACCTTAAAGACATCGGCAGAGTTCCGCTTTTAACTCCGCAGGAAGAACTCGAACTTGCCGAAAAAATGAGCCAAGGCGACGAAGAAGCAAAAAAACAACTTATAAACGCCAACCTTCGTCTTGTAGTTAGCATTGCGAAAAGATACGTCGGTCGCGGAATGCAATTTCTTGACCTAATTCAAGAAGGCAATCTAGGGCTTATGAAAGCCGTGGAAAAATTCGATTACACAAAAGGCTTTAAGTTTTCGACATACGCGACTTGGTGGATTCGTCAAGCGATTACACGTTCTCTCGCCGACCAAGCAAGAACCATTCGTATCCCCGTTCATATGGTGGAAACGATAAATAAACTTACTAAAGTAAGCAGAACGCTACTTCAAAAACTCGGAAGAGAGCCTACGCAATCGGAAATTGCCGAAGCGATGGGAATTCCCGAATCTAAGGTAGTCGAAATTCAAAAAATAGCACACGATCCCGTTTCCCTCGAAACGCCTATCGGCGAAGAAGACGACAGCCATCTCGGCGATTTTATCGAAGATAAAAGCACGGCTAGTCAAATAGATATTGCCGAAATGAAAGAGCGCAAAGCGTTAATCGAAGAAATTTTGACCGGACTTGCCCCAAGGGAGGCGGCGGTGTTGATTCTTCGTTACGGATTGCGCGATAATCGTCCGCGTACGCTCGAAGAAGTCGGAAGAGAGTTCAACGTAACGAGAGAAAGAATACGTCAGATTGAAGCGAAGGCTCTCCGCAAACTTCGTCATCCGAATAAGATGAAAAAATTTCAAGATTTTCTCGGTAACTAATGATAAAACTAAGCGAGAGATTAAACGCTTTACTTGAAGTATCCGAAACCAAAGGCGGAATTATAGCGGATATAGGTTGCGACCATGGCAAACTTATTTGTGCGGCGGTGCTTTCTGGAAAGTGCGAGAGAGGAGTGGGCGTCGATATAAGCGCTTTTAGTTTGCATAAAGCGGTCGAATATGCGGAACAATGCGGCGTACTCGACAAAATGGATTTTTTCGAAGGCGACGGATTCAGCGTTATTCCTTACCCCGTAGACACCGCGATTATTGCAGGAATGGGCGGGAATGAAATAACGCATATTTTATCACAAAAACATAAAGTAACGACTTACGTACTTTCTCCGCACCAAGATTCGCACGTTCTCCGTCGATTTATGGCAGAAAACGATTTTTATGCTGAAAAAGACTTCGTTGTAGAAGATAAAAAAAAGTTTTATCCGATTATCGTTTGCAAAAAGGGTAAATGCGATTATAAAAACGAAGAGTTTTTTCTCGGGAAAAACTATCCGCCGCGTTCGGACTACGAAAAAAGAAACGAAAAACGCCTTAATTATTTAACCGACATAGCAAAAGGTTTTGCGTCAAGCGATAATGCGTCAGACGAGATTAAAGAAGAGTTAGAGGCACTTAAATTATGGCACGAATCAAAGATGTAATAAACGTTATAGAAACTTTCGCTCCGCTTGCATTACAAGGCGATTTCGACAACTGCGGACTTAAATTAGGCGACCTAAACAACGAATTAAGCGGCGTTTTAGTAACGTTAGATACAAACGAAGCGGTAGTTGACGAGGCAATTAATAAAAATTGCAATTTAATAATCGAGCATCATCCGTCGATTTTTCGCGCCGTAAAGCAATTCGATTTTCGCTTGCCGATTACGAAAGCTTTAACTAAAGCGATAAAAAACGACATAGCGATTTATTCCGCACATACCAACGTTGACTTTACCGACAACGGATTAAACGACTATGCGGCGAAATCTTTGGGGTTGAAAAACATTTTGAAAACGGGCGAGCCGTGCGACCCGAGAATAGGCGAAACGGAAAAAGAAGTAACGCTCAGCGAATTTTTTGAAACGGTTAAGTCGGTTTTCAACGATAAAAACGCAACTTATGTCGGCGATAAAAATAAAAAAATAAAAAAAGTCGCGATAATAAACGGCGGAGGCGGTTCGCACGAAGACGATTTGCTTACGGCGATGCGTTCGGGTGCCGATGTTTTTGTTACGGGAGACGTAAAATATAGCGTTGCACGTTTGGCAAAAGACGCCGAATATGCTATAATACAAGTCGGTCATTACAATAGCGAACAAGGTTTTTCCGACTTAATGTCGGAATTGCTCGAAAAAGCAATAGGTAAAGAAAAGATACATAAAGCAACAAAATTGCTTAATCCGTATAATTAGAAGGAGAATGGAGATGTCTGTACAAAAAATTTTAGAGTATCAGAAGATAGATTTTAATATCTATAAAAAGGAAAAAGATTTCGCGCAATCGCCGGAGATAAAACGTATGGCGACAAGAAAAGAAGAAATAAAAAACAAGCGCGATATGCTCGATACACTTGCATCGGAACTAGACAAAAGTTACGCTCTCCTTAATGTTTTGGAAGAAAAACTTGCCGAACAAGACGCGTTGAACGTGGATTTTGAAACTGATTTTTCCGAATTTACCGAGTTAAAAGACTTCGACAAATACGAAAAGAATTTTGCAAAGTACGAAGAAGAAGTCCGTAATCTCGTTAAAGACATACAAAAAACCATTAGTAAAATCGCAGAAATTAGCGATAACAACAAAAAAATCAACGATCAGATCACGAAACTCGTCATTGACTTCAATCAAGCGAAAAATCAGGCGGAAGAAAAAAGAAAGATGCTTTTCAGAGAGGCGATACCTTTTGCAAAAAAACTCAAAGAAATCGAGCCGGATATAGAAGAAAAATATCTTGTTAAGTATAAAGAACTTCGCGCTAAGAAGAAAATGCCGGCGTTCGTGCCATACGTTGACGGAAACTGTATGGGGTGCGGTATCGGAATCGAAGTAGAGGTCGGTAAGAATATGAACAATCTTTACGACTGCGCGGAATGTCCGCATTGCGGAAGAATAGTTTATAAAATGAATTAATACCGTAGTTTTCGCATACATTTTCGTGAGGTGATTTATGCATTTTACGAAAATGAACGGACTGGGTAACGATTATATTTTTATAGACTGTACCGAAAAAACGGTCGAATTGACGCAAAATCAAATCGTTGCGCTATGCGACAGACATTTCGGTATCGGAGGCGACGGAATAGTGCTAATAACTAGGTCGCCGAATGCAGATTTCGGTATGATAATATATAACTCCGACGGAAGTCGAGCCGAGATGTGCGGCAACGCTTTGAGATGTCTGGCGAAGTATGCTTACAACAACAAACTTACGCGCGACAAGTACCTTAAAATCGAAACGGACGGCGGAATGCGGTTTGTCAAACTCAACTCCGACGGAACCGTTACCGCAAATATGCGAAAACCTAAATCCGATTTCGAACTAATCGGCATACAACTCGATACGCTTGTACAAGGATACAAGGTAAATACGGGGAATCCGCATTTCGTTGTTTTTGGCACTGCAATCGACGCTTGTTTTAACGAGTATGCGGAAAAACTATCGAATAAAACCGACTTTTTCCCCGCAAGAACGAACGTGGAATTCGCAAAAATTTTCACTTCCGATAATAGCGCACTGGTAAGAGTGTACGAGCGGGGGAGCGGGGAAACGCTTGCGTGCGGAACGGGCGCAACGGCGGTTTTTGAAACGGCATATAAATTCGGTTATCTTAAAGATAACGCGACGATAACGCTTAAAGGCGGCAGTTTAAGTTTGTCGCACAACAGCAAAGGCGAAGTTCTCGTAACGGGGGACGCAAAATTCAATTACGAAGGGAGAACCGAACTTCTAAACTATGGTTAAAATTAACAAAAATTACGGAAACATAAAGGAAACTTATCTGTTTAGCGAAACGGCAAGAAAAATTGCCGCTTTTTCCGCGGCAAACCCCGACGTTAAAGTTATCAAAATGAGCATAGGCGACGTAACCAAACCGCTGGTAAACGACGTTGTAGACGCGATGAAAAAAGCAGCGGACGAGATGGGAACGCAAGTTGGATTCCATGGTTACGGACCCGAACAAGGTTATCCTTTTCTTAAAAATAAAATTCGTGAATATTACAAAAACGAAACGGACGTCGAACTCGATGCAGACGAAATTTTTATTTCGGACGGAGCGAAAAGCGATATAGCGAATATAACCGATATTTTCGCAAACGACAACGTAATAGTCGTACCTGACCCGGTTTATCCCGTATACGTTGACAGCAACGTAATGCTCGGACGTAAAATCCTCTTCATCGAAGGTTCGGAGACAAACGGTTTTTTACCTATGCCGAGCGATACGCTCGAAGGCGATATTTTTTATCTTTGTTCGCCGAACAACCCGACAGGCTCGGCTTATACGCGAGAACAACTTAAAATTTGGGTAGATTTCGCTTTGAATCGTCAAGCGATTATCTTATTTGACGCGGCTTACGAAAGTTTTGTGACAACCGATGTCGCTCGTTCGATATACGAAGTAGACGGTGCGAAAAATTGCGCAATAGAACTCTGTTCATTATCGAAAACGGCAGGTTTCACGGGAACGCGATGCGGTTACACTGTCGTACCGAAAAATTTAGAGTTTGACGGATTTAACCTTAACAAAATGTGGCTTAGACGTCAAACTACAAAATTTAACGGCGTAAGTTACGTTGTACAACGCGCGGCGGAAGCAGTTTTTTCCGAAGAAGGACTTAAAAAAGTAAGAGAAACTATCAAATATTATCAAAGAAACGCCTTAATTATGACCGAAACGTTAAAAAAACTCGGTATAAATTTTACAGGCGGTGTAAATTCGCCTTACGTTTGGTTCAAAGTGCCTAGCGGTATGTCGAGTTGGGAATTCTTTGATTATTTGCTTGCCAGTTGTGGCGTTGCCGGCACGCCGGGCAGCGGTTTCGGCGAATGCGGAGAAGGTTATTTCCGGCTTACCGCTTTCAACACCTATGAAAATACGGTGGAAGCGATGCGCCGGCTTGAAAACTTATATAAAAAAATCTAATTATAACGGAGGTTATACAAATGAGTGTTACAATACTTGTCGGAGCGCAATTCGGCGACGAAGGTAAGGGTAAAATCGTAGACTATCTCGCACAAAAAATGGATATGGTAGTGCGTTTTCAAGGCGGCGATAATGCAGGGCATACGGTCGTAAACGAGGACGGTGCCTTCAAAATGCATCTCATACCGTGCGGAATTTTCAAAAAAGGTTGCAAAGTCCTCGCAAACACGGGCATGGTAATAAACCCCGACGAATTTATCAACGAACTCAAACAATTTTCGGATAATAACGTGGACATAAGCAACGTATATATTTCTTCGAGAGCGACTATTTTAATGCCATATCACGTCGAACTCGACGGTTTAGGCGAAAAAACCGGCATTTCTATCGGAACAACCAAGCGCGGAATCGGCTATGCTTACGCTGACAGAATGAGAAGAACTTCTCTGCGTTTTGAAGATTTACTCGACCTTGATTATTGTAGAGAACGTATAACCAAAATTATGCCGAGAATTAACGCGGAACTTGCCGCTCTCGGCGGAAAAACTTTCACCGAAGAAGAGGTTTTCGCAAAATGCAAGTTTTGGGCGGATAAACTCGGGAAAATGATAGTTGAACCCGTTTCTTTCGTAAACAACGCTATAAACAACAACGATCATCTTCTTTTCGAAGGACAACTCGGCGTAATGAAAGACATAGATTTGGGCATCTATCCTTTCGTTACTTCCTCAAACCCCGTTGCGGCTTATGCCGCGGTAAGCGGAGGTTTCCCCGTCACTAAAATTAACGAAATCGTAGGCGTTATGAAAGCGTTTACGTCGGCTGTCGGCGACGGACCGTTCCCTACGGAACTTTTCGGTTCGGAAGCAGACGGATTTAGAGGACAAGGCGGACATATCGATGATGAATTCGGCGCGAGAACAGGCAGGGCAAGAAGACTCGGCTGGCCGGATTTGGTAATCGTGAAATATGCCGCAATCGTAAACGGATTTACTTCTCTTGCAATATGTAAAATCGACAAACTCGATACTTACGACGAAATTAAAGTATGTTACGCATATAAACTCAACGGGAAAATCATTGACTATATGCCGAATGCAAGGGATTTATATAAAGTCGAACCTGTGTACACTACCCTTAAAGGTTGGAAAAAAGATACCGGAAAGATAAGAAAATACGACGAACTACCCCAAGAAACCAAATCTTATATCGAATTTATCGAAAAAACCGTAGGCGTCCCCGTTAAATACATCGGCGTGGGTCCTGCAAGAGAAGACCTCATCATTAAAGAATAGTTTTCTTCGAAACTACATCAAGCCCGCTTTTTTAAGGCGGGCTTTTTTAATATAACCAAATTTACGCGTTTAGTTTTTTGTGCTTCATATTTTTCATTTTCGTCGGTAAACCAACCTATAAACGGACAAACAAGCAAACAAGCAACGACATTGAAAAGCGTATGGAAAATTGCTATTTTTGTATCAATAGCAACATTTAATTGTAAAAACGAATCCAACATTCTAGAATAGTACGCTACGATAAAAAACAAGGCAGGAATGACGTTGAAGAGAAGATTAAATACCGCGACACGCACGCTTTTTTTCGATTTACCGACCGAAACGAGAAAAACGGTGGAACAAGTACCGATATTTGCCGCCATTATCATAAAAAGAGCGTTTGTGAGAGATAAAGCATTGATTTTGGCAAATGAAATAATCAATACGCTGACAAGAGAAGAACTCTGACACAAAGCGGTAAGAATAAGGCATACTACGAAGGGAATAATCGGGTAAGGTGACGTTAAAAAACCGAGATTGAGATAACGTACGAGTTCCGGTACCGTATGTTTAATTATGGAAAAACTAATAAAAATCATTGAAAAACCGCATAAAAGCAACGCATACTTTTTCTTTTTGTCTTGTTTAACGAGAACGAGAAAAAGCGTTGCCGCAAAGATTACGCTTGAAAAGAACGCATTGACTGACACGTTTTGCATTACGGCGAGAAAAGCGGTCGCGGTGGTACCGATATTGCTGCCTGCGATAGCGTAAAGGGTTGATTTTTCTTCAATTTTGTCTTTATCCCTAAGCGTTGTCAATATACTGTTTATTGCAGAAGAACTTTGCGTAAGCGCTGCTGATAAAATCCCGAAAGCAAAAGAAAAACAGGGTTTTGCAAACAGTTTTTCCACCGAAGGGGAAAGCGCGCGCGTATGTTCGAACGACTTATCTATCGTGTATATTGCGAAGAGAAACAAACCTATTCCGCTTAAAAATATCAAAATCAAGTTAATCATTTCATAAAAAGATTATTGCAAGATGTTAAAAATATGCGCATAATGCGGATTTTTGTCTTGTCTTTTCTCTTAATATATGGTAATATATTAAATATAGATACAATAGGGAGGTATGTATGAAGTCTTTTTGGCAAAACAAACGCATTTTCAACGTTAACAGTCTGACAAGATACGCAAGCGGTTTTCCCTTGTCTGTCGAAAATATATACAAAATTATAAAATTAAGCGGTGATTGGAAGTTTAAGTTCTGTCCTACGGTGTTCGATATTCCGGAATCTTTCGGTTCAAAGGAATTTAACGACAGCGATTTCGGAACGATGAAAGTTCCTGCGGAATGGCAAATTCAAGGCGTCGATACGCCTATATATACGAACATCGTATATCCTTATGCAATCGAGTCTAAAAATCTTTTCCGCGTACCTAAAATATACGGAAAGAAAACGAGCGCAGGGTTATATGTATGCGAATTTGAACTTAACGCGCTTAATGACAAATATTTTATACATTTCGGCGGAGTAAACTCTTGTGCGGAAGTGTATCTTAACGGCGAGTTTGTCGGTTATAGCGAAGATACTTTCGATTTCCAAGAATACGACGTTACTAATTACGTCAAAGAAGGAAAAAATAAACTATCCGTAATCGTTTACAGATACTGCACGGGAAGTTATCTCGAAGACCAGGATATGTGGCGTTTAAGCGGTATTTTCCGCGACGTTTATCTGATTAATAAACCCGTTACCGAAATAGCGGACGTTTACGCAAGAAGCGAATTTGTCGATGACAAATACGACGCGGCGACATTGTATATCGACGCAAAAATCGGCGGAATAGACCCGTCGGATAAACTTACGTTGATTACAGAAGTGTTTGACGAAACAAACGCTCTCGTTTGTAAAATCGAAACGGAAGTCCTTGAAGAAAAAGTTCAATTAAGCGAAAGATTTAACGAAGTATACGCTTGGTCGCACGAAAAACCGTATTTATACAGAATTGACTTTACGCTTCTTAAAAACGGCGAATTCAACGATAAGCGCAGTATTAACTTCGGCTTCCGCGAAGTTAAAATCGTACCCTATAAGGACGGAAAAGGACCGTTCATTTTACTTAACGGTAAACCCGTTAAGTTTCGCGGTGTAAATCGTCACGAATTCCATCCCGATTACGGTCATGCCGTTCCTGCAGAACTTATCTACAAAGATTTGCTTATTTGTAAGGAAAATAACATCACCGCTATCCGTACTTCGCACTATCCGAACAGCAAAATTTTCTACGATTATTGCGACAAACTCGGTATTCTCGTAATGTGTGAAAACAATCTCGAAACTCACGGATTAAGTATGTTTATCCCCGGTAATAGCAAAATGTGGACCAAACAATGCGTTTACAGAATGGAAAATATGGTTAACACATACAAAAACCACCCCTGTATCGTGAGTTGGTCGCTCGGAAACGAAGCAGGTTTCGGGAAAGCGTTCGTAGAAATGAAAAAAGCCGCACTCGCTATAGATAAAACGCGCTTTATTCACTACGAAGAAGACGTGACCGGCAAAGTAAGCGACGTATTTAGCGAAATGTACGCGCACGTCGAAAAAATGGACGCTATCGGACAAAACAAGAGAGTTTCCCACTGCTTCCTTACCGTTTTCAGACCTCTCGGCGTTTCTTATTCGCCTGCAAAATACAGAGATTTACCGTATATGGAATGTGAATATGCGCACTGTATGGGTAACAGTTTGGGCGACTTTGCCGATTATTGGGCGAAATTCAAACAATACGACAGGCTTGCCGGCGGTTTTATTTGGGACTTTGCAGACCAAGCAATTAAGCGCGTAGCCGAAGACGGTACAATCGAGTATCGTTACGGCGGCGATTTCGGAGATGTCCCGAACGCAGGCGTGTTCTCGTTCAACGGTATCGTAAAAGCGGACAGAACGCCCAACCCTGCGCTTTACGAAGTGCGTAAACAGTATCAAATGGTTGATTTTGCCTATGAAAACGGTGTAATAACCGTTAAAAACGGTTTTATGTTTACGAATTTGGATAAATACGAACTTACTTATACGTTCTTAACCGACGGCGAAGTAACCGAAACGAAAAATGTTGTTCTCGGTTCCGTTCCGGCAGGAGAGCAGTGCAAAATCGAAATCGACGTACCTTCGTCCGACGGGGAACAAACGTTGCTTTGCGAACTTCGTGCCCCGAACGACGATAGAGTGGTCGCGTACGAGCAATTCCTTGTAAAAGAAGGCACGTTTGATTTAACCGAGCCTACGGGCAATATGGCTTGCGACGAAACAAACTATTGGGAATATCGTATTTATAACGACAGCGTGCAATACATCGTCGATAAAGTCACTGGCGGAATTACCAGTATCAAAAAAGGCAACGTCGAAATATTGCGTAGTCCGATTATGCCGAACTTTGTTCGTGCGACGATAGACAACGACCGTTACGAGCAAGTTGACCTTCCTATAGTTAAGAAAATCATGGGCGTATACAAATTCCACAATGCACAGAAAAAAATTGCGCCTAAGAAAAACGTTCGTTTGGAGAACAAAGACGGTGTCGTATCCGTTATTATGGATTGGAGATTCAAGTACGGTAAACTCTCGACGAAATATACGTTCTTTAACAACGGAATAGATATGGTATTAATGGTTAAACCGTGTTGCGAACTCGTACGTTATGGATTTTCTTTCGGAATGAGAGAAGCGGTTAAGAATATGACGTTTTATGCAAAAGGTCCGTTTGAAAACTATTGCGACAGAAATTCGGCGGCAATCTTGCGCAGATACGAAGGCGTGGCGGAAGACTTCAATCACGAATATCTTTCTCCGCAAGAAAACGGCAACCATACCGACGCAAGATACCTTAGTCTAGGCGACGAAGTAAACGGACTTATCATTCTTGCCAAAGAAAAACCGTTTGAATTCGGAGTTTTGCCTTATTCGATGGAAAAACTCGAAAAAGCGGATCACGCGCACGAACTTGTGAAAGACGACCATTATACGGTTACCATTGACGGAAAACAACGCGGTGTCGGCGGAGATACTCCTGCTATGGCGTGTTTGAAACCGCCGTACAAGATTAACGCGGGTACGGTGCACAGGTTAGCGTGCAGAATAATCGTTAAATAACAATGAAAGGACTTGTATTAGAGGGCGGCGGCGCAAAAGGAGCATTCCATTGCGGCGCCGTCAAGGCATTATACGATTACGGATATACCTTTGACGGCGTTGCCGGAACGAGTATAGGCGCAATCAACGGCGCGCTTATCGCTCAGGAATGCGGATACGAGAAAATGTACGACGTATGGACGAGCGTAACGGCAAGCGATATAACGCATTTCGACAATATCGAAGTTAACAAACTGTTTAATCGCGAATTTAGTCGAGAAACCGTTGCGTACTGGGGCAAACAAGTACTAAAAATCATTTCTAATCTCGGTGTCCCTACCGATAAAATATCAGACTTTTTGCGTAAAATCATTGATGAAGACAAACTTCGTTCTTCGCCTATGGATTACGGGATAGTTACTTATTGTTTAAGCAACAGAGAACCTCTCGAATTGTTCAAAGAAGACATACCCGTCGGCGAATTACATAACTTTATTCTTGCAAGCGCGTATTTCCCCGCTTTTAGACTAGGCAGGATGAACGGTAAATACTATATAGACGGCGGAGTGTATGATAACTTACCTCTTAACGCGTTGCCCGAACAAAAAAATTACGACGAAATCTATGCTATAAGAACTATGAGCCGTATGCCGCATAAAGAAATAAGGCGACGCGACGTAACGGTTCATTATATTTGTCCGTCCGAAGAACTAGGCAACACGGTTAATATTAATCAACGAGCAATAAATTATAAAATAAAGTTAGGTTATTACGACGCGCTTAGATTTATCAAAGGTTATAAAGGATTCCGCTACTATATTAACGGGGACGCGGATTTCTTTGATAAAGTTTTTTACTCGTTAAACGACGAAACAAAAGACCAAATTTGCAATTTATACCGTATTAAACAAGAAAACTTTTTTACTGAACTGTCCGAAAAACTGAAACCGCAAACAAACGACGAGATAGGTATCTCTAATATAAATTCGTTTTTTTCTTTCTTTGAAGATATTGCGATTTTTTACGGCGTAGAAAAGTTTTCAATATATACTCAAAAAGAGTTTATTGACGAATTATTGCGCAAATCTGTATCCATAGATACAGAAAATACTGCAATTAAATATAGACGGTTTAGTTCTATAGCAAAGAAACTTGCTTTATATCAAATACTTATACCTTATATAATGGAGATTAGACGTGGATAAAACAAAAGTACTTACAACAACGAAAAAACTATGCACCAGATGGTTCATTGACGCGTTTAGCGGAATGGCACTCGGGTTATTTTGCACGCTTATTGCAGGAACGATTTTGGCGACTATCGGTGAATGGATAAACAAAATCGGAGACGGAAACGTTATCGGCGTATGGCTTATTAACATATCGAAGGCGGCAAAAATGCTTATGGGTGCGGGGATAGGCGTCGGTATTGCGGCAAAGTTAAAAGTTAAATCGCCGCTCGTAATGTTTTCTGCTGCGGTTGCGGGATTTATAGGAGCGTTTGCCGTGTCCAATTCGGGAGATTTTTCCATATTAACCGGCGAATTCGGCGTTAAGTTCGGTGCGTGCGGTAATCCTATCGGCGCATACGTCGTTTCTCTTATCTGTATAGAACTGTCTTCGCTATACGCCGGAAAAACGAAACTTGACATTATACTCATACCGCTCGGAGTAATGATAATTTCCATGGCTGCAATATTTGTTTCGTGGCCGTTCGTTAAACTCGTATATTATATCGGTGTGCTTATCGAAAAAATTATTTTACTTAACGAAGTAGCGAAATATCTTATGGCTATACTTGTTTCCGTAGCAATGGGAATACTTCTTACGATGCCTACGTCTAGCGCGGCAATATGGGTTTCTATCGTCGGAGCAATGCGACTTGCCGACGGGACTATACCGTATGCTCTTCTCGTTGCAGGCGGAGCGGCTGTGGCAGGTTGCTCCGCGCATATGGTCGGCTTTGCGGTTGCAAGTTTCCGTGAAAACAAAGTAAGCGGACTTATTTCGCAAGGATTAGGCACAAGCATGCTGCAAATACCTAATATAATGAAAAAACCGCGTATTATGCTACCGGAAATCATCGCAAGCGCAATAGTCGGACCTATTGCCGTAGCGTTCGGACTTTTGTGCGACGAAACCGGCGGCGGAATGGGAACAAGCGGACTGGTCGGCGTAATAAGCACCATATCGACTAGTATTAAAAACGGCGTGGCAGGTTGGCGAATCGGAGTAGGCGTAACGTTATGTCTGTTCGTTTTACCTGCGGTAATTTGTTTCTTCGTAAGCGAGTTTATGCGCAAGAAAAATTGGATACAATTCGGAGATATGAAACTCGATGACTAACAACGTTAAAATACTTTTACTCGATTCTAACAGCCTTATTAATCGCGCTTTCCACGCTTTACCTCCGTTAATTAACAGCGACGGACTGTACACGAACGCGATTTACGGTTATATGACGATGTTAAACAAACTCATAAACGAGGAAAAACCGACGCATATTTGCGCCGTATTCGATTGTCGCGCAAAAACGTTCCGCCATAACATGTACGACGGATATAAAGCCACAAGAAAACCTATGCCCGAAGAACTTGCAATGCAAGTTCCCGTTTTACAACAACTTCTTGGCAAACTCGGCATTAAAATTCTTTATAAAGAAGGATACGAAGCGGACGACATTCTCGGCACGCTTGCAAAAAGGTTTGATTATCCTACGATTATAGTAACGGGAGATAGAGATTGTCTTCAACTCGTCAGCGACACGACAACTGTTTTCAATACGAAAAAAGGCATTACTGAAGTAAAAAAATACACTCCGGAACTTCTTTTGGAAGAAGGGTTCACCCCCCAACAAATAATCGAATACAAGGCGCTTGCCGGCGATTCGAGCGATAACATACCGGGTTGCGTCGGAGTAGGAGAAAAGACTGCAAAAGAGTTATTATCCAAGTACGTCGACGTAAACGGCGTATACGAGCATATCGACGAAATAAAAGGAAAACTTAAAGAAAGATTAGAGCAAAACAAAGATATGGTGGAACTAAGTAAACGCCTAGCAACGATTAACGTTGACGCAGACGTAGAATGTTCATTAAATTTGATAACGTATCGTCACGAAATAAACGATGATGCAATCGATATGATGAAATATCTTCAATTTAAGAAACTTATCGAGAAATTTGCCCCTAATTACAAAGAAACCGACAATAAACAATCCAAGGAAAACGCCAAACCCGACGGATTGAAAAACACGGTTAAATATGACGTTTCTTACGGAGAAAATAAAGTATACGAAAGCAAAATTAAGACCTCCGTCGCAAAAAAGATTGAAATTTGCGACGAAAACGTCCTTAAAGAGTTTGTAAGTAAAATATCGGAAACGACGACTATATTTTTCGATTTTTCCGATGTTTTATGTACGATTTGCTTAAACGAAAAAGTATATCAAATAAAAACGACGGAAAACCTTATCGATACCGGAATTGCGTACGAAACGGTAATAGAGTCAATCGCCCCGTTATTAACGGGTAATTATGAAAAGGTTTTCTTCGACGCAAAAAAAAGTATGCACTTTTTGTCTGCATACGGAGTAAAAATCGCAAAACCTTACGATGACGTACTTTTAATGGCGTATCTGATAAACAACACGAAAGTAATTAAAAACGCTGAAATGCTTGCGGAAGAGTATTGCTATACAACCGAAAACGTGTTTGGCGCGCTTTATGAGATTTACCCGACGTTAAAAGATAAAATCGCGGAAAAAAATCTTACTAAACTTTATCATGAAATCGAACTGCCTCTTATAGAAGTTTTATTCGATATGGAAAAGACGGGTTTTTCGGTAAACGGCGCAATGCTCGACGAACTAAACGTTAAGTACTCCGAAGAAATAAACGAACTTTTACAGGAAATTTACGCGCTTGCAGGTCAAACTTTTAACGTTAATTCTAACAAACAATTAGGATTTGTATTATTTGACACGCTCGGCTTGCCACATTCTAAAAAAACGAAAACAGGCTATTCCGTAGATGCGGATACGCTCGAAGAACTCGACCACCCGATTGTTACGGCAATTCTGCGGTACAGAGAACTCGCCAAACTTAAATCGACGTACGTCGAAGGGATGAAACAGGTTATGAATCCCGTGACAGGAAAAGTACACACTTGTTTCAATCAATGTATAACCGCTACCGGTAGACTTTCGTCCACCGAACCGAATTTACAAAATATTCCCGTTAGGAAAAACGAGGGAAGAGAAATACGTAAAATGTTTATTCCAAGTAGCGGAAACGTGCTTGTCACGGCGGATTATTCGCAAATCGAACTCAGGCTTCTCGCGCATTTTTCAGAAGAACCGAAATTAATTGACGCGTATCGAAACGGATGCGATATTCACGCTCTTACCGCAAGTAAAATTTTTAACGTTCCGCTCGAACTTGTTACTCCGGAAATGAGAACGTCGGCAAAAGCGGTCAATTTCGGTATAATTTACGGTATAAGCGGTTTCGGTTTGTCTAAAAACGCGGGAGTAACGCGCTATCAGGCAAAAAACTTTATAGAGCAATATTTTATAACGTATCCGAAAGTTAAAGAATATATGGACGAGAACGTCCAACTTGCCAAAAAGCAAGGTTATCTTACGACATTGTTTGGCAGAATACGTTATTTCCCCGAACTTACAAGTCCGAAATTTAATATTCGCGCTTTCGGAGAACGTGCCGCTATGAATATGCCGTTGCAAGGCACGGCAAGTGATATTATTAAAATTTCGATGATAAACGTATATAAAACGCTCAAAGAAAAAGGGCTCAAATCAAAACTCATTCTTCAAGTCCACGACGAACTTATTGTCGATGCGCCTAGAAACGAAGAAGAAACCGTGAAAAATTTACTTAAAGAAGAAATGGAAAACGCGGCTAAATTGCGAGTTCCTCTTACGGTAAACGTGTCGAGCGGGAGCAGTTGGTATGAATCAAAATAAAACCGTAATCGCCATTACAGGCGGTATAGGAGCAGGGAAAAGCGAAGTATGTAAAATTCTATCGAAATACGGTGAATTTTGTATCTCTTGCGACAAAATTAATGCGGAATTACTACAAAACAATGAGTATCTAAACGGACTTAAATCCATATTTCCTAATTCCGTATCGAATGGCAAACTTAACAAACGACTTATCAAAGAACAAATCGCATTACACGAAGAGAAAAGAAAAGCGTTAAACAAATATTCTCACGCGAAAATTAAAGCGGCACTTATTAATCAAATTGAGCAAGCAAGAGCCGACCGTGTTTTTGTCGAAGTTCCCGTTTTGAACCAAACAGACTACGCGCCTTTATTTGATAAAATATGGGTTGTTGTTTCGGATGAAATAGCGAGAAACGCAAGAATATCCGCACGCGACGGAGTAGATACGGATTTTGCTGAAAAATTGATTGCAATGCAGTTGAACGACAACGATTACGGCGAAAAAACGGTATACATATTTAATAACGGCGATATCGATTCTCTTGAAAAGAAAATTTTAGGCTTATTAAAATGAGCGCGATACTTCACGTTGATGCGAATAATTTTTTCGCATCCGTTACAATAAGAAATAATCCGCAACTTAAAGGTAAACCGGTAATTATTTGCGGCGATCCCGACAAACGTCACGGGATTGTTCTTGCCAAGAGCAACGAAGCGAAAAAACTCGGCGTCAAAACGGCTACCACCATAGGCGACGCAATGAAATTATGCAAGAATTTGGTTTGCGTTCCGCCTGATTATGCCGAATATAAAAAATTTTCGGAAAAACTATACGAAATATACAAGCGTTATACGCCGTTTGTGGAAAGTTTCGGGATGGACGAATGTTGGCTTGACGTTACGGGAAGCATAAAACTGTACGGAAGTCCCGAAATAATTGCGAATTCCATACGCGAAACCGTAAAAAAAGAACTCGGAATAACCGTTTCCGTCGGCGTATCTTTTACGAAAACGTTTGCAAAACTCGGTAGCGATATGAAAAAACCCGACGCGGTTACGGTTATCGACGAAACTAATTTCAAGGACAAAGCGTGGCAGTTGCCGGTATCCGATATGATTTATATCGGTGATTCCGTGCAGAAAATTCTATTTACTAATAAAATTTATACAATAGGAGATTTAGCAAATACACCCGTCGAAAAATTAAACGCACTATGCGGAAAAATCGGAACAAAACTTTACGAATACGCCAACGGAACCGACGGAGAGAAAGTAAGCGCGTACAACGACGAATATATACCCGAAAGCATTTCCAACGGTACGACGGGAGAAGAAGACATTACTTCCGCGCGTTCGGCAAAGGCATTGATATACTCATTAAGCGAATTCGTAGCGTTTCGGTTAAGGAAATACAACTTAATTGCCGGCGGAGTAAGCGTAAGCGTTAAAGATGCGTCGTTTCGCTGCGAATCAAAACAAACTCGCCTGGAAAACCCTACGCAAGATTCGGGAGTGATTGCTGAAACTGCGTATAAAGGCGTAATAAATCGTTTTCGTATATCCGAAGAAAACCCTATTCGTACGATAACCGTAGGCGTATATAATCTAAAAGACGAAAATTCCGTCTATCGAGATATGTTTGCCGAAGAAGAGGCGGAGAAACAGTCGGTAATAAACAAAAAAATGGATACGTTGCGCCATAAATACGGTTTTTCTATACTAAAACGAGCAATCGAACTTGACGATAAATTATACGGAATGAAAAAGTCGTCAAAAAACAGTGACGACAAAGATTAAAAATACCGCGTGAAACAACGCGGTATTTTTAACGTCTAAAATTAATAATTTCTCGAATCGGCAACGTAAATGCACGCTATCGTATCGGGACCGCAATGCGTTCCGATAACCGGTCCGATATAATAATCCCATATGTTTGCGTTCGGGATTTTTTCTTTGATTTTTGCAATAAGAATGTCCGCGTCCGATCTGCAATCGCCGTTAAGCACTACGATAGGGTATTTATCGACGTCGCGAACTCTCGCCGCAACGTCGTCTGCAATCGCGTTTATCGCTTTTTTCCTTCCGTTAACTTTCCCAGCGGTGTAAAGTTTACCTTCGGGGTTAATTCTTACAATAGGTTTAACTTGAAGAAGGCTGCCGAGAGTGGCTTGCACTGCGGAAAGTCTACCGCCCTTTTTAAGATAGAACAAATCGTTGGGGGAGAACGACGCGCAAACTCTCGGAGCAAATTCGGTAAGGAATTCGACTATTTCGTCGTTAGATTTACCTTCGTTGTGCATTTTTACGGCATAATAACACGGCAGTCCCGTAACAAGACTGATTCCACGCGTATCAAATCTACGGTATTTAGCATCGGGGTATTTTTCTTTAAGTTCTTTAATCGCAATATCGTGATACTTAAAAGTTCCGCTTAATTCTTCGGAAAAACTAACGTATAAAATATCTTCTCCTTTAGCAAAATAGGGTTCGAAGTATTCTTTATATATTTCTACGTTTAGTCCGCTCGTAATCGGCATATTGCCTGCTCTTACCAAAGAGAAAAATTCTTTGGCATCGTACGTCGAACCTAAATCGTAGAAAGTTTCCTTATCGCAAATCGTATAAGGCATTTTAATAATAAATTTATCGTCAAGGTTAAGTTCTTGTGCTTTTTCAAAGGGCAGTTCTGAATCGGTATCAATAAAAATTACTGACATTTTGTCCTCCTTGTTAGTAAAAATATATTTTTTTATTTAATTATAATGCATATTCAAATAAAAAGCAAATATAATTTTTCAATCAAAAACCGTACGGCTCTTTTGTTGTTTTGCGACGAAGACCTAATTAACGCAAAATAATAAAACTAGATTTAAGGTTTATTCTAATTAAATAAAAATGTTTAGCAGAAATGTCTTAAATCGATTGACAAACAAAACGGAATATAATAGAATATTACTGCTTGCGAGAGTGGCGGAATTGGCAGACGCGCATGATTCAGGTTCATGTTGGAGACAGTATGGGTTCAAGTCCCTTCTCTCGCACCAGTAGAGTCACGTGTGGTCGTGGCGGAATCGGCAGACGCGTACGTTTGAGGGGCGTATGGTTAACCCGTGTGAGTTCAAGTCTCATCGACCACACCAAAAAACAATCGGACATTCCGATTGTTTTTTCTTTTAATTCTTTTTTCGTTAAACTTTTAATACCATATATAAAATGAAATTTATTTAGAGAACGAACGTAACCGAAAAAACTTTATCTTTTCGACAGTTCGTTTGACTTATGTTTCGGCTGTAGGATAAAAAGGAGTCTCTCGGCAATAATAAACGAGTATTGAAAGGAGAATAATGAGAAAATACACGACGCAAGCGCGACAAACTCTTAAAAACGCGGAGACGCTCTCTCTTCAAACAGGCAAAATCGTAGAAAGCGTTCATCTTCTCGTAGGTATTATTCAAGTAAAAAACTCATTCGGAGCCGAAATTCTCGAAAGGTTAGGGTTCAAAAGCGAAATTGCGGAAACATACCTTATGAAAACTTCTTTTTTTACAGCAGGTAGTTCCGTAAACGTAAGTCCGACTGTCGAGAAAATTATAGAATATGCCGATACCGTAGCCAAGGATACAAATTCAGATATTGACACGCAACATTTGCTTTTAGCAATAACTTTTTGTAAAACATGCACGGCAAGCAAAATTTTGCTTAAATACGACGTTTCGTTCGATAGAGTTTTAAGCGTAGTCGAAAGTATCGGCTATAACAGAATACGTAAGGGAAAAATATTTTTTTGTAACGACCTCGAAACAGACGTAAAAAAACAAAGCACCGATCAAACAAATTTATTCGTAGCGCACAATACGGATTCTGCCGAAAAAAGCCCCTTGGACAAATACGGAACGGATTTAACGAAAAAAGCGAAAGAAGGAAAACTTGACAAAGTGATCGCTCGCGAAAAAGAAATCGAGAGAATAATTAGAATTTTATCGAGAAAGCATAAAAACAATCCTATAATCGTAGGAGAAAGCGGAGTAGGAAAGACAGCAGTGGCGGAGGGGTTGGCGCAAAAAATCGCGTTCGGAGAGGTTCCTGATTTTTTGAAAAACAAAAAATTAATTTCATTAAATCTAAATTCAGTAGTAGCAGGTACGAAATATCGCGGCGAAATGGAAGAAAAACTCGACGGAATACTTAAAGCGGCGGAAAACGAAGGAGTCATTCTGTTTATAGATGAATTACATTCGGTAATTACTGCCGGAAATTCAGAAAACGGCGGTAGCGTCGGTTCGATATTGAAACCTGCGATAACGGGCGGAAATATTATGGTAATAGGCGCGACAACGTACGCCGAGTATTCGAAATATATTGAAAAAGACCCGGCGTTTGAACGTAGATTTAATAAGGTAACGATTGACGAACCGGACGAAAAAACGACAATGGAGATACTTTTCGGCATTAAAGACGATTTTGAAAAACATTATTCAGTCAAAATAACGGACGAAGCGTTGGAATACGCGGTTAAACTTACCGCACGTTATATCCGCGATAGATTTTTACCAGATAAAGCAATCGACGTACTCGACGAGGCTTGCAGCAAGACATTTTTATCGGGTGTAAAAAAAACCGTAAGCGAATTCGATATTTGCGAAGCAATAACGGATATGACCGGGATTCCCGTACAAACAACCGTATCGGAACAGGAAAAAATAACGTTGCTCGAACAAAAACTCAATGATAGAATATTCGGGCAAGAATCTGCGATAAAAGAAATCTCGCAAGCAATCAAACGGTCGAAAGCGGGACTTCGCGACGGAAGAAAACCTATCGCTTCTTTTTTGTTTCTCGGCACAACCGGGTCGGGAAAGACGGAAACGGCAAAAACTCTCGCCGAAATAATGTTCGGAAGCAAAGACGAGATGTTGCGGTTCGATATGAGCGAATATATGGAAAAAAACTCGGTAAATCGACTTATCGGCGCACCGCCGGGCTATGTCGGATATGACGAAGGCGGGACTTTAACCGAAGGCGTCAAGAAAAAACCGTATTCAATTATCCTTTTCGACGAAATAGAAAAAGCGGACGGAGACATTTTCAACGTTTTACTTCAAGTGTTAGACGACGGACGACTGACAGACGGAAAAGGAAGAACCGTAGATTTTCGGAATACGATTATTATAATGACGAGCAACATAGGTTCAAGCGAGATAAAACCGAAAAATTCGATAGGTTTTGTCGCAGGAAGAGAAGCGATAAACGAAAAGGAAATTCATGTAAAAGCCTTAAAAAAAACATTGAAACCCGAATTTATCAATCGAATCGACCATATAATCGTATTCAACAGGCTCGATAAGGAAGATTTAAGCAAAATAGCGAATTATATATTAGAAAGAAAAAGAGAAATCCTCTGGACGGAAAGGAAAATAAAACTTGTCGTAGAAGAGGAAGTCGCGTCGTTTATAGCAACGAAAGCCTATGACGAAAACTACGGGGCACGACCTGTGGAAAGAACCGTGGAAACTTTTTTGGAAAACAAACTGAGCGAACTTATTCTTTCGGAAAATCTTAAAAACACGACGCTGACAGTAAGCGTTAACAACGACGAACTGTCGGTAGTCGAAACACCTTAGGAGGACAGTTTTATGAAAGTAGAAATCACCACCAAGAACTATCGTCTTGACGAAACGACGAAAACGCTTATCGAAAAAAAACTTGCAAAATTTGACAAGTATTTTGACAGCGACGCGTCCGCAAAGGTAAAACTTAGCACGGTGGGCGACTCGTCCGTAATGGAAATCAGCGTTTCGCAAGGCACGCTAAACGTAAGAAGCGTTGCGTCCGGCGAGAAGATGAACGAAAACATCGACGTGGTTTTACCTAAACTCGAAAGACAGATTATAAAATATCGCGATAAAATTTGCTCGAAAGTAAAGAAAGGCGCGTTTGAAACGCCTTCGATTTACGAACAAGCCAAAGACGAAACCAAACCTAAAATAGTAAAGGTTAAAAAATTCGACGTTTCCGTTACCACAATCGAAAACGCCGCCGAAGAGATGGAACTTCTTGCGCACGATTTTTACGTTTTCGTTAACGGCGATACCAACAAGGTCAACGTTCTTTACAAGAGAACAGACGGCGATCTCGGTTTAATCGAGCCGGAATATTGATATTTTGCACAATGCGCTTAAAAGTATCTCTTCGGAGATACTTTTTTCGTATAAAAGGGTTTTAATCGAGGAAAAAGACGAAAAAAACGTTTAGAGTTTGACAAAACGCGAGGCGAAAGTTTATAATAAACAAAGATTATCTATTGTCGTGTTGCGACAAAAAGGAGAACGAACAATGATAAAAAAAGAACCGATTTATTTTGATTATAACAATATGATGTCCGATTACGTAGGCGATATTACAGGTATAACCGAAACCGACTTAAACGCGTCGAAACGCGCTGCAAAAGCGGCGTTTGAAAGCGTTGCCGAAGGTAGGGGAAAAAACATGATGGGTTGGACTGAACTTTGCTACAACCAAAAAGAAATCGTTGCCGATATTATCGCTACTGCAAAAAATATACGCAAAAACTTTGATAACTTCGTAGTTTTAGGTATCGGAGGCTCCGCTCTCGGACCTATGGCTTTGTTTCAAGCGCTTTGCCATCTTCACCATAACGAACTACCTAAATCAAAACGTAAAGCGCCTAAATTTTACGTTGAAGACAACGTTGACCCCGAAAGAATGGCGGCTTTATTGGACGTAATAGATGTTAAAAAAACAATGTTTAACGTTATCACGAAAAGCGGTTCTACAAGCGAAACCATGACGCAATATCTTATCATCAACGATATTCTCAAAAAACAACTCGGTGAAAAAGCGGCGGAACACATCGTGGCAACGACGAGCGCAAGCAAAGGTAACCTTATTAAAATTGCTAAAAAAGAAGGATACAAAACGTTTTACATACCCGACGGAGTAGGAGGAAGATTTTCCGAACTTTGTCCCGTAGGTCTTCTGCCTGCCGCCGTGCTCGGCATCGATATCAAGGCACTTCTCGAAGGCGCAAAGTTTATGGATAAACGGTGCGCCAAAGCGGACGCAAAGAAAAACCCCGCGCTTATGGCTGCATTACTACAATATCTCGCAATGCAAAAAGGCAACAACGTTTCGGTAATGATGCCTTATGCCGACAGCCTTAAACTTATGGCGGATTGGTATGCGCAACTTTGGGGCGAAAGTTTGGGAAAATCGGTTGACCTTGACGGTAATAAAGTGTACGCAGGTCAAACTCCCGTCAAAGCGCTCGGCGTAACCGATCAGCATAGTCAGGTACAACTCTATACCGAAGGTCCTTTTGATAAAGTCATCACACTTATCGGTGTATCCGCGTATCGTAAAACCGTCGAAATTCCCGACGGGTGCGATGATATTCCCGCGGTTAATTTCCTTTGCGGACACACGATGAACGAACTTATTACCGCGGAAATGAACGCTACTGAATACGCTCTTACTCGCGCGCAAAGACTTAATAATAAACTAATCCTTCCCGAAGTAAATGCATTTACAATGGGACAACTTATGATGTTTTTTATGTTACAAACCGCCTATACCGGCGCGTTGCTTAATATCGATACGTTTAACCAACCCGGAGTAGAAGAGGGTAAAAACGCGACTTATGCGCTTCTCGGCAGAGTAGGATACGAAGAAAAAGCAGCCGAATTAAAAGCGAAAAAACCGAAAACCGAAAACTATATAATATAATTGACAGACAAACGGCGGCGAAAAAATCGCCGCCATATTTAACACAAAAACTTTTATGACTCTAACCGTAGAAAATTTAACGTTAAAATATAAATTCGGCGCAACAGCCGTGCAAAATCTAACTTTTTCCGCAAAAAAAGGCGAAATTTTTTGTATCTACGGTAAAAGCGAAAGCGGCAAGACTTCTCTATTGAAAGCATTATCCGGACTTTTCCCTGTGAAAAACGGTAAAATAACGCTTGATAAAACCGATTACGCCTCAAAAAGCGTTCGTGAAAAAAACGTTTTTCTTATGCACGAAGATCTCGGTTTTTTTGAGAATAAAACATTAAAATACAATCTCGAATATCCGCTTAAAATTAGAAACGACGACAACGCAAGCGATAAAGTTTCTACGCTTGCAAAAAAATACGGTTTATCCGACCTTCTTGATGTTAAGGCAAAAAAAATAAGCCCGACCGATAGGCTAAACGCGGCTTTTTTAAGGTGCGAAAATCGCAATGCAGACTTATACTTATTCGATAATCCGTTTAACTCTTTACCCGAAAGAACGGAATTATTCGCAAAGTTTTTACCATTATTAAAGCAAAAAGCGTCGGAAAGCGTCGTGATTTACGCAACGGACGACGTTGAAGAAGTGAAAAAAATTAACGGCTCTACTTTAATTATAAATTATGGAATTAAGCACCAAATCGGGATCCCCGATGAGGTAAAAAATAATCCGTCCTCGGCATTTGTATACAAAAATTTTTATCCGAGCGCAGAAGAATATCTCGGAAAGATAATCGACAAAAATACGCTCGTTTTTAACAATAAAGAATATTTTATCGACAAAAAAGAATTGTTAAACGATATTTTTATCGGAAAAGACGTAAAGGTTTGCGTAAACGAAAATAATATAGAAACCGCAAAAATTTACGACCTCGCGAGCGAAAAATTAATTTATTTTGTAAAAATCGTTTGACAACCGCACATAAAGTCAATATACTTAAAGCGTAACCTGAATCGATGATGCGTTCGGAGAGTAAGTTTGCGGATATAAATTTTTATCTTCAAGACTATTATCGTGCTCCGAATTATTCGGAGCATTTTTGTTATTAAACACATACTAAACTTACAAAAACGGAGAAAAAATGAAAAAAATTGGAGTAATAGGCATTGTTGTAAAAGGCGACAAATCCGTCGTTCCTGAAATGCAAAACGTGTTTTCCGATTTTTCCGATATAATAATCGGAAGAATGGGCGTGCCTAAAAACGGAATAAACACCATAGCGTTAATCGTTGAAGGTAGCCAAGAAAGAGTATCCGCTTTTGCGGGAAAACTCGGAAGATTTAATCAACTTGCCGTAAAATCGGCAATAACCGGGTTTGAAATAGACGACTAAAAATTTACCAAAAGGAGATTTATATGAAAAAAGTACTATCGATAGTTTTATTAATTGCTCTAATATTGTCTGTCGCCGTATGCGCGTTCGCTTGCAAAGAGAAAGAAGACAGTACCCCTTTACGGTTCGCCGCACCCGAAGGAACTCCCGCTTTGGCAATGACAAGACTTGTCGTCGATAACAAGACGATTGCCAATAAAACAATGGAATACGCCGTTGTTAGTCCGTCGAATATCGGGGCGGAAATGTCATCGGCAAAATCCTCGCTTGTTATTATGCCCGTTAATGCGGGAGCAAATCTAATTCGTAAAGGCGCGAACTACAAACTCGTAAGCGTTGCCGTAGAAGGAAGTCTTTATATAGTAGGAAAAACCGAAAAAGGCGGCGAAATAACGCTTGACGAACTCAAAGGAAAGAGAATAGCGTGTATCGGACAAACGGGAGTCCCGGGACTTATTTTCCGTTTTGTAATGAACAAAAACGGAATTAAGATGCTTACCGACGAAAACGCTGCTCCGAAAGCGGAAGAAAACGAAATAGCGGTTCAATACGTTGCTGACGGTCCCGCTGCAAAAACTCTCCTCGCGGCAAACAAAGCCGACTTCGCGTTAGTTGGCGAACCTGCCGCTACCGCGTTCAAAGGCGCGCTAAAACTTAACGCTGAAATGGATATGCAAAAAGCATACAAGGCAGCAAACGAGGGCAGTATAGACGGGTATCCTCAAGCGGGTTTGTTTGTAAAAACCGAACTTACCACAAACGAAAAATTCATGACGGAACTTTTTACCGCGTTAAAAAAGAGTAGGGGATGGGTTACCGAACACGCCGCAGAAGTAACCGAATTTGCTAAAAGCAACCTTTACGAAAGTGCGACTTTCCCTCCTAAATCGATACCTCGTTGTTCTATAAAAGCGTCCGCCCTGACGGATAAGGACAAAAACGACGTCGTTGCGTTTCTTAAAAACGTAATGCCGAAAGAACAAGACGGAACAGCCATCGACTGGGAATCCGCCAAAGCAAAACTTTTCTAAATAAATGACAAAAAAAATCGTTGCGAAAAAAATAATTACCAACGTAATTTATCCGATAATATCGCTTGCTATCGCCCTTTCCGTATGGGCGATAGTTTCCGCGATAAAAAATAACCCGTTGGTATTACCGATGCCGAGCGCAATAATCGCTCGATTTTTTTCGTTGGGAAAAGACGTAACTTTTTGGACAAGCGTTTTTTCTACTTTGGGACGGACGTTGATTTGTTTCGCGATTTCTTTCTTATCCGCACTCGTACTTGCTGTTATGGGAAAATTCTGTCGTCCTGTTCACAGAATTATCGCCCCGATAATATCGGTACTTCGCTCTGCTCCTACTGTTGCCGTAATTTTAATTGCATATGCTTTTTTTAATAACAAAATTATGGCGTGTTTCGTAGGTTTTTTGATTGCTTTTCCTGTTTTATATACATCATTCTTTACTGCTTTATGCGGAATAAACGAAGATTTGTTTACACTCGCAAACATATATAAAGTATCTTTTTTTCGCAAAGTTTTCGGAATCTGCATACCGCAAATCGCGCCGACTTTGTTCGACACGGGAGCGTCTACTTTGTCGCTTACGGTAAAAATCATCATAAGCGCGGAAATTATCACTTGCGTTTCGAACAGCATAGGCGGAAAAGTTCAAACCGCATACGCGTCGTTTGAAATCGAGTATCTGCTTGCGTGGACTCTTGTAGCAGTATTATTGAGTTTCATTCTCGAAACTGTTGTACTTTTACTTAAAAAACTAATGATAAGGTGGTAAAATGGAACTAAAAAATATATCTTTCTCATACGCCGACACTACCGTTTTTAACTCTCTCGACCTAACCGTTCCCGAAAATAAAATTACGGCAATTCTCGGTCCGTCGGGTTGCGGGAAAACGACTTTGTTAAAGATTTTAAGCGCACAGGTATCGTTTTACGGAGAAATAGACGGGCAAACGGATAAAATAAGTTACATCTTTCAAGAACCTTTGCTTTTATCGCATTTATCGGTAGAAAACAACATAGATTTTTTCTTAAAAAAAGCGTTTCCTGATAAAAAAACGAGAATGGAAAAAACACACGAAATTCTCAAACAAGTCGAATTATTCGATAGTATTAAAAAATACCCGTCGGAACTGAGCGGAGGTATGGCGCAAAGAGTGGCGATTGCAAGAGCATTTGCATACCCGGGGAAACTTCTTCTAATGGACGAACCTTTCAAAGGGCTGGATTACTCATTGAAAAAACGTATACTCGATTTATTCCTTCGTATATACGATAACGACCGCAGAACGACCGTTTTTGTCACTCACGACATAGACGAAGCGCTCCTTTTGGCAGATAAAATAGTCGTTTTATCGAACGACGGCGTTATTTACGACAGAGTTCTTTCGGAAAGAGCGGAAAGAAAAATTACCGATTTTCCCGAAATCAAAAACGAACTTTACGAGATTTTATAATACAAGTAAAAATGCTTGCTTGCAAGGGCATTTTTGCACCGTGCTTCAACAGAAACGGCGGATTCGCTATGGCGAAGATGTAAGCGACGATAGTTGCGGACAAAATCTTGTTTTGTCACGTTTCGATGTTATAATATAAACGCAATCGTAGAGCGTTTGCTAGTCTTTTATCGCAACGAAAAATTTTTTTTAACAAACAGCGACGCAACGAGCGAATTCCATAAAATTGTATTTGCTTTTAATCGTTATTGTTTAGTAGTCTAGACATTTATTAGTTTGACTTTTATATAAATTTGTTTTATTATATTTTTTATGATAATTCTAGGTATCGATCCGGGATACGGGACGGTAGGTTTCGGCGTGATAGATTCGCAAGCGGGAAACAGAATATTTCCGGTGGAATACGGCGTTATTCAAACGCCGAAAGAGGACTCGCTTCCGAAGCGTCTTAAAGTTATTGCGGACGCTTTCGATTACATTATCGATAAATATCGCCCCGAAGCGGTGGCAATCGAAGAATTGTTTTTCCAAAACAACCAAAAAACGGCGATAGCGGTCGCGGAGGCGCGCGGTGCGATTTTGCTTACGGTGTATAAAAAGTGTAAAAATTTATACGAATACACCCCGATGCAAATCAAACAAGCGCTCACGGGTTACGGAAAGGCGGAAAAACAACAAATTCAATATATGGTAAAAGTTTTGTTAAAACTTGACGAAGTGCCTAAACCCGACGACGCGGCAGACGCGCTTGCCGCGGCAATTACGCACGCACAAGTAGCAAGAACATCTTCGCTTTTCGGAATATAAAAGGACGGTTTTACGCAAATGATAGGTTATATCAAAGGACAAGTAGCGGATAAGGGCGACGGGTTCGTTATCGTCGATAACGGTGGAATAGGGTATGAAATTTACGTAAGTTCCACTACAATTACGCAAATAGGCAATAACACGTTCGTGCAACTTTACACTTATCTTAACGTTCGCGAAGACGGACTATTATTGTACGGTTTTTACACCAAAGAAGAGAAAAATATGTTTCTCAAACTTATTACCATAAGCGGAGTCGGTCCGAAAGCGGCGTTAAGCATACTTTCGGGTATAGAACTCAACAAACTTATGGTCGCTATCATAAACGCCGACATAAAAACTCTATCGAAAGTTAAAGGTATCGGAAAAAAAACCGCGGAAAGAATAGTCCTCGAACTCAAAGAAAGTCTTGACGCTGCCGCCGAGGCGGCGATTGACGCGACTATAGACGGATTTGCCGCGGAACAGTCGAAAGACGAACTCGACAAAGATTCGTTAGACGCGATATATGCATTGCGCGGACTTGGATTCACACAAAACGAAGCGGTTAAAGCGGTTAAAACGGCAAGACCGAAGGCGCGTGATTTGCAGGAACTCATCGCTTTGAGTTTGCGTAGTCTTAACTAAATTTGGAGCAAGATATGGCTGACGAACAATTTTACATTTCTTCTACTAAATATACGCCGCCCGATCAATCGGCTGACAGAAACGAACGACTCGTCGCAAGCGAAAGGCTTGCCTTTGATGAAGCGGAAAACGCTTTGCGTCCGAAAAAATTAGAAGATTACGTCGGGCAAAACAAGGTTAAAGAAAACTTAAAAGTTTTTATGCATTCCGCAAAAAAACGTAACGAAACGCTCGACCACGTTTTACTTTACGGTCCGCCCGGGCTAGGTAAAACCACTCTTAGTCACATCATCGCTTCCGAAATGAACGCGTCGATAAGAGTGACGACCGGACCCGCTATCGAAAGGGCGGGAGACTTAGCCGCCATTCTTACGAATATGCAAAAAGGCGACGTGCTTTTTATAGACGAAATTCACAGACTTAACCCTACCGTTGAAGAAATTTTGTACTCCGCAATGGAGGATAACGCGTTGGATATAGTTACCGGCAAAGGTCCAAGTGCAAGAACGATGCGAATTCCCATCGAACCGTTTACGCTTGTCGGAGCAACGACGAAAGCAGGCATGCTCAGCGCGCCGCTACGCGACCGTTTCGGTGTAATTTGCAGACTAGAAATGTATACTAAGGAAGAACTCGCCTGTATAGTTAACCGTTCGGCAAAAATTTTGAATATTAAAATTACTCCCGACGGCGCGGAAGAAATCGCAAAACGTTCGAGAGGAACGCCGAGAATAGCAAACAGACTTTTACGTCGCGTGCGCGATTTTACCGAATATGACAACATGGATACCGTTACTCTAAAACAAGCGAACAAGGCACTCGGTTTACTTGAAATCGACGAACTCGGGCTAGACAAAACGGACGTAAACATAATAAAAACCATTATCGACAAGTTTTCGGGCGGTCCTGTCGGTTTAGATACGCTTGCAGCGGCAAGCGGAGAAGATTCCAACACGATAGAGGACGTATACGAACCGTATCTTCTACAATTAGGGTTTATTGCGCGTACCCCTCGAGGAAGAATTTGCACGCAAGGCGCATATGAACATTTCGGATACAGAAAATCAGACCCGAAAGACAACGGTTTTACAATAGACGAAAACGGAGATATAATATGGTAAAAAGCGATTTTTATTACGATTTACCGCAAGAACTGATTGCGCAAACGCCGATTGAGCCGCGCGACGGAGCAAGACTTTTATACTATAACAAGACGACGGACGAAACGAGCGATTTACATTTTTACGACGTGGCGGACATTTTGCAAAAAGGTGATTTGCTAGTCGTAAACAACACGCGCGTAATTAATGCAAGAATTTACGCATACAACGACGCGGGCAGGAAGTTTGAAGTTCTTTTACTTAAAAGAATTGACTTAACGCACTATGAGGCGTTACTCAAACCCGCTCGAAAAGCAAAAATAGGGACGCGTCTTACTGTCAATAACGAACTTTCGCTTGTAATAGAATCTATCGATTCCGACGACGGCGTAAGAACGATTAAATTCGAATTCGACGGTGTTTTTGAAGATATTCTCGACAGAGTAGGAGAAGTTCCTCTTCCCCCGTACATAACCGAAAAACTTGACGATAAAGAGCGGTATCAAACGGTATATAACAAAGTTCGCGGTTCTAGTGCAGCGCCTACCGCAGGACTTCATTTTACTCGGCAACTCATTCAAAAACTTAAAGACAAAGGCGTAGATTTTGCCGAAGTTCTTCTTCACGTCGGATTAGGTACGTTCCGTCCCGTTAAAGAAGAAAACGTTCTAGAACACAAGATGCATTCGGAATATTATGAGATTAGCGAAGCGGCAGCGGAAAAAATTAACCGCGCGATTAAAGAAGGAAGGCGAGTTATAGCCGTTGGTACGACGTCCGTTAGAGTGCTTGAATCCGCGTCCGACAACGACGGTTACGTCAAGCCGACAAAAGGCGACACGGATATTTTTATTTATCCCGGTTATAACTTTAAGACGGTTAAAGGGTTGATAACGAACTTCCACTTACCCGAATCCACGCTGATAATGCTGGTGAGTGCGTTTTTAACAAGGGAAAAAACGCTTGAACTATACGAACACGCCGTAACGGACAAATACAGATTTTTTAGTTTCGGCGACGCAATGTTATTACTGTAAAAAAAGAGATAAATCAATGTTTAAGTACGAAATCATCAAAGAATGTAAACAAACGGGTGCGAGAATAGGGCGTTTGACTACACCGCACGGAATTATAGAAACTCCCGTTTTTATGCCGGTAGGCACTATGGCAAGCGTTAAGGCTCTCGCGCCGGAAGAAGTCGAAGGTTTAGGTTCGCAAATAATTCTCAGCAATACCTACCACCTGTATCTTCGTCCGGGTCACGAGTTAATAAAAAAAGCGGGCGGACTTCATAAATTTATGAACTGGCATAAACCGATATTGACGGATAGCGGAGGTTTTCAGGTTTTCAGTTTGTCGAGTATGCGAAAAATAACCGACGAAGGCTGTACTTTTAACAGTTTTATCGACGGAAGCAAGCATTTTTTCACGCCCGAAAAATCCATTGAAATCCAACAGGCGTTCGGTAGCGATATTATGATGACATTCGACGAATGTACCGAACCGAACATAACTCACGAACGAGCGGAAGACGCACTTAACCGTACGTTAAAATGGCTTGAAAGGTGCTATAACGTCGCGACCAATCCCGATCAAATGCTTTTCCCGATTATTCAAGGAAATATGTATAAGGACCTAAGGATAGAAAGTGCCAAAAGAACCGTTCCGTATGCAAAATGCGGTATTGCAATAGGCGGTTTGTCCGTAGGCGAACCTAAACCGGTTATGTACGAAATGCTCGACGCTATTCGCCCTTATTATCCGGAACAAATGCCCAGATACCTTATGGGCGTAGGAAGTGCGGACTGCCTTGTCGAAGGTGTGTTGCGCGGGGTTGATATGTTCGACTGCGTTTTGCCTACGAGAATCGCAAGAAACGGGACCGCTATGACGATGAAAGGGGACGTCACTATAAGAAACGCTGCGTTTAAGGAAGATTTTACCCCCGTAGAAGAAGGTTGCGACTGCTATTGCTGCAAAAATTATACTAAAGCGTACGTTCGTCATCTAATCAATACGGACGAAATTTTCGGCGGAAGATTACTGTCTATCCATAATATTCGTTTCTTGCATAGACTAATGAATAAAATCAAAGAAGCAATTTGGCAAGATAGGCTTAAAGATTTTCGCGACGAATTCTTTGAAAATTATAGATTTTGATACAAATAATTGAAACACTATTAAAATTTGTAAATTCGCTTGCATAATAGGGAAGAATAGTGTATGATTAACTTAAATTTTCAATAAAGGAGAACTAGAAATGACGAATTTGCTCGCTGCGTGGAACAACACCTATACGATGTATATCATTCTCGGTGCGTTTCTCGTGCTTATGATTGTAATGACAATTATACCCCAAAGAAAACAAAAGAAGAAACAGGAAGAAATGATGAACTCCATTCAAGTCGGAGATAAAATTATGACTATCGGCGGATTTGTCGGCACTATCGTAGAATACGACCCCGGTACGGATCAGTACGTAATCAACGTAGGCACGGAAGAAGCGCCGACGCACGTTACCATCATCAAAAACGCTATTCGTTCCAAAATGCAAGACGGAGCGAACAAGTAATTATTTATTTAAAGTAACGACGAAAGCCGCGTTCATTCGAGCGCGGCTTTTTCGTATGAATTTTTCTATTATATTTTGTTTTTGCCTACGTTGACCGCAATAATCCCGCAAATCGCGCCGATAATTCCGCCTAACGCGACGTCAAGCAATACGCCGTATGAAAATGCAAAAGATTTATTTATCAAAGCAAAAATCAACACGGTACCGATAGCGTATATCAATCCGGAAAAAAGACCTTTTAGTATCCCGTTTCTCTTTTCTTTGAACCCAAAAAAACAACCTACGAATATCGCAAGAACTTTTATGATTTGATTAACGACGGTAACGACCGTTTCGTTTATAGGAACAAAATTCAATACGGTCGCAAAAACAAGAATTAATATTGCACCGATCAAAATCGAAACGAGCGCGCCTTTAAGCACGTCGGTAAAAAAATATTTTTTTACGCCTGATTTTACCATAAGCACCCCTTCAAACAAGTTTTGTTACATTGTATTAGCATTGTCGCGCTATTATTCGCGAAAAATTCGGCAAAACGATTGATTTATTTTTCAATTACCGTTATAATATACACGAAAATAATCTCCACGGAGGAATTTATAATGAAACATATTACCAAATTATTTAGCAAATCTCTTTGCAAGAAACACGAAACCGGTTGCGGAGAATGTCAATCGAGTTGCCAATCCGCTTGCAAAACGAGTTGCACCGTAGGCAATCAATCCTGCAAACAAGAAGAAAAAATCAACGTAACGAAGAAAGAAAGCCTGTAAAAAATGGTCCATACTTTCTGTTACTCCTACGGGGATAAAAAATATTACTTCCTGTGGGACGTTGAAAGCGGCAGTCTGCTCGAAGTAGATTACGTCGCTTTTTTGTACGCTAAAAAAAGGTACGGCAAAACTTTCTCTTCTATGGAGGAGAAAGATTTTTCCGTTATAGAACAAAATGACATTGACGAACTTTCTTCCGACTTCGACGAACTCGAAAATGACGGTTCGCTCAACGGCAAACCTCTCGTTACGGAATACAAAAAGAATGCGGACGAAATAAAAGCGCTTTGTTTACACGTCTGCCACGACTGCAATCTTAACTGTACTTATTGTTTTGCAGGAGGAGGAACGTATAACACGGAACGCGATTATATGTCGCCCGAAGTCGGGAAAAGAGCGGTTGATTTGTTGCTGGCAAAATCGGGTAAACGTAAAAATCTCGAAATTGATTTTTTCGGCGGAGAACCGCTTATGAATATGAAAACGGTCAAAGCCGTGGTTGATTACGGAAACGAACAAGCGGCAAAAATCGGCAAGCGCATAAGTTTTACGATGACGACGAACTGTCTTCTTCTAAACGACGATAACATCGCTTATTTGAACGAAACAATGGATAATGTCGTACTCAGCATTGACGGCAGAGAGAGCGTCCATAACGCAACGAGAAAAGCAAGAAACGGAAAGGCGTGTTATGAAACCATTCTTAACAACGCTAAAAAATTCCGCGCGGTAAGAGGAGATAAAAAATACTACGTCCGAGCGACGTTCACGTCGGGCAATCTCGACTTTACAAACGACATTTTAGCGTTAAACGACGCCGGATTTGACCAAATATCCGTAGAACCGGTCGTTTTACCCGATATCTCGCCACTTGCTTTGACCAAAGAAATGCTTGGCGCGATTTGCGCGGAATACGATAGGTTTACGCAAGCGTATATCGATAGACGCAAAACGAAAAAGTGGTTTAACTTCTTCCACTTTATGATAGATTTGGAACACGGCGCATGTCAAAACAAACGCCTTACGGGATGCGGAGCGGGTACGGAGTATCTTGCAATATCGCCGCAGGGTGAAATTTATCCGTGTCATCAATTCGTCGGTAAAGATGACTTTTTAATCGGAAACGTTTATGACGGGATACTAAATCAGGGAATTCGGGAACGTTTTTCCGAACTTTGCGTTCTTAATAAACCGCACTGCAAGGACTGTTTCGCCAAGTATAATTGCAGCGGCGGTTGTACCGCAAACGCGTACAATTTTACGGGTACGCTTGACGGACAGTACGAAGTCGGTTGCGAACTCGCAAAAAAAAGGTTGGAGTGTGCGCTCGCCGTTGCGGCGATAGAAAAACGGTGACAAGCCGTTTTTTCTTTTATGCGCGCGTTTATAATTGTTAATATAAATATATGTAATATATTTTTTTGTTGACATACTTATGTCGATTATGTATAATAATCAAGATACTTATGTTTGGAGGCAAACCAAGTGAGCAAGACTAAATCGATAATCATTCTTGTCGTAATAGCCGTACTGTTTCTAACTTTAGTGTTATTTACCGTACCCCTTAACGGCGAGAGCAAATTCCCGATTGCCGACAGCGACAAAGACTTTACGTGGCTTATTTACGGCATTGATTTGGGAATCGACCTTAAAGGCGGCATTTACGCCGAATACGAATGTTGGTTCGAAGACGGAAGAAAAGTTTCCGATGAAGATATTCAGGGTGCTATGAGCAACCTCGAAGATATACTTCTCAGCAAAGGGTATTCCGAAGCAATCGTAGAAAAAGTTACCAAAGCGGGCAACGATTATATCAGAGTAGAAGTTGCAGGACTAAAAGATACGGAATCGCTTATGAGCCTTATCGGCGAATCCAGCACGCTTACATTCCGTAACAGCGACGGCGAAATCGTCATGACCGGCACGGGTAACATCGACAAATGCGGCATCACGCAAGACGAAAACAATAGCGGATATTACGCTCTTGCGATTCAATTTAACAAAGCGGGTACGGCAAAATTTGCAGAAATCTCCGAAAAATACAAAGGCAAAACGCTTGCCATTTATATCGACGATAACAAACTTATGGAGCCTACCATAAACGAAGCGATTACAAACGGCAGAGCGAGCATAACCGGTAAATTCAGTTACGAACAGGCTTATCAATATCAAGTTAAAATTCAAGCGGGTATTACCGAAGTCAAACTTAGACTTTATAACTGTGATACCGTAAGTTCTTCGCTCGGTTCGGAAGCGCTCCGTTACAGCCTTATCGCAGGCGCAATCGGTGTAGGAATAATTATAATATTTATGATTTTGTTCTATCGCGGTCTCGGACTTGCCTCGGCATTCGCGTTGCTTATATATACAGAACTTTTACTCGTGCTGCTTGCAATCGTTCCTTGGGTCGAACTTACGATAAGCGGTATTGCAGGCGTTATCCTCAGTATAGGTATGGCTGTTGACGCAAACGTAATTATATTCGAGAGAATTAAGGAAGAGCGTTTCGGAAAAGGGGACAGTCCGATTATGAAGAGTATTCCGTCGGCTGTGGACGCGGGTTTCAAGAGCGCGTTCGTTACGATACTCGACTCGAACATCACTACGATAATCGGAGCAATTGTTATGATTATTGCCGGTTCCGCGTCGGTAAAGAGTTTTGCTATTACTCTTCTTATCGGTGTAATTTTATCGATGTTCAGTGCGATTTTCGTTACGAGAGTATTGCTAAAATGTTTCCTTGGAATAAACGATGAAAACGATAGGTTCTACGGATTGCACGGCAAAACGGACAAAAAAACGAAAAAAGTGACGTCCGATCTCAGCGAAAACGGTGCAAACGCTTAATAAAGGGGGACGGATAAAATGAAAGAAAAATTTACTAATATTCTTGAAAAAGTAAAGAAAATCGACATTAACAAAAATAAAGCGTTGTTTTGGATTCCGCCGCTCATTATCATTCTCGTAATGCTTGTATGCGGCACGTGTTATTCGCTCAACAAAACTAAGTATCAATACTTTGCCAACATCGGCATCGATTTCCAAGGCGGTTCTATTCTTACGATAGAATTCAAGGATTCGCAGGCGAATATCGGTGACAAATACGACGAAAACGTAAAGAAAATCTACGAAGTTTTAAGCAAACACGGTATTCCTACCGAAAAAGCGCGTAATCAATCGAGCGGCGACAGCACAATTATAATTCAGTATCCGAACTGGCTTGCCGGTACAGGTAGCGCGACAAGCGACGCAAACGCGATGGACGAAGTCAACAATCAAATTAAAGAAGATCTTTACGGTATGGCAACCACGGGAAAATTCGACGCAATCGCCGATAACGGCATAACTTTTTCGGTAATCGGTAGCGAATCGAGTAAAAACCTTTTGAAAACGGCGGCTATATCGGTTGCGATTGCGCTCGTACTTATGTTGCTTTACATCGTAATTCGTTTCGACTTTTACAGCGGACTCGCGGCTGTTCTTATTCAATTGCACGACCTTATTATAATGTTCGCGCTCTCCGTTATCTTCTATATCGAAATAGGCGACAGTATCGTTGCAGGACTTATTACGATAGTAGGCTACTCTATCAATAACACGATAGTCGTTTTCGACAGAATACGTTCGGTTGTTAAACCGTTGAAAAAACAGGGCAAGAAGTACGACGAAGGGCTTGTCATCAACAACGCGATTTTCAATACGATGAGAAGAACGCTCTTTACGACTTTCACCACACTAATAGTTATGGTCGTACTCGTTGCCATGGGTGTTGCGTCCATCGTCACGTTCGGACTTCCGATTATATTCGGTTTGATTGCAGGGTTCTACTCCTCGGTGTTCCTTGCCGCTCCGTTGTGGGGTACGCTTAAAGACCTCGGCGACAAAATCAAACTTAACACAAAGAACAGAAAGTTTGCAAAACAACATAAAAAAGCGAGAGCGTAATAACGATGTTTTCGCACAGATTTAACGGGCGCATCGGTGCGCCCGTTAAATTTATCGAGAGAATAGGTTGAGTATGAAATTTCAAAAGAAAAGCATAAACGATGCCGAGCAGGTTAAACTGCTTGCAAAAGGTTGTAAAATCAGCCCTATGCTTGCGGATTTACTCGTATCACGCGGAATATCGACTCCGTCGGCGATAAACAATTTTCTATACGGAACCACCGACAATCTTTCCACACCGTATATTTTCCCCGATATGAACCGCGTTACCGAAAGAATAAATAAGGCGTTCGTCAAAAACGAGCGAATTTTAGTTTACGGCGATTACGACTGCGACGGTGTGGGAGCAATAGCGATTTTCACGTTGGCGTTAAAAGATAAAGGACATGAAATTTTACACTACATACCTACGCGCGCAAAAGAAGGTTACGGACTTAACGAAACCGCTATCGAGTATATAAAAGAAAAATACTCGCCCGATTTATTAATAACGGTAGACTGTGGAATTAACTCGGTACACGAAGTTGCGTATGCAAAATCACTCGGTATAGACGTTATCGTCACCGACCACCACCAACCGAGCGAGACTTTGCCCGATTGTCTTATCCTTAATCCTTTTCTCGCCACGCGAGCGACCCCTTTATGCGGCGCAGGCGTTGTTTTTACGCTTATAAGAGCGTTATTCGGCAACGAAACGGCATTAAAATATATAGACCTATGCGCAATAAGCACCTTGGCGGATATCGTCCCGTTATGCGGAGATAACCGTATAATAGTAAAATACGGAATGAACGCGATAAAAAGAGGACGTTGCCGTCCGGGAATAAAAGAATTACTATATTCGGCAAAAGTTGACGCTAAAAATCTAACCACCGGCGACGTCGGATTCAAAATCGCACCGAGAATAAACGCCGCAGGCAGACTACAAAACGCGGAAATATCGTTAAAACTTCTTACCGATGACGACCCGACGGAACTTTGCTTACTTGCCGAACAACTTTCGTCGCTCAATAGCGAACGACAAGATATGAACGCAAAAATTTTCGACGACGCCGTTGAGGCTCTAAAACGATACGATTTTTCAAAATATAAAATTATTATGCTAAAAGGCGATTGGCTCGAAGGAGTAGTCGGTATAGTCTGCGCAAAACTTGCCGAATATTTTAATCTACCGGTAATCATGGTTTGTCGACAAGAAGGAAAAACCGTATTGAAAGGTTCGGCAAGAAGCATCGCCGGAATAAATTTATTTGAATTATTCGATAGAAACAACGAAAAACTCGTTTCTTACGGCGGACATGAAATGGCTGCCGGCATATCTATGGAAGAATGCGATTTCGAAACAGTGAGGGAGCGATTTAACGACTACGTAATATCGACAACCGACCCGTCTGTTTTCGTCAGAAAAGCCTATTATGACGAAAAACTCGACATATCGGACATCGATACGGCAACAATTAAAGAAATCGAACTTCTCGAACCGTTTGGACACAAAAACCCCGTACCCGTGTTCCTCGATACGTCGTCTGCCGCTCGTTTTAAGCAAATAGCCAGAACGCAACATGTAAAAGCAAAATTCAAAGCGGGAGAACTCGTTGCTTTCGATAAACTTAAATACTCTACGTTAGCCGAACACAACGGTTTTGATATACTTTATACCTTTGATAAAAACTATTTTAACGGCAAAGTAAACACTCAATTTATGCTGAAAGAGATGGCTTTCAAAACCAACTCGTTTACGGATATTTTAACGGCGGAAAACTTTTGTAAGACATTTTTACCGATAAACAAAAAAACGGAAGAAACAGGGAATTGCGGTAGAAAATCCGGGGAAAAACCGATTTTATACGTCGCATATACTCCGACCTCCGCCCAAAGAATTATAGCGGAAAACGATAATATCGACGTGGTCATTTATAATCGTGCAAAACACGAAATACGCGACGCGTTGGTTATCGCGCCCGATATAGATTATCCGTTCTTTTTCTATTCTAAAATTGTTTTTGCCGACGATATAGGAACAAGTTTGCGCAATTATATTAAAAAAAGCGATGTAAGATGCTCTTTTTCGGATACCAAAGCGTTAAAATACAAACTTTCCGCACCCGAACTGAGAAAACTCTACACTTACTTGAAAAATAAGATATTGCCGTTCAAAAAATACACGTCAATATATAATTTACAAGAAGATTTGTTACGTCCCGACGAAATTGAAATCAATAAAGTACGTTTTATAATCGGGTGTTACATATTTATCGAATTAGATTTGCTAAATTTTGGCGATGATGGTATAATAACAGTTAAAAATAAAAAAGTAGAATTGACGCAATCGTCACTATATCGATACATAAACGGTTAAAATATGGATTTTTTGAAAAAAGCGCACGAACTATACACGGAAGACGAGTATCTCGCAATCGAATACGCGTTAAATTTTGCTACCGAGGCGCATAAAGAACAAAAACGCGCGTCGGGCGAACCGTATATAATTCACCCTATCGCGGTAGCGGACATTCTTATGGACTACGGTCTCGATTCCGATACCATTATCGCCGCGCTCTTACACGACGTCATCGAAGACACAAGTTACAGCGAAAACGACATTAAATCTAAATTCGGCAACGGAATTTACGAAATGGTAATGGGGGTCACCAAACTTACGCGTATTAACGTTTCCAACGACAATACCGCCACGGACATAGAACTCGCGCAAGCGGAAACAATAAGAAAACTCTTTATGGCTATGGCGAAAGATATAAGAGTGCTTCTTGTCAAACTCGCCGACAGGCTACATAATATGCGTACTTTGGAATACCAAACGCAGGAAAAAAGACTGCGTAAGTCGCGTGAAACGCTTGACATTTACGCTCCGCTCGCAGGCAGACTCGGTATATCCGGGATAAAATGCGAATTAGAAGATCTTTCTATGAAATATCTATATCCTGACGATTATAAGTTTTTATGCGAAAAACTCGACTCGCAAAGGATAAACCGAATGCACCTTGTCGAAAGGGTAGCGGAAACGCTTTCGGCGCAACTAAACGACCTGGGAATAAAGTATGAAATAAAAGGCAGACCTAAGCATTTTTATTCTATTTTCAAAAAAATGCGCAATCAAGGCAAAACGTTTGAAGAGATATACGACCTTGTTGCGGTTAGGGTAATAGTAGACACGATAAGCGATTGTTATACCGTTTTGGGGTTAATTCACTCGATGTGGAAACCCGTTCCGGGCAGGTTTAAGGATTATATAGCATCGCCGAAGCCGAATATGTATCAAAGTCTGCACACCACGATTGTCACGGATTTCGGGCAGATATTCGAAGTGCAAATTCGTACGGTTGAAATGAACCGCATAGCAGAATACGGTATCGCGGCGCACTGGAAATATAAAGAAGGTATTTCTTCGCGTTCCATGTCCGAACTCGACAAAAAATTAGGTTGGATAAAGGAAGTTATCGACGTACAAGGCGATCTTAAAGACTCGCTCGAATTTTTGGATACTCTAAAAATGAACGTTTCCACGAACGAAATCTTTATTTTTACGCCGAAAGGAACGGTTATCGATTTACCCGTAGGGTCTACCGCCATCGATTTTGCATATCGCATACACAGCGAAGTCGGAAACAGATGTATCGGCATTAAGGTAAACAATAAAATCAAGCCGGTTAGTACCGTACTTGAAAACGGCGACGTCGTAGAAGTAATTACGTCAAACGCCGCAAAAGGACCGTCTAGAGATTGGTTAAACTTTATAAAAACACCTACCGCCAAAGCGAAAATCAGAAGTTATTTCAAAAAGGCGATGAAAACCGAGAACATCAAACTCGGAAGGGATATGCTGGAAGAAGAAGCGAAACGGCGCGGATACTCCTTGGGCGACCTTATGATGGATTCGTCGGTTAAACTGATATTAGATAAACATAATCTCAACGATACGGACGATATGTACGCCACGATAGGTTGCGGAGGAATAAAGGCGCAACAAATTATCGCGAAGTTAATCGAGTTTTACAAAAAAACCGTCGTAAAAACCGCCCCGCAACAATTCAATTCGACGGATACGGTTATTCAACAAAAAGCGAGGTCGGGAATTGTCGTCGAAGGGTTTGACGATTTTCCTATCAGTATTGCCCGTTGTTGCAATCCTTTACCGGGCGACGACATCGTCGGTTATATAACGAGAGGCAGGGGAGTCGTCGCGCACAAAGCAACTTGTCCGAACATAGCAAATATGGAAAAAGAACGTTTCAAAGCCGCGTGGTGGACAAACGTTGACGGAACGCTTTTCAACGCTCCGCTCCATATAGAAACAGACTTAAACAACTACGTTATCGCACAAATAACGGGGCTTATCGTAAAACTCGGATTACGTATGACATCTTTTAGTGCAACCGAGTCGAAATCGAAAGACAAGATGATTGTTAAAATTATACTTGAAATTCGTTCGGCAGACGATCTCGATAAAATCATCAAAAAGTTGTCCGCCCTAAAAGGGATAATAAAAGTCGAGAGAGAAAACAATACCTAAAAAAATTTTTTGAAAATTACAAAAAAGTATTTGACATTGGGGAATATATATAGTATATTATTAAACGTCACTTATGAATGTACCAACGACGGGGTGTAGCGCAGTTTGGTAGCGCACGTGGTTTGGGACCATGGGGTCGGGAGTTCGAGTCTCTTCACCCCGACCA
>CAKQTC010000005.1 GCA_934274515.1 uncultured Clostridia bacterium
TAGCGGCGGTCAGATTCGAACCAACGACCTGCCGGGTATGAACCGGCCGCTATAACCAACTAAGCTACGCCGCCACATGTTGTGGTTGCGGGGGTGGGATTTGAACCTCACGACCTTCGGGTTATGAGCCCGATGAGCTACCAGACTGCTCTACCCCGCGACAATGCTTTTATATAATAATGTATTCTCTACGCTTTGTCAACTATTTTAATCATTCTTTCAAAAAAAATTCTTCCTTCCCCTCAACTCCCTATCCTTAAACCGTATTTACGTTCTCTCTTGCCGCGTCATTTTTTCTTTTCATCGCTTTCTCTTATCGTTTGCTCAAGCGTCCTAATTGCCGTTCTTCAATCGAATTAAACCTTTAATTCGACTGTCTTCTTATACGTTTTCGGGCTCTCGCAACCGAGAGCCCGAAAGGTTTTTTCGTCTTCTTAAAGAAGTTTATTCTTCGGGAAGATACTTATACAGGAGGATTTTTTCGCCTGCCGTCAAGGGGCTTGGCAAATCCGGGTTTTGTTCTATCAGCGTTTTTTCGTCGCAGTTAAGTTCTTTCGCAACTTCCCAAAGCGTTTCCCCTGCCTTAACTATATACAAACTTACGGCAAAATCGTCTTCTTCTTTCGCATTTCCTATCGCTACGTCCGATATTACGGTGATTTCTTTCGACTTCGCGCCTCTTACCGTAACGAGCAACTCCGCCGTTATTTCAACGTCGCTGCTTCCCCTGGGTCTTGCTCCGAGAGCGGTAACCGCGACTTCGGGGGCAAACACTGTTTCGCACGGATAATCGCCGCCGAGATTGCTTAAAAACGGTATTTCTCCGACAAGCGACCGCGCCTGCCCGTTCTCGTCAAGATAAATTACCGCAACGCTTATCACGCCTTCTGCGTTTATTCCGTTATCGCTAATCGAGCCGTTCGTTGACACGCAAGGCGTCATTACCGCGAGTATTTCGCTCACTCCGCCGTTTGCCGAGAGCGTTGCCGTCGCTTTTTCTCGCACCGAGCGCATGCAAAAATGCGAATTAACCGTTTTCTTTTCGCTTTTTATTTCAATTTCGTTCTTAACAGAATAAGCATCGACTGTCTTTTCCACTTCTTTTTCTTCAAGCGCAACGCCGCATATCTTAACCACGGCATCGCAAACGACGATACGCTTGTCGCTTTCCGTCACGGTAAACGTAAGCGATTTCAACTTCCCTTCCGCGTCAAGCCGCATATCGCTCGTGATGTTTTCTTCCGCGCTTTCGGAACTAAACGGATGTGAAAAACTTTGCGTAATAAACTGCCCGTTATCCGTTACCGCAACTATTCTCAGAATAAGGTCGCCTTCGACGCGGTACGTCCCCGACGACGGGTATACTCCGTCTATCGTAACGTTGCCCGAATAATCGAGAATTTTTGCAATCGGCATTCTCGCTTCGTCGGTAAACGTAAGGTTAAGCGTGTTATCGCAAAGCGGAACGACGTTTTCTATCGCGCTTTTCTCCGTCTTGCAAAACAATTCTTCATTGCTCGGATTAAGAAACGTTATTTCTTCGACTTTAATAAACCAACCCGTTATTTCTACGGTTGCGCTCACTTTATACGGATTATCATAAACCTTTTCGCACTCGGTCACGTTTGCGTCAACGCAAACTTTCGACGACGGCGTTATACCCTCTCGACTTATGGTATGAACGCTCTCGCAATCGACGGTATCTGAAAAATAATTGTTTTCTTCATCGCACTTAACCGCTCTGAAAGTCGTTTTCACGCTCACGCGCAACTCGTTATCTAACGTTTCGCAACCGGTAATCTTGCTTCTTGCGCTCACGCCGAGTACCCTTTGTCCGTTTTCTACGGGAATAACGCACGTTTCCCTAAGCAAAGCGTCCTTGATAATCTCCTTTGAATTGCCGTTCACTACATAATTGCTTTCCATAACAAATCACTCCCGCATAGTTATATTACACGATATTTGCCTTGTTAAAAAAATATGACTTAAAATTTTTTTTGAGGGAACAATTATACGGGGACGTATGAAAAAAACTGTGTTTCTTGCCGCAAAACAAGACAAACACCCTTACTCCCCGACAAAAAAGTCCTCGAAACGGCATAAAAAATAACGGAGACGATAAAAATGCGAGAAATAATAAACAACCTATCCGAAATGCAAGCAAACGTACGCGCGCTCACGGGTCTGCGCGTTAAAATAAAAGTCAATAGAGGAAGAAACAAAATAGAACTCATCGAAGGTATTCTCGAAAACGCATATCCTAACATCTTCACCGTCCGTCGCCAAAGCGGCGAACTTAATTCGTTTAGTTACGCAGATATAATATCTAAAAACGTAAAATTCTTAAAATAATTCCTTTCTTTTCTCGACCAAACTTTACGCTACGATGCGGAGCGTTGTTCTTCCCGATTATATCTATCGCTTTTCCGTAACAAAAATTTTTTAGTAAACACGCTTTTTCCGTAAAAAAGAAAACTATACGCAAATAATAACGTCGCGCGCGTAAAAAAATCGCTCGGAAAAACTACTATCCCGAACCGCTAAATCGGTGTTTCGGCGATATTTTTATCGCCGAAACACTTGCCGTTAAATCAATTTATCGCCGTCGGCGTCGATTACCACCATTGCGCGGATTTCTTCGCCCGTGGACAGGTCGTAATAGACGTAATACGTCAGTCCTTCGCTTGTTCCTTTAACTTCTTTACAAAACACTTCTTCATTCCATTCCGTCGGTATAACGCAGTATCTTGTGCTTGTCACGGTTAAATCTTCGCTTATTTTTATCGTATTTTCCGCCGATTTATCGAAGTTTACGTCACGGTTCGTGTGATTATATAAATAGTTCGTCGCTTCCAAGCCCTGTATTTCGCCTGTTTCCGCAGACACTTTGACTTTAACAAGGTCGGGATAAAACACGGTTCCGTTTTCTGTATACGCGAAATTGACGTACACCGTCGAGTTGTTATTGTACACCCACACGTCGCTCATATTAACGTACCCTGCTTTTTCGAGAAACGCTTTGGCGTTTTCCACGCATTCCGCGTCGGTTTTAAGCGGATTTTCGGTATCTCCGTAACCGTTCATCGACGCAATCGCGCCGCCTTTTTTCGCAACGAACGCGCTAAACTCTCGTTCGTCTTTCTTAAATCCTACGACGTAGGTTTCTATCGAGCCGTTGCCTTTGCCGATAATTCTTACGTCGGTTGCGCTCGAAAACAGTTCTTTTATCTTGTTTATCGCCGCCTCTTCGGTTATTTCCGCTTTCCCTTCCAAAAATTTGGCTTTTCTGTCGTTAAGCCCGTCGCTGAACGGTCCGTCATAGATAAGTTCGGGATAATCGATGGAACTATAACTTTTTATCGCGTCGCCTATTGCCGACAAATCCGCTATCGTCGCCGCGTTTATCTTTCCGCCTCGAATCGTTCCTTCCCCGACCGCGCCCAAGTCGTTTTTTAATTTCGTCAACAGCGACTGAAACCGTTTTACGTTGTCTTTTTCGTTCTTATTCAAGTCTTCGCCCGCACCTATCTTGCCCATAAGATAGTACGAATAATCTCCGAGTTGATTCAAAAACTTCGTAACTGTTTCCATTTGCTCGCCGTCTATACCTATTTGCGAAAGATTAGTCACCGCGACGTCACATTCTTTCCACACGTCGGCAAGAAGTTCTCTTTTTACCTTACCCGCAGTCACGACGTTGACTTTCGATAACTTGCTTTGAGCGTTGTCGATACTGTCCATCGTTTCGTGATAACTTTTTTCGTATAAACTTTTCACCCTGTCCGTTTCGCCCGAATATTTCGAACAAAAAATTCCGAGCGGTACGGCGAGCGCAATCGTCGTCGCCACGGACAAACCTGCGATTACTCCTATAATTATTTTAACTTTCTTCGTCATTTCTTCACCCCGTCCGTGATTTTATTTCTATTCCCCTTTATCCTCGACCGTCCTACAAACAAAACGCATGCTCGCCTATCCTTAAATGCACGGATTTGGACAACATCCATTTGCTTGTAGCGGTTTTCGGATTGTAATAATACAAACAACCGTACGTCGGATCCCAACCGTTAAGCGCGTCCTGCGCCGCTCGTAATGCGGACGACGACGGGGCTAGATTGATTTGCCCGTCCCTAACCGCGTCGAACGCGCCTGCTTGATAAATAACTCCGCTTATCGTATTCGGAAACTTAGAACTCTTGACCCTGTTAAGCACGACCGCGCCCACCGCTACCTGTCCGACGTAAGGTTCTCCGCGCGCTTCGCCGTTTATAAGCCTTGCCAAAAGATATACGTCGCCCGACGCGTTACCGTTGCTCGACCCGCCCGAAAGCGTTATTCCCATCGCGTCGGCGGTTCTTTTCCCGACTACGCCGTCTGCCGTAAGCCCGTTCTTTTTTTGAAAATTCTTTACTGCGATTTTTGTCTGCGCGCCGAAAATCCCGTCCACGCTTCCCTTATAATATCCCCAACTTTTGAGTTTAGTTTGTATCGACCTTACCGTTTTCCCGGTACTGCCCTGCTTGACTACCGTCGCCGCCTCCGCCTCGTTCTCTCCTGTTCCGAACCCCCCGAAAAGATAAATCGCGGTAAACGCCGTGGCAAATATCACTATCCCGACTATCGTTATATTAACTATTTTTAACTTTTTCCCTTTGCTCATTTCTTCTCCTTATCCGAGTATTTTTTCACTATTTCATATAAAATCGACTTGTAATTAACGTTATCGTAATCTTCGCTCGTAAAACACAACGGCGGAAACGCCACGCACCACCAGTTTTTCCCTTTCCCCGTTCCGAGGTTAACGATAATCGCTTTGTAATACCCCTCTTCGAGCGTAAGATTTTCATAACTTCGCTTGTCGAAGTATTCGGTATCGACGTACACTTCGCAACCGTAATAATATCCGCACGAATAAAGTAGTTCGTCCACCGCTTTCTCTATGCCGTCCTTATGCGCAATAATTATTTTTTCCGCGCTATTTCTGGTTTTGGCGTTCCTAAGCAGCGGAGATAGGTACCCGATAAGGCTATCTCTTACGGTAAGTTTAACTTCTTGGTCGCATTGCGAATCGCTGTTGGCTCGGATATGTATGCGTAAAAAGTCGGGATTTTCCCTCCCTATACCGACGCAACCGAACAGCAGTAAAAGGGTAAAGATTATTAACGTACAAATGGCGATATTCTTTTTCATACCGCTTATTATTGCCATCGTTGTTTTCGTTATACCTAACAAACGTAACAACGAACTTACGTCTTTATGAATATAAAAAAGCGGATATCCCCACCCGCCCGCCCGTTCTAATCGAGCATTTTTTAATTTCTCAAAAATTTTTCATTCTATTTCCGTATTTATCGTAAAAAAAACCGTTAAAAAAAAACTTTTTTTAACGGCTTTGTTTTGAAAAATAAAATTCGTCTAGCGTTTCAGACTTTCGATTACTTCGTAAATTCTTTGCAAATCTTCGTTGCTGAAATAATCGATGGATATTCTGCCTTTTTGCTCGTTTCCCATAAGTCTTACTCTCGTAGAAAAGACTCTCGTCATATCGTCTACGAAACTCCGCATTTCCACCGACATTTTTTCTTTGACTTTTTCGGTGATTTTGTTCGGTCTTGTTTCGGGTTTAAGATAATATTTTACTTGTTTTTCCGTTTCCCTTACGCTCCACCCTTCGAGTACGGCTTTTTTCGCCATCTCTATTTGATGGATAGGGTTGGTCACCGCAAGCAACGCTCTTGCGTGTCCCGCGCTAAGTTTATCCCGTCTTACGAGTTCTTTGACTTCGCCTGCGAGATTGAGCAATCTAAGCGTGTTTGCTATGCTCGGGCGCGCTTTGCCGAGTTTTTGCGCGACTTCTTCTTGCGTAAGGTTATACGTTTCCATAAGTTCGCGTATGGCTTCGCTTTCTTCCATCGCGTTAAGGTCTTCTCTTTGAAGGTTCTCGATAAGGCTTATTTCTTTTGTCTTTACGTCGTCGTATTCTTTGACGATAACGGGAACTTCGCTGATTCCTGCCATTTTTGCCGCGCGATAACGCCTTTCGCCTGCGATTATAACGTATTCTTCGCCCGATTTCTTTACGACAAGCGGTTGTATTATGCCGTGGTTTCTTATCGAACCCGCAAGTTCGATAAGGCTGTCTTCGTTAAAACTTTTTCTCGGTTGGTCGGGGTTCGGAACGAGTTTATCGAGCGGTACGCTATAAATCTTATCCTCGGTTTTCACGTCCGGGCTAAGGTCTTCTATGTTGGCGAGCAACGCGTTCAATCCTCTTTTTACGGGTTTAGCCATTTTTTTCTCCTACCGTTTTTTTTAATTCTAACACTTATTTTCTTTTTTGTAAATAATCACAAAGGCAAAATTCGCGGTTTGTTCTGTCCTCGCGGATATTTATCGGGAGTTTTCCCCGTTTTTTCCACAATAACGAAACTTCTGTCGTATTCGTCCGCCAGCCTGTAACGAACTACCGACTTTATCTTCCCGTTAAGCATTTTTAACGCTCTCTCCGCCGCCGCTATCTCTTCGTCGGGTTTCCCTTTATACGCGACGAGTACGCCGCGCTCTTTAAGTAACGGCAACGCATATTCCGCAAGGACGTTAAGCGGCGCAACCGCCCGCGCCACCGCGCAGTCGTAACCGCATCTGCGAGTTCTTCCCTCTTCCTCGGCGCGGGCGTGAACGGCAACCGCGTTTTTAAGTTCGAGTTCTTTAATAACATAATTCAAAAAATCCACGCGTTTACGCAAACTGTCAAGCAAAACAAACTCTCTGTCGTCGCTTTCGCCTACGATAATAAGAGGTATGCTCGGAAACCCCGCTCCGCTCCCCACGTCTACTATTTTCCCTTTCTTCGGCAGATATTCGAGCCCTTTTACGCTGTCTAAAACGTGCTTAACCGCTATCTCTCGTTCGTCCGTTATGCTCGTAAGGTTTATTTTTTGATTGTATTCAAGCAATATACGACAAAACGCAGTCATTTTTTCAGACTGCGCGTCGGTTAAATAAATGCCGTTTTTTTTCAGTTCTTCGGTAATTACCATTTTTTATTTGACTTCGCTTACGCTCTTTTCCGTAACCTGTATCTCTACCGCGGTTTGCTCGTAAGTAGTCGTTTCTCCTTTCGTAATCGGTCTGTCAAACGTGATTTTTATCTTATCCCCGGGTTTAACCGTCAGCATAAGGTCCACTACTTGATACGATCTCGTTATCGCAATTTCCTCCGTGTACCCTTCCGTTCCGTCGCTCTCGCGGTCAAACGCGATTTTTTTCAATATATCTCCGTTCTTCAAATACCCGTACGCCAGCGAACCTTCTTCAATAACGGTTTTTTCTTGCTCGCTCTCGTATACGGTAACCGTTTCTTCGATAACCGTTTTGCCTATTTCGCTGTAATAAACCGCTTTCGGCTCGTTGCTGATAACCGTTATTCCGAGCATCGCCTTTTTAACGCCCCGATACCCTTCGCTCGCATTGTAAATAATGTTTTCCGCAACGTATTTAACTACGTTGGACGGAATTGCGTAGCCGATGTTTTCCACGTCGGCGGTTATCATTTTCGCATTCACGATACCGATAAGCCTGCCGTCCGCGTCGAACAAACCGCCGCCGCTGTTCCCTTTGTTAATCGCGCAGTCCACGCGCATAACGCGAAACTTGACCGTGGTTTTGTCGTCCGCCCCCGTCATCGAAAGATTTTCGCTGTCCACGCTTACAATACCGCTCGTAACCGATATTCCGCTGCCTTTGGCATTGCCGATGGCAATCGCCGTCTGCCCTACCGCGACTTCGTTGCTGTCGGCAAAAACAACCGCTTCGCAAGACGAGTTTTTCAGTATCTCGCTCCCTTCGATTTTCAGTACCGCAATGTCGTAGTTCATCGCGCCGCCGACATACGTCGCGGCAATTTTTTGCTTGTCGGTATATCCCGCGTAAAGATATACGCCTATGTCTTGACTTATCTTGTCTTTCGTGTTCGCCGACGAATTGTACACGACGTGAAAGTTTGTTATTACGTACGCGTCTCCTTTGCTCTTGTCGAGTTTGTAAATAATTCCGCTGCCGCCTACCGGCGTTTTTTCCGTTTTCGTACTTCCGAAAAGATCGGTAGACGTAATTTCCTGTACGCAGGTTATGGCAACCGACGAAAGTAAATCCTTCGCTACGACGGTTTGTTCTCCGTTCGCGTTCGTACCTATGTTTTCTTTGATAAACGTAAGTAAATCTTTATCGTAACCTTCTTCTTTCGCTGCATTGTAATAATCGATTATGGTAAAATAAGTCGTTCCGTCCTTTCCTGCCGCGCCGTCGATTCCGTTTCTCCCGTCCTTTCCGTCTACGCCGTCTTTCCCGTCCGTACCTTTCAAACTTTCAAGCCACTCTTCGAGCGTCCCTTGAAACCCGTTTTCCTTAGCAAGGTCGTACGCCGATTTGCCGCCGCTTTCGCCGTTGCTGCACGCGGAAAGAGAAATCGCGCAAACCAGTATAATCGCAATCGTAACAACGTAAAATATTTTCTTCTTCATAAACACCTTCTTCCCCTTTTCCAAGGGTACCTATGCAGGTATCGTAACCCGAACTACTTAAATATAATTTAATGTTAGGCTTAATTTTACTTAAATTTTAACAAATTTTAACAAGTTTCGCCATAACTTCGGCACTCCGCCGCAAATAACCGATTCGACGTAACGAGCCGCATTACTTAGAATACTCGCATCCGCAATAATTCTGTCGGTATATCCCGTATCGTTCGGACAAAACCGTGCTACGCAAAAATCCGCCGCGTTTTTTGAAATCCGTCGGCAAATATTTTACTCCGTACAGTTTTTCGAGTTCCTCCCCCACTTCGTTGACGACGCGCGCGTTTTTTAACGGGGAAATCGTAAGCGTCGTGGCAAAGTATTCAAACCCGTTTTCCTTAGCCTTTTTTGCGGTTTCGCCTAACCTAAGCGCAAAACAAACCCGACACCTCTTTCCGCCCTCGGGTTCGGTTTCCAACCCCTTTACCGCTTCGTAAAACCTTTCGCTTTCGTGTTTTTCCCCTAAAAATTCGACTTCGGGCGCGAATTCTTCGATAAATCGGCGTTGCTCATTTTTCCGCTTGTCGTATTCTTCGGCAGAATCGATGTTCGGATTATAGTAATACACCGTCAATTTGAAATACCTTACGAGTTCTTCTATACAATAAGACGAACACGGCGCGCAACAACTATGCAATAATAGCGTCGGTTTATAATCGAGTTTTTTTAACTCGTCCGTCATAAGTTTATCGTAATTAACGGCGTTCATTTTCCTTTCTCCGAAACGTTACCGCCCGTAGGTAGTGATAAGATTTCTTATAAACGCGTGGTCCACGCTGTTTATCGCGGAATAATTCGTCCTGTACCGCCAACAACCGTCCGCCTGCCCCGGCGTGTTCATTCTCGTATCCGAGCCGTATCCGCACAAGTCCTGCATCGGCACGATAGCAACGTCCGCCACGCTTGCCATAACCGCGCGTATAAACGCCCTCGTAGCGCGACACTTTCCCGCGCCGTCCGCCCAACCGTAACCCGAGTCGCAAGCAACGTAATTAAGCGCGCTTTCGAGCGTCGCGTCATCGAGGCTGAGCAACCATCCGAGCGTCGTATCGTTGTCGTGCGTCGCGGTATAAGCGACGCAATTCTTTTCGTAATTGTGCGGCAAATGTTTGTTGTTTTTATCGCCGTCAAACCCGAACTGCATCACTCTCATTCCCTTAAACTTTGTTTCTTCCAAAAACCGTTCGACGTGTTCATCGATGATTCCCAGGTCCTCTGCGATGATTTCGATATTCACGTTACGCTTTTTTAGGGCGTCAAACAACGCTTTTTGGGGACCCTTACACCACTTTCCTTCTTTTGCGGTCTTTGCTCCGGCAGGCACAGCCCAATACTCGTAAAGTCCGCGAAAATGGTCTATCCTAAGCACGTCGTAAAGTTTTTCCGCGTGCTTTATTCTGTCCGTCCACCACTTGTACCCGTCTTTCGCCATTTCCGAGTAATCGTAAAGCGGGTTATTCCACAGTTGCCCGTCTTTGGCAAAATAATCGGGCGGAACTCCCGCAACGGACGTCGGTTTATAATCTGAGCCGAGTTTGAAACACTTTGTGTTTGCCCATACGTCCACGCTGTCGTAACTTACGTAGATGGGCAAATCGCCAAATACTTTTATTCCCAAATTAGCGGCATATTCCCTTATCTTGTTCCATTGCTTGAAAAACCAGTACTGCTCGAACAAATAATATCTTGTTTCTTCGCCGAAATCTTTGAATACCTGTTTCACAAGCGCGCGCGAGTGTTTCGCGTATGCTCCCCACTCTATCCAGCACTTCTCGCCGTTCATCTTTTTAAGCGTCATAAACGCCGCGTAATCGTAAATCCACTCCGAGTTTTCTTCGGCAAACGCGTTTATCTTTTGTTCTAGTTCGTACGTTTTCCGCGTGTAGGCAAGCCGAAGAAGTTTCGTTTTCGTTTCATATGCATAACCGTAATCGGTCAAATATATACTGCCCTTATACTCGTGCGACGCGAGTTCTTCCCTTGTGAGAAGCCCGTCGAGCCGTTCGGGGTCGATATAAAGAAAATTGCCCGCGTACGACGAAATTCCGCTGTACGGCGAATTGCCGAACCCTAACGCGGTAATCGGCAACGTCTGCCAAATTTTGAACCCCATTCCTGCAAACTCATTGAGAAAATACTCCGCGTTGCAAGAAAATCCGCCTATGCCGTATTTCCCCGGCAAACTAGATACGTTTAGTAATACTCCTGCTTGTCTTGTCATTTTATCCTTTTCGTTTTGTCGCCGATCGTCGGGACGCTCGGCGCGGTTTATTTTTTTATTGAATTTTTAAATTTCGGCGAATTTAGAATATCGCCGAGTATCATCGCTTCGAGATATCGGTTGCCGTTACACGCATTTTCCACGCTTTCTAGCACTCCGCCGCAATTCGCGTCTGTTTTGTGCGCGTACGCCTCGTCGTCTTCGCGCTGCTCGGCGCGCGGCGGTTTCCGCCGCGCAACGTCCCTTTCGACGCGTTTGTCTAGCGTCTTTCGGGTCGGGCGAGATAGCGGTTTTTTAACGGACGCGCCGGTAAACAATTCGTCTAGTTGTGCCATAATTCACCAAATTTTTTTATTTCTTGTCGGTGCCGGAGGACGCGTGCGTCGTCGGGTTTACGATAGCGTTACGCATCGCCGTGTCCGCTTTTACGTTTTCCATATTGTAATAGTCCATTACGCCGAGTTTACCGCTTTTTAACGCTTCTGCCATCGCTTTCGGAACTTCCGCTTCCGCTTCGATTACCATAGCGCGCATTTCTTGCGTTTTTGCTTTCATTTCCTGCTCGGTAGCGACCGCCATCGCTCTGCGTTCTTCCGCTTTCGCTTGCGCTATTCTCTTGTCGGCCTCCGCTTGGTCCATTTGAAGTTGCGCGCCGATGTTTCTGCCGACGTCGATGTCCGCTATGTCGATGGAAAGAATTTCAAACGCCGTGCCGTTGTCCAGACCTTTGTTAAGCACCGTTTTGCTGATACTGTCGGGATTTTCGAGTACGTCCTTATGCGCGTCCGCGCTACCGACCGTCGTCACTATCCCTTCTCCTACTCTCGCGATAATTGTTTCTTCCCCTGCGCCGCCGATAAGTCGAGAAATGTTCGCCCTTACCGTAACTCTCGCCTTACAATGCAGTTCGATTCCGTCCTTCGCTATCGCCGCGATAACGGGCGTTTCGATAACTTTCGGATTAACGCTTACTTTAACCGCGTTAAGCACGTCTCTTCCGGCAAGGTCGATTGCCATGGCTGTTTTCGTGGTCAGTTCTATGTTCGCGCTGTGCGCACTGATAAGCGCGTTTACGACTTTTTGAACGTCCCCTTTCGCCATATAATGCGTTTCGAGTTCGTTGATATTAATGTTAAGCCCCGCTTTTTTCCCCGTAATGTACGCCTCGACAATCATACCGATTTTAATTTTGCGAAGACGCATCCCGACGAGTTTTCCCATCGATATGGGCGCGCCGCTTACCAAAGCGCGGAACCAAGTGGATACCGGCACCATCGCGAAAAACACGATGAGCGCAACCACAACGATAACTATCCCGGCTACAAGCCCGGCTACGTTAAGCCCGAGTAAAGATAAAAACATTTCGTACCCTCCGATATTTACTTTTTTTATTGATTTTCGCCGTTTTGAACTTAATCAACGACTTTGGTCACCTTGATTATTCCCCCTTCGACGGCGCAAACCTTGATTTTAACGCCTTTTTCAATGAGAAATCCGTCGCTTTCCACGTCGTAAATTACACCCTCGATTTCCGCTTTCCCGGACGGGCGCAAAACCGTGACGGCGTCGCCTTGTTTCCCTAATAGGAATAAGTAATTTTTCGTTCCGTCGCTGAATTTTTCGTCAACTGCCGTTCCCGTGCGAAATATCGCGGATTTTTTAAGCCACCCTTTTTTATGCGCAATAAACATAAACAAAAATAATATTCCGAAAATAATCGCGTCCAAAAGAACAAATTGAAAAATTTGCATAACAACCACGTCTTCGTCTTTACGGAAAACCGCTCGCAAAACTATACTAGCGACCAAACAAATACTCCCCGTTATCCCGAACGCCCCGAACCCGGGTTCGAGCATCTCGACAAAAATCAAAACAAGCCCTGCGATAAAACAGACAAGCACAAACCATTCCATATTAGAAAAAAGTAATCCGAACTGCGTGAAAAACATCTCTTCTCTCCTTATATTTTTGCTTATCCGCCCTGTTTCGACAAAAACGACGCTTGCTTTACGCAAAACGCAACTCTCGTTGCCGACAAAACTTCGTTTTGCCACATTATTCTGTTATTGTATTTATAATACATTAATTATGCCTTAATGTCAATAACGAGCAACTTAAACGCGCTACCGCCATGCCGACATAAAAAGCATTTCTTCTCCGACTTACTTTGTACGATTACAGGATGCAACGTCACGTTGCCGACAGAAAAAGCATTTCTTCCGCGACTTACTTTGTACGATTACAGGATGCAACGTCACGTTGCCGACAGAAAAAGCATTTCTTCTCCGACTTACTTTGCACGATTACAGGATGCAACGTCACGTTGCCGACAGAAAAAGCATTTTTTCCGCGACTTACTTTGCCCGATTACAGGATGCAACGTCACGTTGCCGCTAGACCCTAATTTAATGATTATTTATTTTTTTATCCTTTACTTTCTTAAATAAACTTTAACAACCCTTTGCGCGGAACCGCAGTTTATGATATACTACATTAAGAATTATGTTTGCGAAAAAAAATTTACGTCTTATCCTCGCCTTACTCGCCGTCACGACCGTCCTTTGCGCTCTGTCGGTCGGTTGTTCGACCGCGTCCGTCGTGTCGTTTAACGCCGAGAAATTTGTCGTAGGCGTAGGAAAAGAACTTACTCTCGACTTCACCGTTTTCCCGAAAAAAGCGGATTATTCGCTCCGCGTTGATAACGAAACCGTCGCTACGGTTACCCAAAACGGCGTAGTTAGGGGGCTAAAAACGGGAATAACGGTCGTCACGCTTGCTTCGGGCGACAAGACCGCCACCGCCACTCTCGTAGTGTCCGACGCGACAGATCCGACAAACGTCGATTACAATCAAAAAAAGGAATATACGGTTTCGTTTTTTCTTGATTATCCGTTTACGCTTATAAAGAACGAAAGTTACCGTGAAGGCGAACTAATAACTTTTGCTTTACCGACATATTCCGCTTACGACGTGGACGGGTGGTTTACCGACGCGAGTTGTTCGACCAGATTCGATACCGCTACCCAAAAGGTGCAGGATAATTTAACGCTTTATTGCCGCCGAACCGAAAAAGCGAACTCGTTCGTGATAGACGGCGACGGGTATCTTTGCGGTTTGCTTTACAAGGAACTCAAACACGAAGAACTCTATCTCCCGTCCGTTGCCGACGGCAAAAGCGTACGCGGCATAGCGAACGGTGCGTTTGCTTCCGATACGGGCATTAAGAAAGTTTTCATTCCGTCGTCGTACGAAAGCATAGGGGAATTCGCGTTTGCGGGTTGTTCTTCTCTTGTCGAAGTCGAAATAGAAACGGGCAGCGCGCTTAAAACCATCGGTAAATTCGCTTTCGGGGTACCGTCGGGCAAGAACGATAACGACGAAACCGTACCCAAAGAAGAAGACGCTTGCAAAAAACTCGAAAAAATAAATCTCCCGAACACCGTGGAAGAAATAGGCGCGTTTGCGTTCGGTTATTGCGAAAATCTTACCCTAAGCATACCGACGTCCCTTAAAACAATCGATTACGGCGTGTTTTATAAAACAAAAATCACAAGCGCAAATCTTAAAAACGTAACCGAAATAAAAGCCTATGCTTTTGCGGAATGCGACAAACTAAGCACTGTGATTAACACAAAAAACGTCGATTTTTGCGGTGCAAACGCTTTTTATAAAACCGCGCTTTACAATTCGCAGATTAACCGCGCCCCGTACGTCGTGTACGTCGATACGATAGTATACGGTTGCAACGTAGGATTAGGAAAAACTTTCGTAGGAAACGGCAAAGTAAACTTGCCCGATAACGCAACCCTTATCGCGGACGGTGCGTTTAGCAACGAAAATCAATCCGAATTAACGGTTTATTTTAACGGCGGAAACGTGAAAATCGGCGACTACGCTTTTATTCCCGACGGAAACGTCTGCCTTGTCGTTCCCGACGAGTTTTTAGAAGGATATAAAACCGACAACCCGTTATACAAAGATTTGTTCTGCACAAAATTCGTAATCACCGTAAACGACGAAGACGCGATAAACTTCGGCGAACATACCCTTCTACGCTTTGGGGCGGGCGACTACCGCTACGATAAATACACGATACTTAATCGCCCGAGCGACCCGTCGAAAAAGAAAACACCGCTCGTTATCGACCTTTCCGCACTAGAACACGGCACCGAAATTACGAGAATAAATACTCGCGCGATTAACCACTTCATCTCACAAGATAAAAACAAACGATATACCGGCAATATGCAACTGCTTGTTTTGCCCGAAAGCCTTACTTACGTTGCGCCTTTTGCCGTCATTAATTGCGGCGCGCTCGAAAAAATAGATATGACGCGGTGCCGTTCGTCTGTCGAAATCGTTCAAAACAGTTTTCAATTTACCACACTCGGCGAAAATCTCGATAAACCCAATAAAACGTACGTCTACGTCCACGCGGAGGACTACGCGCATTACTCCGATAAATGGCGCGATAAGGGTATAATAATCGAAAGACTTAAATATGAATAATCGATGCGACGTCGCGCCTAGTTATGTCGCTTACGCAATTAAGTTATATTTTGCTAATCGCTAACGCAAAGCGATATTGCTTTCGCCGTTATATTTCGTTGTGCGAAAGTTATATTCGCCTTACGGCAAGCGATATTTTTGTTTACGGTTTGATATATTTAGCGGAAAATTCTTTGACTTGCTCCACTATCCATTCAAGCGACGGTTTGCCGCTTATGCACGCCACGGCAGTATGGTCGTAACCATAAAAAATTTGCCCGACGTAAGGTACGTTGTTTTCTTTTAGAAGTTTTACCATCGTGTCGTAACACGTTGTCGGAACCATCGAATCGGTTGTTACGTCGTCGGGGAACAGATTAAGCAAAAAATTGTCGCTCGTACTTTTATCGATTGCGCCGTACGCAAGAATAGTCGGACAAGACCCTGCGTCAATGTATGTCACCGGCGAAAACTCGTCTATCTTACTCCATAACGCGGTAAGGTCCGCATCCGCAGCAAGTTCCCCTTTCCTTATAAGTTCGAGTTCGGGTATGGACTCGTCGGGAAATCCGCTCATCGAATAAAGAAGTTCTACCAACATAGGTTGAAGAATTTTTTTGATTGACGCAAGTTTATCCCCGGCATACGTCGCGTAAAAATAAGGCTCTATCGTCTTTTTATATCCTATATCGCTAAACTGATTAGGCCCTACTATATCGATTTCAAACGCAATTTCAATCGGCGCGGTGCGTCCTTTTTTATATGCGTATAACGACGATAGGTGTCCGCCTGCGGATATTCCGCCTATTCCGATTTTGGTTGCGTTTACTCCGATTTCGGGCAAAAGCAATTTTATGTGCGCCACCATTGCGTCTATGTCGCTTAACATCTGCCCTATCGTTCCGCCGCCGATTTTCATCGTCGCAAGACGATAGTTCATACTAAACACGACGAACCCTTCTCTGACCAGCGCGTCGCAAAGCGCGTTTACGTCACCGTTTTTATCTCCCGACATCCACGCTCCCCCGTGCACGATAAGCACCACGGGCGCGGCAGGCTTTATACGACCGAGCGCGTCGGGAAGATATACGTCAAACGTTTGATTGTTGGCAGAATTAATTTCGCCCAGCCTCGTCCCGTATATAAGATCTCGATAAATTCTCGCTTGCGTTCCGCTTATAACTTCGCACTTTTTTTCTCCAAGATTTTGCGTATCGGAACACACCGTATAGGGTACCGAAACCGTAGTATTCGCCACCCTAACGACGAACTCGCCGCTTCCGGCATTTTCTGTGGAAAAATCGTAAACGTCGTTTTTGCCTATGCGAATTTTTCTGGTAACTTCGCCGTTTTCGTTCTTTTGTAAAATACGGGAATCGTCAAAATCGAAACTTTGCCCCGCAACGAACACCGTTTTACCTATGTAGGTATACGTCTTGCCGCTGTTCTCGACAAACGCCGCAACGCAAAGAATTAACGCCATTAGTACAATACCGATAATCGTTCCGCCTAGTATTCTGCCCGCCTTCTTCATATCGAACTCCGTCATTGATATTTTTTCAAAATGATTGTACCACATCGCATGGTTCGTGTAAATACGCTAATGCCGATTTTTCCGTAAAACCTGCCGTTTCGGGCAAAAATATCCGCCACCGTTTCGTTTGTGATTTATTTGTTATTGCTGATTTAACAAAGCATTAACCGAACGGACTTAAAACGCTCGCCTTAAATCGACGTAAACTCATAGTTTTGTATAAATACGTAAATTTGTGAGGTCGTCGCAAGCCGTCGGGCGTTTTATTCGTTTCGCACGGCTTTTTTCGTACGAACAAACGATGCTACGGAAATAGACATTATTATCACGTATACGATGGCGCAAGAGCAAACGGATAGCGCGCGAGTCGAATTTGCGGTCACTCCGCCGTTTACTGCGATAATCGTGTTTTGCAACGTCAATAGCGACACAAGCGCGTCCGCAAGATTAACCGCTCGCCTTGCGTAAGATTGTTTTAGCGAGCAAGCCACGCTTTTGCGATAGTTTCTTGTCGCGAGAATTATTTTAATAAGCGTGTACGTTGCAACCGCGACGACAGGAACGGAGCCTAATGAAACCACGCGTTTTTGAAAAACCATTAAAATCATCGGACCGATAAGGAAAATATTGACGAGTAAAAGCAACACTGCAGAAACGACGTAATATCGGTCAAAATTCTCATCGGGATATTGTTTTTCTTTTTTTAGAGCGACGTAAGAAACGCCGCGCACCGAGCAAAGAAGTAAGTAATAAACGGCAACTGAAAATCCGAAATAGTAGTTTTTCGCTAAGCCGAGATAACCGTTATACACGGCAAAAGAAAAAGCGGTAATTATCGAGAAAAACCCGTCGCGCCACAGTTCTTTTATCTTCACGTTTTTATCATTTCGTCCCGTTATTTTTATTCCCACAGACCCCTTTTTCAAAAGTATCTTCTTAAAAACTTATTTTATCCTTAAAAATTGCATAATGGAACAAAAACTTCGGCAAACTTGCGCACCCCCGCACAGAGCGTTCGTCCCCCGTCTTCCCTAAATACGGCAAAAGCGGTCGTTTTGACCGCTTTATGCCGTATTTGGCAGAAGCAATAGCAACTTAAATCAAAAGACTATGCCAAATTGTCTTGAATAAATTCATAGCATTCGCGTGCGGCAATAATTTTGTATTTACCGTGAAATACGTGCGGCTCTCCGATGTATGTACGCATAGTGCAATGCTTGATGTTTTTATTGTAATGTGCATATAAACTTTGACTCATGGTGAGAGGAACGATAACATCTTTTGTCCCTTGCAAAAGCAACACGTTACGGGTATAGCGATTTACATCGTAAGTTGCGCCGTCCACCATTGCATCGTGGTTGAGATTGATAGCGGGGTATTGCAATATAATTCCGCGAATATCTTCGCTGTGCGTTACCGCACACGTGGCTACCGTCGCGCCGCCCATACTGCTACCGAGCAAGAAGATATTGTCAGCATCTACATAATCAAGAGTCTTGATTTTTTCAATTATGGCATTGAGTTCGGCAACTTGCTCCAACACCTTGGTTTCGTAGGCATTATCAACGCCACGTGCAGTACCTTTGAACCACGCGCCGCTTTTTTCGCCTTTGGTGCGTTTCGTCCAACCATAGAAGTCAAACGTATAGCACACGATACCGCTTTTTGCAAGGCTCTTCAATGTAGCAATGTCTGCTTTGTAATCGCTCTCGGCGCCGTGCGCATAGATGACGGTCGGGTACTTTTTACCGCTTTCCCCTTCGGGAATCATAATCTTGCCGTAGTGATCAATGCCGTCCGCTTCAATTCTCATAACTTGCGAAGTAAACTTGTATTCTTTTTCGCCGACGCACTCGGCATATCCGACAATACATCCATATAAAACGGGAATCAGAATTGAAGCGACTAATATAATTCCGCACAAAATACAAAAAATTGTAAATGTTGTTTTTTTCGATAATTTTGACATAAGACTCTCCTTTGAATTCCTTCAATACATTGTATAATAGAGCAACGATTTTTTCAACCCCTTATAACATTTTAACGCAGTATTTTGATAAACGAATCTAAGTGGCACCGCGACGAATACTTGACTTATACGACGAATACTTGACTTATACAAGCGCGGCACTTTGCGGCACGGTCTATCATTTACCGAACAATCCACTTAAACTCGAAAAAAACAAACTATATGTCGGTCGTTTTGACTGCTTTATGCCGTATTTGGCGGAAGCAGAGGGATAACTCGTACCTTTTCTTTCTCTTTATTAGTTCTTTCGTGCTGATTTCTTTCTTCCCGTCGTTATCGTTTCTACCACCTCGTCAGGTTTGCCTATCGGCAAACTTACGCACCCCCACACGGAGCGTTCGTCCCCCGTTTCCCCCTAAATACGGCAAAAGCGGTCGTTTTGACCGCTTTATGCCGTATTTGGCGGAAGCAGAGGGATTCGAACCCCCGTGGGCTTGCGCCCAAACGGTTTTCAAGACCGCCTCGTTATGACCGCTTCGATATGCTTCCGTGTGCTTGTTCTTTTCCTCTTCCCTACTTATCGCCTGCCATTTTAAGACTTACTATATTATGGACGTTTTTTGTGATTTTGTCAACTTATTTACTTCCCAACTCGCCTCGTTCTTTGCCAAAATTTCTTGTTTTATGAAATCGCTATTAATCTAACATCTCTTTACCGCAACGCGTTGCGGTAAAGAGTTTATGTTATCTCGGTGATTATCGTCTGTCGTTTGAACGTATCTCTCCGACTATTGATAATGTCTTACGTAGTCGATAACGAAGTCTGCCGATTTTGACCAATCGTTCAACTCGGTATCCGGATTCTTAAACATCGTCGGATTTCCCCAAGCGACGCCCGTTTCCGGAATCCCGTCTTTGTTCACTTTGCCGCCGATTTCGGTCGATATTATCATATATTCGTCTATTATCGATACGTGTCCGCCGGCATCTGTCTTCCACACGACTTTCCCGTCTACATAAAAAATGTATATTTCTTCATTCCAATAAAGACCGTAAGTGTGAAACTCGTCATATACGTCTCCGAGTTCGTTTATCAGCCACTTTATATTTGTAATTGTCCTGTGCTTAGCACCGTATCCGCCGATATGCACCGTTTGTTGCACCTTTTCTCTCGGATACGCCGGCGCTTCAAAAACGTCTATTTCATTGCCTGCAGACTTGCCGTCGTCGTTGCCGTTATGAAACTCGTCGCCTACGGGCATAAACCAAAACGCCGACCATATTCCGTACGCTTTGGGTAACTTACACCGTATTTCATAGTACCCAAACTTCGATTCGTACCTGTCTTGCGAACTAAGCGCACCGGTATAATAATACCCGTCGTCGGCTTTATAAGTCTTTATCGTGGCAAACCCGTCCGAAACGGAAACCGCGTCCGTAGACCAGTACCCGCCACGGCGGGGGTAGCGGTTGTCTTCGTGACCTTCGCCTTCGATAAGCCACTTTTCGCCGTCTATCTCCGTTCCGTCGAATTCGTCGCTCCATACGAGTTTCGCTCCGCTTAGATATTGCTCAAGACTAAACTCGTACTTCTTGTCTGCATATATCCCGAACCACAACCCGATCGCGACTATAACAATCGAACCAAGCAAACTGCAAACCACAATCAATGCGATTGCCTTTTTCGTTAATTTTTTCCGTTTCGGTTTTACACCGTTCTCTATGGTTTTTATTTCGGTTTTTCTCATATCGCTATAATTTTACTCCGCGGCATAGCCGTATTCAAATGCTCTGTCGTTAATTTCAGTAAGTTTTTGCGGTATCGACGCCATAAGCGCCGCTTTCATTTTGTCTTTGTCCAGTTTCATTATCTTGGTAAACGCGCCTATCATAACCGAGTTCGCCGCTTTACTGTTTCCTGCTTTTTCCGCAAGCCCGAGCGCGTCTACCGCAAATTTGTTTTTCGGCAGTCTTTCCTCGATGTCGCTCGGATACTCGCACGCGCCGATAACTACGGGCATCGGCATTATTTCCTGCGTCGAATATAACATCATTCCGCCTTCCTTCAAATAATGAGCATATCGCAACGCTTCTAGTTTTTCAAACGCAATAACCACATCCGCTCCGCCCGTTTCGATAATCGGCGAATAAATGTCTTTACCGAGCCTTACAAACGTGATTACGCTGCCTCCCCTTTGACTCATTCCGTGTACTTCGCTAAGTTTGCAGTCAAGTCCGTTGTCTAAAGCATACCGACCCAACACTCTGCTCGCGAGAAGAGTACCCTGTCCGCCTACGCCTGCTATAAGTATGTCCATAATTATTTGTTCTCCTTTCCTCTTATCGCGCCGAATCGACAAACCTTTTGGCAAAGTCCGCACTCCGTACATAACGATACGTCGATTTTAACGCCGCTTTCCGTGCTGCTTATCGCGGGACAGCCGAGTTTCATACACGCTTTGCAGTTTTTACAGTTCTCTACCGTAAACCCGTCGTAAAGCCTTTTTGTGAGCAGTACGCACGGGCGTTTGCTTACAATAACAGATACTCCGTCTCGCGACAGTTCGGTTTTTACCGTTTCTTTGAACGCGTCGAGATCGTACGGGTCAACGGTAACGACCGAGTCCGCTCCGACCGCCTTGCACACCGTTTCGAGATCGAGTTCGTAAGTCTGCTCGTTGCGTATCGTCTTGCCGTTCGCAGGGTTGTTTTGATGCCCCGTCATTCCCGTGGTGCGGTTGTCGAGAATGATAACCGTTACGTTCGCTTTGTTGTAAACCGCGTCGATAAGACCGGTAATTCCGCTATGAATAAACGTAGAATCCCCGATAACCGCAACCGTATGCTCGTGCGCTTTCGGGTCGGCTTTGTCCGCACCTATCGCCATTCCTATGCTCGCTCCCATACATACCGTGGCGTCAATCGCGCCGAGCGGCGGTATCGCGCCCAAAGTGTAACAGCCTATATCTCCCATTACGGTAAGGTTGAGTTTTTTAAGCGTGTAAAACACCCCTCTGTGCGGACATCCCGCGCAAAGTACGGGTGGGCGGGCGGGAACTTGCGCGGGGACGGCGGAAACCGAAACTCCCAAAACTTTTTCCCGTATCGTGTTGACGGAAAACTCCCCTTGACGAGAAAAAATATTTTTCCCTTCGACCTGCAACCCGTGCAGTTTGATAAGCCCTTCGATATGCGGTTCGAGTTCTTCCGCCACAATGCACCTGTCTACGCCGGCAACGAATTCTTCGATGAGTTTGTAAGGCAGCGGATATACCGTGCCGAGTTTCAATACGCTCGCTTCGGGCAACGCTTCTCTAACGTACTGATATACTCCCCCTGCCGTAATAATACCGATTTTTTTGTCGCGGTACTCTATCCTGTTTATCGAAAAATCGTTCGCGTCGGAAGAAAGTTTGTTTAGCCTTTCTTCCACCGCGACGTGACGCTTGATGGCGTTTGCCGGCATCATAACGTACTTCCCGATGTTCTTTACGAACCCCTTTTCTTCGGGAACGACTCTGTCGCAAAATTCCACCATACTCTGAGAATGCGCGACCCTCGTCGTTATTCTCAAAATAACGGGCGTATCGTACTTTTCGCTGATTTCAAACGCGAATTTGGTAAATTCTTTCGCCTCTGCGCTGTCCGACGGTTCGATGACCGGTACGTTCGCCGCGCGCGCGATTAACCGCGTGTCTTGTTCGTTTTGCGAAGAAAACATAGACGGGTCGTCCGCAACCGCAAACACAAGTCCTGCGTTTACCCCGGTGTAAGCCGCGGTAAAAAGCGGGTCGCTCGCAACGTTAAGCCCTACGTGTTTCATCGAAACAATCGTTCTCGCTCCGTGAAACGAACTACCTATCGCGACTTCCGCCGCAACTTTCTCGTTTGGCGACCATTCGGCGTAAATTTCGGGATAACGCGATATTTCTTCGGTTATTTCCGTGCTAGGCGTTCCGGGATACGCCGTGGCGACTTTAACTCCCGCCTCGTACGCCCCCCTTGCGACGGCAAAATCCCCTAAAAGTAATTTTTTCATAAGTACTGTTCCTCCAACCGCTTATTTAAGCGTAAGCGTCGCTTCTTCCTTTTTCTCTTCGGGCGGTAACGGCGGTATACCGTTTTTATACCATATCCGTCCTCCGCGTTTTTTCTTGACGACCAAAACCGTCACCAACCCGGCTATAAACAACACCGCCATAACGAAACTAAACACCATAACCGTGTTAAATCCCATCTTTTTGTCAAACGCGTTCGTTTCCGAGCGGAAAATTTCCATTACTCCGCGAACGGTGCAGTACCAGGCAAAATAAGCGAGAGAACCGAACCCGGTAACGGCTATCCGTTTTACCAAAATGCTCAGCACGATAAACCCGATTACGTTAAGCACCATTTCATAGAAGAAAGTCGCTTGAAACCAACCTCCTTCGCTCGCGATGTAAACGCCGAGCGGAAACCATTGCGCCGACGGGTTCGTTATCGGTTGTCCGTACAATTCCTGATTGAAAAAGTTTCCCCATCTCCCCATAGCCTGAGCAAGCAGAACCGTCGGAAAAACTATATCCGTAACCTTAATAATGTTCTTTTTATAAATTTTCGACCAAATAAGCGCGCCTAAACATCCGCCGGGAACGCCCCACATTATCGTAAGTCCGCCCTTCCAAATGGCTATCGTGTTCACAAACGCGTTCCAGTCGTACGGCTTGACGAAATAATCTTTGTAATTCGACACGACGTATCCAAGTCGCGCAAAAATAACCGCCATCGGTATCGCTATGAGAAACAACACCAACATATCGTCGCTGCTTACGTTTATCCGCTTAACTCTCCTTATGGAAACGAGCAACGCGGTCACCATCGCAACCGTAATAAAAATCCCGTACCACGCAACCGTTACTTTGCCTATCGAAAACGCCACCGGGCTGACTTTTCCGGTCCAATGCATAATATAAGCCTCCGTGCTTCGGTATCCCCGAAACGTTTTTTTATGTAGTTTTTAATTTTACTATAAAAATATTTTTTTGTAAAGTATTACTCTTGTTAAGAGTGTTTATATATGCTATACTAATGCGTACGAAACGGAAACGCTTATTCCCTCTTGCTCGCGTCAACGCCCGATTTGTTACGTCTATTCGCTCGTTCGGTATACCGGCATTGCGATTAAGGCGTCCCTAAATCGCGGTTTTACGGACAAATAAAAGCGTTTGCTCCGTACGAAAAAAAATTTGCGTTTTGAAAAACCGCATTAACGGAAAAACGCTTAATCTTACCTTTATCGTTGTTCGCCGGAAATCGACGAAAGGATTGTTACTTATGAAGAAAATTAAAAAAACTTCCGAACTTATGTGGTTGTCGGGTATGATTTTTATGTCGCTGGGCGTTTGTCTATGCAAAAAAAGCGGTTTAGGCGTAAGCATGATTGCCGCCCCGACGTTTATACTGCAAGAATTTTTACGCCCTTTCGGCTCGTTTTTTTCCGTAGGCGCGACCGAATATCTCGTACAAGGATTGATACTCGTCGTGTTGTGTATCGTAGTAAGGAAATTCGACTGGCGGTTCCTTCTCGCTTTCGTCGTCGCCGTCCTGTACGGATACTGTCTCGATTTTTGGATACTCGTCATCGGTACGACGCCCCTGAAAAGCGTTGCCCTAAACTGGCTTTTGCTTCTTGTCGGCGACGTGTGCGTTTCGTTCGGCGTCGCGTGTTATTTTCGAACCTACTTCCCTTTGCAAATACACGAACTTTTCGTGGCGGAAGTTTCGTCAACTTATAAAAAACCGATTACCAAAGTTAAATGGATATACGACCTAAGTTGTCTTACTCTTTCCGTTATACTCGCCTTTTCTCTCTTCGGCGACGCAAAAACCTTCGCTTGGTCGAAAATCTACGCCGAATCTTTCCATAGCATCGGACTCGCCACGCTAATAACGACTTTTATCAACGCGCCGCTTATAAAAACGTTCGGCATCCTACTCGATAAATTCTTCGACCCGACGCCGCTTATGCCGAAATTTGCAAACCTTATAGAAAGAAAACCGAAACAAGACAAAACCTCTTCGACTACCGCCACCGAACCGCCGCAACCCTTATCCGACGCGACGAAAGACGATATTCGATAAGAAAAAACCTTGCTCCGCGCAAGGTCTTTAAGTTCACTTCTCGTCCGCCTCTATTTTGTCGAAAATTCGTTTGTATCCGCCGTTTCCATAGACGTAACATTTATTGACTCGCGATATCGTCGCGGTACTTGCTCCCGTTTTTTCGCAAATCTCCGTGTACGGCATATTTTGTCTTAACAGTTTAACCACTTCCATTCTTTGCGACATATCGATTATCTCTTTATACGACATAAGGTCTTCTAAAAGTTTTTTGCAATCATCCGCGTTGTCCGTCTTGACAATCGCTTCCATAAGCAATCTCGCGCCTTCGTTATCGAAAATTACGTCCATCTCCGTCCTCCTTGCCCTTTCTTTTACATTTTAACAATTTAGCACGTTAAAGTCAATAACTTTTTCAATAATCGCGAATAATAAAAGAAAAGAACGCGAATAATGATTGCGTTCTTTCTCTATGTCTAATCCGTGCAGTTTTGGAGTTACTCTTCGCTTTTATTCGCAGGCAGCACGCCGATTGCGTCCGACATCGTTTTTTCGTAGGCTTCCATTCCGTATTTATCCACGTCGCGGCGGTTTTTCTCTCCGTGCGTAAGGCAGCCCGCACCGCCGATACAACCGCTTACGCATGCCATACCTTCGATAAAGTTCCCGTCGGGTATACCCTTTGTCGCTTTCAGCAACGCTATCTTGCACTGTTCTATGCCGTCGCAAACTACCGGTTTATATTCGAACCCTACTATGCCGTTTTCCTTTATTCCTTGTCTTACAGCGTCGCTTAGACCGCCGCTGCGCGCGAAGATTCTACCAAAGTACGACGCGTTGTCCAACACCTCTTCTTTGAGCGAGGCTAGGTCGATTTCTTTGCTGTCAAACAGCGCTTGGAGTTCTTCAAACGTGATTACCGAGTCGATATACGGGCGAACGGTTTTCTTTTGGAACTCTGCCTTCTTCGCCGTACAGGGTCCTATAAACACGATTTTGGCATCCTTATCTGTCGCTTTAACATATTTTGCTATCGTCGCCATAGGAGATAGGTTGGTACTGATTTTATCTTTAAGTTTCGGGAATTCGTTTTCCACGAATTTAACGAACGCGGGGCAACAAGAACTCGTGACGAAGCCTTTTTCGGCAAGTTCCGCCGATTCTTTCATTGCCACCATATCCGCGCCGAGAGCCGCTTCCACTACGCTGAAAAAGCCTAGTTCCTTTATTCCGGCAACGACTTGTCCGAGTTTAACTTGGTTAAACTGACCTGCTATCGACGGTGCGATTACGGCGTACACTTTGTAGTTTTTGTTTCCGTTGCTTTTCTTTATCATATCTATGACGTTAAGGATAAACGATTTATCGCTTATCGCGCCGAACGGGCATTGATACACGCACGCGCCGCACTGTATGCACTTGTCGTTGTCTATTTTTGCCGCTTTTTCTTCGCTCATGGATATAGCCTTGACTTTACACGAGTTTTGACACGGTCTTTTGCTGTTTATGATAGCGGAGTACGGGCAAACTTTGGCACACATACCGCACTCGATACATTTCGTTTTGTCGATATGCGCTTTTTGATTGTGGTCGAGCGTAATCGCGCCTTTTTTGCACACGTCCATACATCTGTGAGCAAGACAGCCCCTGCACGCGTTCGTTATTTCGTATCCGCCTGCCGGGCAATCGTCGCACGCGATATCGATGACTTCTATCACGTTCGGGTTTTGCATATTTCCACCTGTCGCGAGTTTAACTCTTTCCGCGAGAATTGCGCGTTCTTTATATACGCAGCAACGCATCGTCGGAGTTCTCCCGGGCACGATTTCTTTCGGAATATCGATAATCGTTTCCCACAAGTCGTCTTTCCACGCGTGTTTGGCGACTTCTCTAAGCACGCGATATTTTAGGTATTGTACCTTTGTGTCAAAAGTGTTCATTATCCATCCTTTTAGTCGTAGTAAACTTCCACGACTTTACCCATTTTTCTCAAATTTTGCGTCAAACTTTCCACAAGTTTGAGTTTCATCGTAATATCGATCGGCAAGCCTTGATGCGCGGCGTTTATCCCCTGCCCGACGTAAAACGTGACGTGCGTCGCTTTTACGAACAACATATCCGCAAGCAAACTCGCTCCGTCTTTTTTCTTGTAATATTTCGGGGACAAATCGCTGTTCGACAGGTACTTTTCGCTGTATTCAAGCAGTTTTCTAAGCGTAAGCACCCCTTCCGTCGTCAGGTCAATGCCTTTTATGTGTCCTATCGGCGGAACGTCCTTGTCCGGGAAATCCCAGTCCGCTTTGACTTCTTCTTTAAGATACCGCGACACTATCATACTGCTCGTGCCGCCGCATACCACCTTTTTCCCTTCCCCTTCCATAAACCTCGCGACGTAAAAATCGTCTTTCGATTTATCGACGGGCGGTCCGACCATTAGTTTAACTTTAAGAACTTCTCTTATTCTCACAGCCGCCACCGTGGTGTCGTCGCCGGGTTGGTCCATATATAGGTCGTTACACGCGCCTGCAAGCATACACGCTATGCATTTTGCCGTCATTCCTTTTTCTATGGTGCGGTTAAGATGTTCTATTACGTCTTTTCTAAGCCAACCCAGATTAAGCAACATACCTATGCCCGCGTGAATAACTCCGTCGCTCATAACTATTATAACGTCGTCCTTAACGAGTTTTAGGTCGGCAACGTAGATTTTCTTGCCTAATACGCAGTATTCTTTTCTGTTAAGATCGCCGCACTTACCGTCATGGTAGTAAATCGCGTCGGGATTGTCGAATTCGAACAAATACCCTTCGCCTTTGTTATTGACGTGAATTACCGAAAACGTGGAATACGCCACGCCTCGAACCTTGCACACAGGCAAAGTTTGAACGATGGTTTCTATACATTCTTCCATAGAAATGCCTTCGCTAACCATGGTGCAAAGAATTTTTGACGTAAGAGTGGAAAGAATGTTGGCTTTAACGCCGCTACCCATTCCGTCCGCCAAAACAAGCGTCGTGTAGTCGCCCACGGTGACGCATTCTACTTTATCCCCGCAAAGTTCTTCTCCGTTCTTGTTGAGCGAAGTGTATCCGCTTTCGAGAAACAATTCCATATATTAATCCTCGCCTTCCGTCGCCTGCAACGTTTTTTTGAGTTTAAGCAGTGCGACTTTGGTTTCCGCAGTCGTTTCGCCGAGAAGCGACGCGATTTCCTGCGCTACCCTCATTTGTTTTTTAATTACTTCGTCCGTCGTTTCAAAAGTTTCCCTCTTCATTTCGTCTATTTTCTGTCCGTATTCCACGCTATCCGTTATGTCGCGGAAAATGCCGAACATTATCTTTTGTGCGTCTACCCTGACAATCGTGGCGTCCGCGTACCGCCCGCTCCTTTCAAACCGTATCTTCTTTTTCGTAACGCTATTCTTCGCGCTCTGCGCTATGACAAACTCGCTCGCGTCGAAACAATCGTAAGCGTAACACCCTTTTGCGTCGCGCTCTTCAATGGAAAGCAAACTTCTTACGCTGCTGTTGTACTCGATTATTTTCAAATCGTTATCCAAAACTATTATCCCGTACGGACTGTTTTGTATGATTTCGTACGACATCGATTCTGCGCGCGTTCTCATATAAGGCAAACACATCTCGACGTCCGCGTACCCGTGCAAAACCGCTATCGCCTTGTCCCTACAAGTAGCGTATCCGCATGCTCCGCAGTTAAGTTCGTCTTCGGGTTTAACCTTGCCCGTTTTTGCAAGAACCGCTTTTATGTCGCGTTCGCACGGCGTCCCCGTAGGCACGCCTATATACGGATGCTTTTCGCTTAGTTCAATCTCTACTCGCGCGCTTTCTTCTTTGTTGACAGACGCTTTGACGTACTTTCTTACGCTCTCATTCGCTTTAATCGCACCGCCTTCCGTCACTATCGAGCACGGCCCGTTTATGCACGCGTATTCGCAGCAGTTTATCTCGATGAAAAGTCCGCTGAAATGCTCGATGTCTTCGAGTACTTCGAAACTGCGCCCGACGCCGTCTACGGCAACGTACTCGTAATTGTCCGGTCGCCCGACAAACGACTTGATGATACCGCGGTTAATCGGATAGTACTTCGCTACGTTTACTCCGAGTTCTTCACCTATAGCCTCGCTCTCTTCCGTTTTCGGGTAAATTCCCTTTTCGGTAAACAATCCTTGCAATTCTTCAAAAGTAAGCACCGCGTCGATAATACCGCTTTCTTTCGCTTCGCGTTTCTTCGCTATGCACGGCCCGACAAAAATGATTTTCGCGTCGGGAAAACTCTTTTTCAACATTCTCGCATGCGCAACCATCGGCGATGCGACCGGCGCAAGAAACTTCAACGCCTGCGGATAGTAAATTTGTATCATCTTGTTTATCGCAGGACATGCGCTCGTGATAAAATTCTCATACTTGCCGCTTTCAAGAAGTTTTTTGTACTCTTCGGTAACTTCTCGCGCCCCGACAGCCGTTTCTTCCGCAAAGAAAAACCCGAGTTTTTTAAGCGCGCGCTCTATTTGAGAAAACGAATTTAGTCCGAAACTCGCAATAAACGACGGCGCAACGGAAACAACGACTTTTTCGCCGGAAAGTATCATCTCTTCCACTCTCGACGCGTCGGAATGTACCCTTTTTGCGTTTTGCGGACAAACAACGGTGCATCGTCCGCAGAGTATACACCGTTCGTCTATAATTTTTGCCTGATGGCTTTCATAACGTATCGCCTTAACGGGACACTCTCGTAAACACTTGAAACAGTCCTTGCATTGCGCTGTCTTGAAATCAAGAAATTCCATTTTTACCCCTATGATACCTTTCTATCGAAATAGTTTTTCACGGCGCGAAAACATTACGCGATTAACGCCAAATCCCGCTTTGTCTTGCCCGTTATAACTTTATCGCAATCTTACTTCGCCAACCTTGTCAATACGTTGTTAGCGAAAAACTCGTCAGCCTCTTCGGGTTTAACCGCAAAGAACTCCCCGTCAACCATCGTAGAAACGCCGCCGGACGCACATTTACCCATGCAAAACGCCCCGGCAAGTTCGATTTCGTCGGCTTTGTTCGCCTCTTTGATAAGGGTTTGAAACCTTTCGACAATTTGTCTCGAACCTTTAAGATGGCACGAACTCCCTATACATACGGTAATTTTAACCATAAATGACCTCCTAGCGGTTATTGTTTATTTTTTTAGGAAAAGAAAAGCAAGAATAGTTAAACGTAACCAAACTCCTTTTCTTGTCTATCCTCCACCCTTTCGGGCGGGCGGGTGGGTTGACGCGAAAGTTTTTACGTAACTTCGCGAAATCCGGATACTGCCTTTCCTTAATCGAAAGACTTAATTGTTCGTTTTTTAAGGCAAGCGTTATTCCGATTGAAAATTTATCCGCGCGTCGGGTTCCCCCCGACCGCGAATAAATTTCAACATAACGCTTGGTCGAAGATTATTCGTAATCCACCACGTCTACCCAGTGCATTAGGAATTCTCTTTCTTCTTTCTTGCCTTTTACCATTTGGCTTGCCGCGACGATAGGTATCCATTTTTGAACGTACTGTTTCGCCGTATCGCTCTTGTTGCAGAAAAGGGTAAGGTATTTTTCCGCAAGGTCGATTTGTCCGTCGAGCCAGAACAAAAGGTACGTTCTCGCAACGTCCGCGGACGCGTTGCCTTGCGTTGCGTGCGACCAGTCGATAATGTACGGCGTGCCATCTTCCGATATGATTATGTTGCTCGGGTTGAAGTCGCCGTGGCAAACTTTGTCATGTTTCGGAAGAGAATCGAGTCTTGTATGGAGTTCGTATCTCGTCGTGGCGGAAAGATCGGTTTGTGCGATTTTCCTGTTCATTTTGTCTTTAAGTTTGTTAAGAAGCGGCGCACGTTTGGAATGAACTTCCATTTGCAGGTCGACGAACAGGTTGAGATACTCGTCGATTTTTTCCGGATGCTCTTTCATAAGTTGTTCGAGCGTTTTTCCGGGAATGTATTCGATGACGATCGCCCATTTTCCGTCGATTTTCGTTACTTCGAGAAGTTTCGGAATGTTAAGTCCCGTTTCTTCCACTCTCGCCTGGTTCAACGCCTCGTTGAGAATGTCCGCTTTGGAATAGTTCTCGTCGAAAAGTTTGATGATTTTGTCGCCGTCGCGATATATGGTTTTCGTGGTACGAACCGCTACTATTTTATCGAGTTTCATTGCTATTGCCTCCTTTCCGATATTAGTCGCGCTTGCCGTAGTAAGCGTTAAGATACATTTGCTTGATTTCGCTCATAAGCGGATATCTCGGATTTGCGCCCGTGCATTGATCGTCGAACGCCTGTTCGGTCATTTCGTCGAGTTTTTCAAGGAAGTATGCTTCGTCTATGCCGTAGTCTTTTATCGTCTTTTTGATACCCACTCTCTCTTTGAGTTCGTCGAGTTTAGCGATGAAGTTTTCAAGTTTTTCATTGTCGTTCTTGCCTTTGATTCCGAGATAATCCGCGACTTCGGCATACCTTGCAAGCGTGTGCGGATACCCGTACTGCGGGAACGTACCCATCTTGGTGGGAACTTCCGCTGCGTTGAAACGGAGTACTTCGTCAATCATAAGCGCGTTGGCTACGCCGTGCGGCAGATGGTGGAATGCTCCGAGTTTATGCGCCATCGAGTGGCAAACTCCCAAAAACGCGTTCGCAAACGCCATACCTGCCATAGTGGCGGCATTGCCCATTTTTTCACGAGCGACGGGGTCGTTCGGACCGTTGTCGTACGCTTTGGGAAGGTATTCGAATATCATCTTAAGACTTCTGAGCGCAAGACCGTCGGTGTAGTCGGTAGCGAGCATCGAAGCATACGCTTCGAGATTGTGCGTTACCGCGTCGATACCGCTTGCCGCGGTAAGTCCTTTGGGCGCGTTCATCATCATATCCGCGTCCACGATTGCCATATTAGGCATAAGTTCGTAGTCGGCAAGCGGATATTTTACGCCGCTCTTTTCGTCGGTGATAACGGCAAAGGGAGTAACTTCGCTACCCGTTCCGGCAGAAGTGGGAACAGCGATAAAGTACGCTTTTTCGCCCATTTTCGGGAATGTATAGACACGTTTTCTGATGTCCATAAAGCGCATCGCAAGGTCCATAAAGTCTACTTCGGGATGTTCGTACATTACCCACATAATTTTGCCTGCGTCCATTGCCGAGCCGCCGCCCAAAGCGATGATGCAGTCGGGCTGGAACGCGTTCATTGCGGCAGTTCCTTCTTTCGCGCAAGCAAGCGTCGGATCGGGCGCAACGTTAAAGAACGTCGTGTGAGCAATTCCCATTTCGTCGAGTTTGTCGGTGATGGGTTTGGTGTAACCGTTGTTGTAAAGGAACGAGTCGGTTACGATAAACGCTTTTTTCTTGCCCATAACCGTTTTGAGTTCGTCGAGTGCGACGGGTAAACAACCTTTCTTAATGTATACTTTCTGAGGTGCTCTGAACCACAGCATATTTTCTCTCCTTTCCGCTACCGTTTTAATGTTGAGCAGGTGCTTTACGCCTACGTTTTCGCTTACGCTGTTGCCGCCCCAAGAACCGCAACCCAAAGTAAGGGAAGGCGTAAGACGGAAGTTGTAGATGTCGCCGATACCGCCCTGAGAAGACGGAGTGTTGACCAAAATACGGCATGTCTTCATTCTTTCGAAGAACTCCGCAAGTTTTTCTTTTTCGGTAAGTTGGTTAATGTAAACGGAAGAAGTGTGCCCATAACCGCCGTCGGCGATAAGGCGTTCCGCCTTGTCCATAGCGTCGTAAAAATCTTTCGCTTTGTACATTGCGAGAACGGGGCTGAGTTTTTCGTGAGCGAATTCTTCGCTGAGTTCTACGCTTTCTACTTCGCCGATAATGATTTTGGTTTCTTCGGGAACGGTTACGCCGGCAAGCGCGGCAATCTTCGCCGCTTTCTGTCCGACGATTTTCGCGTTGAGCGCGCCGTTGATGATGATGGTTTTTCTGACTTTCTCGGTTTCGTCCGCGTTAAGGAAGTAGCAACCGCGCGCTTTGAATTCTTTTTTAACCGCGGAGTAGATTTTTTCTTCTACGATGACGGATTGCTCGGACGCGCAAATCATACCGTTGTCAAACGTTTTACTGTGAATAATGCTGTTTACCGCAAGAGTGATATCGGCGGTTTCGTCGATAATGGCAGGGGTGTTGCCCGCGCCTACGCCGAGCGCCGGTTTGCCCGACGAGTACGCCGCTTTAACCATTCCCGGTCCGCCCGTTGCAAGAATTATGTCCGCGTCTTTCATAAGGGTGTTCGTCATTTCCAGACTGGGAATATCGATCCAACCGATGATGTCTTCGGGCGCGCCCGCCGCAACCGCCGCGTCGCGTACGATTTTTGCCGCCGCTATCGTCGAGTTCTTCGCTCTCGGGTGAGGACTGATGATTATGCCGTTACGCGTTTTGAGCGATATGAGAGTTTTGAAAATCGCCGTGGAAGTCGGGTTCGTCGTGGGGATAACCGCGCCTACAAGTCCGATAGGCTCCGCTATCTTCTTGATGCCGAACGCTTTGTCTTCTTCAAGCACGCCCACCGTCTGCGTATGACGATAGGTGTTGTAAATGTACTCCGCAGCATAGTGGTTCTTGATGACTTTGTCTTCCACTACGCCCATTCCCGTTTCTTCAACCGCCAATTTGGCAAGAGGAATACGCGCCTTGTTCGCCGCTTCCGCCGCACGGAAGAAAATTTCGTCAACCTGCGCTTGAGTGTACGTCGCAAATACGTTCTGCGCTTTGCGTACTCTGGCTATGAGATTTTCAAGTTTCTCTACACAGTCAACTTTCTCGATTACGTTCTGAGTGTCCATTTTCAGTTGCTCTCCTTAATAAGAATTTCTTTTAATTGTTTGCTTAATATTGCAAGCGAAGACGCCATATCTTCGTTTTTTACCGCTACGTTGTCGGGTAAGGTGAGATGTATGGGCGTAAAATTCCATATCGCCCGTATCCCGCTCTCGACCATAACGTCAGCCATCGCCTGAGCATGCTCCTGCGGCGTGGTAAGTATGCCTATTTTAATGTTTAACTTTTCAATAACGTCGGGAAGTTTGCCCGTCGGGAAAATAATCTTACCGTTAATCTCACTCCCGATAACGGCGTCGCTTATGTCAAACCCCGCTACAATGTTAAACCCGTATTTGGCAAACCCCTGATAACCAAGCAACGCCTGCCCGAGTTTGCCTACGCCGACAAGAACCGCGTCTTTCGTGTTGTTGTACCCGAGAAACGCCTCAATGTCGGAAATAAGCGCGTCTAAATCATAGCCGACCTTCGGCTTGCCGACAGAACGAATGGCGTTGGACAAATCTTTCTTAACAAGCGACGCATTCTCACGCACCGCGTCGGCAAGAGCAACAGACGAAACCGTTTTCTTCCCGTCCTTTTTCATCGCCAACAACGCTTTAAGATAAATCGGCATCCGATTGTACACCGCCAACGATACAAAATTCCCGCTTTCTTCCGCCATACTTCTCCTATCGATATTTTTTTATCGATATAATTATATCGTATGCTTCTCTGTCTGTCAATAATAATTTACAATAAACTATAAAAAAATAACGCTTTAACTCCCTTGACATATCGATACTCTATAAAACGCACGAAAAAAATCGTGCGTTTTAATTAAATATGATTTCAAACGAGCGGCCTTGCGCTTTTAATTTTTTCTGCACTATGGTCTCCGTTTTCTTACGGAAAAAGTGATTTTGTGCCGCCACCACACAGAACACAACTTCCTGATAAAACTTCTCCCATATTTGACATAAGAAAATAAATCACTTCCGCAATTTCTTCCGGTCTAATCACCCTTCGTATCGAGTTATCCGGCCAAGGTTTCCCTTGCCTGATCCCATCCGCATAAACTTTCAAGTGCGGCATAAAATCGGTGTCCGTAGCGCCCGGTTCTACCGCATTAAGAACTATCCCCCTTTCGCATAGAAACTTTCCATACGTATGCACTATGTCGGAAATTGCTTTTTTCGTGATCTGATAAACCGACAAAGCATCTCTGTGCGCACTTATTGAACTTACCACGCATATATTCCCTTTTCTATTTTGCGAATGAATATGATTAGCAAAAGTTCTCAACATAAAAAATGTTCCTTTGAGATTAACATTCATTACTTTGTCCCAATCCGATTCGGAAATATTAAAACCTCTCCAATTCGACCCGTCAAAATTAATGCCACCGGATAAAACGAGTCCGTCGACGCCGTCACCGATAAGCCTCTCCGATTCTTTTATCATAGTTAGATGAGAATTGACCATAGAAATGTCGAACCGTACGGCATAACAATGTTGTCCTTCCGAAAGATGTAGGGTTTCTAAAACGCTGTTAAGTTTGTCTAGGTTTCTAGACGCCAAAATTACATTTTTAGCACCGTTTTCTAAAAGTTTTTTCGCTGTGGCAAGTCCAATTCCCGTTCCCCCGCCAACGATAATAATGTTTTTGGGCTTTAATTGTATGTCCATTTTTTCACCTAATCGCAAAACACCTCGAAAAATAAGGCTCTGTTCGGTTCATCGCTTATGAAGTACTTTATTTTATCGTCAAACTCCTCTTTGGAATGCGCCGACATATAATCGAAACCGGTAGACTTTACCCACCCTTCAGCAGAAGTATCGTGAACGGATGTAACCGCTTTTAAATTGTGAGAACGCAATAATCCGCTTCCGTTATTGTTAACCATAAGGATGCGTACATTTTTATTAAGCGGTTTATTCCATATGCCGTTCATATCATAAAAGAACGATAAATCGCCTACGAGCAAGAAACATTTCTTTCGTTCTTCCACAGCGCATTGCCCCATAAACGTCGAAGTACAACCGTCTATTCCGTTTGTTCCCATATTACAATAGACGTCTACGCTTTTGTTGATTATAAATCTTCTGCACTCGAAAAAACTTTGACCCACGCCCAAATGCAAAATCGAAAAAGGGGGAACGATCGGCAGAAAAACGCTCTGCACATATATTGCATTATAACCGGAAACGGCTCCGCTTCCGTATTTTTCAGACATTGCTCTCCACTTTTCATAATATACTCCGTCGTTAATCACATCGCCTGCTTGCTCGGCAAACCATTCGAAGAAGTATTCTGAACTCATCTCTATCACAGAACTAAGTCTAAAATAAAAATCTTTTATTTTCCCGTCAGGCGTTACCGACCAATGCCGAATATTTCCGAGTCCGCCTCGTATCTTATAAGTAAGCGGATCATTCATTAGCCTTTTCCCTTCGACAGTAATCAATATGTCGGGAGATAATTCTCTATTAAAAGTATCCTGCGATATGTTTTTGAGCATATTGTATGACTCCACACAATAATCGCAACTCAAGTTCGATATATGATCGGTAACAAACACGCAGTTGTATTTTGACGAAAACTTATTAATTTTTTCGCGTTGCTTATCGGTTATCGGTGCATTTTGTCCATACACAACAAGTATTTTGGAAGATTTTCTAAGAGAATCCACCCATCTATGCATTTCTTCCATCCCATAATTGCTTCCTACTCTCAAAATGTGCGGATAGATAAACGGCAACAAGTTCCAATAATCTCTCGGCGCTTTTGCTCCTATAGCGATATTGTCGATAGGAACGTTAATATGAACAGGACCGAACCCGTTATGTGTCGTCTCCAAAATACAATCCGAAATATCCCTTCTCGTTTGATACTCCGCTCTCCACCCGGAAGATTCGTTTAACGAAATCTCTTTTTTTACAACATCGCGATAAATGTTTTTCTGCGGTATCGTCTGATCTTCTCCCTGATTGTGATATAATTCATATCTGTCGGCAGTTACGGCGATTATCGGTATTCCCGTATAAAACGCTTCCGTTATGGCCGGCAAAAAGTTACTTGCCGCCGTTCCGCTAGTACAAACGCACGCAACAGGCCGTCTTAACCGAGTAGCAATTCCCAAAGCATAATATGCTGCGCTTCTTTCATCCGTAACTCTGTGAAGAACGAAGGACTGCTCGTTATACTCAAACATCCTAATAAGCGGCACGTCCCTTCCCCCCGGGGAAAGCACGACGTGCTTTACTCCATAATCTCTAAATAAAGTCGCCAACAATCGTATTTTTATAAAGTCGGAGTTTGAGTTTAATTGATCAAACATAGACGGCTTTTGATCCCGGACGACCATATTTCCACCTTCGCTTTTTTTTACGAGAGCAAATTCCAACCAAATTCTTCCTTTTTCTTTTTCTTCGTTGATTCTCTCATTAATTATAGAAAAATCTATGCTCTCATCTATTCTTTCTAAAGATAATTCATTGGAACCATCAATCAGTTTGGATTCTATTCCGAACATTTTTGCCAATGTAACAAACCTAGGATAGCCTCTATCTCTATTTGCATACATAACAAAAGGCTTATTCATTATAAGCGACATTACCGCACCATGAAAACTATCGGTTATTACGTACGACGCTTTGTCAAAATAGTATAGCCATTGATAAAAATCCAGTTCGGGAAGAATATCTCCGTCCATACCCATCTTTACGGCATTGTTTTCATAAGTAAACTTTCTCCCGTCGAGCGCTACTTTCTTCTTGAGGTTTACGTGTTCGGCTATCTTATTTATACAATCTCTTTTGTCGTCGGTCGGATCAAGGATATACGCTAAAATGTATGGTTCATCATTTGTAGAAACCTCATTAGCCTTTTCCGCTAATGCTTTATATTCATCTATAGATGTAAATAATATAGGATCGCAAACAACTTCAGGATTAATTCCAAACTTTTGTTTGATGATATTCACGGCGCTATATTCGCGTACGGACACCGAATCAAATCTATTTATTAAATTATTTGCATAGTCCAATAGTTGCGTGTCGGCATTAAGATTATCCCCACCACAGGAAGCCGAAAACGCGATTTTTTTCTTATCATCTTTGGCAAATTCCATCAAAAACATTTTTCCAAATGTCCTTATGCTAGCGGAAGTAAAAACCTGATCTGAGCCTAGAAGAAAAATGTCAGACATCTGATTCAATTCGTCCAAATGATCATTATTTAACCCTTTGGCTATAGTTAAACCTTCTTTGCGAATAAAATTCCTTGAAAAAACATCGTATCCCTCCCTATCGTTTTCATAATAAGGATTTTCTATTAAAAAAGGCGCGTAACCCAACGCTTCAACTTTTTTATATAACGAATAATAACTTGCAACTCCACCATAATTCGTCGCAAACCAATATCCTATAATACCTACTTTCTTTTTATCTTTCATAGACCCATAACTTTTATATTAATTCTTTTTTTCCCTCGGAGGCAAAACCGATTCTATGTCTAAGCGATCCTTACTTCTCGTTAAAATTCTTCCGCATTTAAACGTTTTCGATTTTAACGTACTTTGAATTTGCTCTTCGATTCTATCGACTTTGAATTTAATACCGTCTATATCTTCTTTCAGCATTGATTCATAATCATATTCTTGTTTGCTTAAATTTACAATCGTTGCTCCTAAATCAAACAACTCTTCATTGCACATATAAAAATTATGATTGTATTTTTGCGCAATTTCCACTATTTGTTTGGCGAACGGATATCTGAATATTTTAGGCATATTCATCAAATCGGAATATAAAAACTCTACTGCCCAATTTGCCAACATCCCTTCGCGATCCGCATTCCCCTCGTTGTTCCAATTTTTAAATACGTTTTCAACAATTTTTATATGTTTTTCAAATTTAGTTATTCTTTTATTGTAATATGTCCACATCAAAGAGCCTTCGTTCCTCCAACGATAGGTATAAAAGCGCTTATCGGTAAACACCACTTTTTGGGCTCTAGGTATATATTCAAATTGCAATACCTGGTCTTCCCCCAAATCCATTGTTTCGTTAAATCGTATAACAGTAGGCTCATTAAAAAGACTTCTTTTTATAAAATGTAGCCACAAGAATGGTCTACTACTTTCTTCTTTGAAAAGCGCTTGCTTAACCTGCTCTTTCCCGTTATAAATAATATTTCTCGGAGAAAGTTTTCTCCTTATCCACTCCGGCACGGCTTCATTGTTCGGATACGGCCAACCGCCGAATACTACAAGGTCTGCTTTTTCTTTGTTTGCTAAACCGACTAGATAATTATATGTTTCTAGATCAATAAAATCATCGGCATCAATAAAACTTATATATTCGCCTTTCGCGTTATTTAGTCCGACATTTCTTGCCTTCGCTGGCCCACTGTTATCTTGAGTATAAATCCTAATTCTTTTATCAGTTTTAGCCAATTCCCTAACAATGGATAGCGAATTATCCTCTGAACCGTCGTCTATACATATGATTTCTAAATTTTTATATGACTGGTTAATAACAGACAATAATGCTTTCTTAATATATTTTTCCGCATTATAAACAGGAATAACAACGGATATTAAAGGCTCTTCTTTCATGTAATAGTCGCTAGGTGTGTTTGGTGACATATAATTCCTCCGTTATTTTCTTGTAATTTTATGAAAAATCGAAGCAATTTTTCTTCCCTTCTCCATTTCCTTAGATTGCTCTAGCGCTTGAAGCCGCCCTTGAGCGTTTTCTAATTTAGTATTCATTCTATAAAGAGTATCTTCATAATGGAAAAGTTTATAATTATCCATTATTCTTCCCGCCATTTCGCTTACCCATGGATTAGACAAATTATAGATATCGACAACCTTGGATTCCTGCATTTCATTGAATTCTTCGGAAAATCTTTTTAAAAATTCAAGTTTATATTCATCGGCAACCCTATCGTAAGTATGCTTGTAATTAAAGAATTTTTTTATTGCATATTGATTTATAAATTCGGCTTTCACTTCAGGATGTTTCAAAATAAAATCATAAATAAAAGCATATTCTTCGTTCATGCAAAAAACCTTTCCTTTGCTATTGATTGAAGAATTCGGGTTATCTTGTCTATAATGATAAAACGCTTTATTTACAAATAAAATCGATTCCGCTAATGAAATTGTTTGAAACCAAAAGCCATTATCTTGATATGCCGCACCAGGGGTTTCATTATGCCTTATATTGTTTTCTCTTAAAAAAGATGTTTTGTAAATCCCTGTCCATGTATTCATTTGGAAAGAAAAAACCTCTTTATTTTTTTTCGGATTTAAAACAATATTATAAAATTTTGATTGTCCGCATGTCCTTTCGTATCTTATTTTTTCTTCTCCTTTCCCATTTGTTATAAAAGTATAATAGTCAGATTTTACAATATCTAAATTTTTCTTTTTCGCTATATTATACAATGTCTCAAACATATCGTTGGAAACATAATCATCCGATTCTACGATACCAACATATTCTCCCGTTGCCTTATCCATCCCAACGTTCATTGTATTTCCATATCCGGAATTCTGTTTTGTAATCCATTTTATTCTGCTGTCTTTTTTTGCAAAATTTTTAATTATTTCAAGCGATTTATCTTTGGATCCGTCGTCCACACATATTATTTCTATGTTCTTTAAAGTTTGTTTGCAACAACTTTCCAAACAAATCTTAATGTATTTTTCAACATTATAGACCGGAACAACTATTGAAACACATGGAATAGATTTTCCCTCGTTCATCATTAACTCCTTAAAAATAGTTTGTGAAAATGTTTAAGAATTATCGTTTTTACGCTTCGGCAAACATATCTTTGCCTACTCCACAAAGGGGACAAGCAAAATCGTCGGGGAGATCTTCAAATTTCGTCCCGGGGGCTATGCCGTTTTCGGGATTCCCCTGCTCTTCGTCGTATTCCCACCCACAGGCTTCGCATACGTATTTCTTCATTTCCTTCTCTCCTTTTTCTTCCGTTAGCGTGTGCTTTCGAATCCTTAAATTATTCTTTATTACTATTATACCCTAAACACAGTTCTTTTGCAAGACCTATTATTTCTTTTTTATTCGTTTCCGTCATTTTGCCTTTCAATTTAACCGTCGTTTCGGCGTAGGTTATGTTTTTGAACTTTTCCGTCATCGTTTTCATCGTTTTGGCGGCAATCGGTGCCCACAATCCGTTTTCCATAAACGCTATCGTTTTGTTTTGGTAATTCCTTTCTCCCAGCGCCTCGATAAACGTTTTCATAAACGGGAATATATCGGCGTTGTACGTTGTCGTAGCCATTACCAACTTCCCGTACCTAAACGCGTCTTCCACTGCTTCAGCCATATCGTCTCTTGCCAAGTCGGCTACCGCTACTTTCTTGCAACCGTTTTTTTCAAGTTCCTTCTTCAGTTCCTCTACTGCCGCTCTCGTGTTTCCGTAAACCGAAGTAAACGCTATCATCACGCCTTCGCTTTCCGTCCCGTACGACGACCATATATTATATAGGTTAATATAATACGCCAAATTTTCACTTAACACCGGACCGTGCAACGGGCAAATCCTTTCCACGTCGAGCGCGTTTACTTTTTTTAACAACGCCTGAACCTGCATTCCGTATTTCCCTACGATACCGAAATAATATCTTCTCGCCTCGCACGCCCAGTCTTCTTCCGCGTCAAGCGCGCCGAACTTCCCGAACCCGTCCGCGGTAAACAGCGTTTTCGTCGTTTCTTCGTACGTAACGATAACTTCCGGCCAGTGTACCATCGGCGCAGCCGCAAAAACCAGCGTCTTCCCTCCGAGTTCTAACCTATCCCCGTCGCCGACTACGATTTTCCTATCCTCGAAATCCGTCCCGAACAAACATTTCATCATCGGGAACGCCTTACTCGACGCAACGATTTTCGCTTCCGGATACTTTTCCGCAAACCTAACCAAATTCGCCGAATGGTCGGGTTCCATATGTTGCACAACGATATAATCGGGTTTCGCTCCGTCAAGTGCGATTTCCAGTTTCTCCACCCACTCGTCTCCGAATTTTACGTCAACCGTGTCCATAACGGCGATTTTCTCGCCCTTAACAACGTACGAATTATACGCCATACCGTTAGGAACAACGTACTGCCCTTCGAAAAGATCGATTTTGTGGTCGTTTACTCCGATATACCCTATCCCGTCCGCTATCTTCATTCCGCGTCTCCTTTTTTTCGTTCGGTTCCATTATTATATAGTACTTACGCAAAAAAATCAACTCTCGAATTACCATTTTTCCCGTTTCAACGATTTTTCTTATCTCAAAAAAATATCGTTTTTTTGTTGACATCCCGCTCCGTTTCGTTTATCATTAAGAAAACATATTAAGTCGATAGGTTTTATAGATAATAAAAAGGAGAAATTAAACGTATGGAAAAAGGGTATGGCTTTGAAACATTACAGATACACGCCGGGCAAGAGGCACCGGATTTGGCAACCGACGCGAGAGCGGTTCCTATTTATCAAACCACGTCTTACGTATTTCGCGATTGTGACCATGCTGCGGCGCGGTTCAACCTTACGGACGCAGGAAACATATACGGACGTCTTACGAATTCGACGGTGGACGTATTCGAAAAGCGCGTAGCGGCTTTGGAAGGCGGCGTGGCGGCTTTGGGGGTGGCATCGGGGGCAGCCGCCGTTACGTACACCGTACTTAATCTCGCGCGCGCGGGCGACAATATAGTTTCCGCGAAAACGATTTACGGCGGAACGTACAACCTTTTCGCGCATACTCTTCCGCAATACGGCATAACTACGAAGTTCGTAAACGCAGACGAGAACGGCGCGTTTGAAAACGCGATTGACGAGAACACCAAAGCGTTGTATATCGAAACCATCGGGAATCCGAACGCGACGCTCATCGACATCGAAAAAGTAGCCGCGATCGCGCACGAACATCGAATTCCGTTAATTGTAGATTCAACGTTTGCAACGCCCTATCTCGTACGTCCGTTCGAGTACGGAGCGAACGTCGTCATACACTCAGCGACCAAGTTTATCGGCGGGCACGGAACCGCAATAGGCGGCGTAATAGTGGACGGTGGCAATTTCGATTGGGAAAAAAGCGGAAAATTCCCGTCGCTCGTCGAGCCAAACCCGAGTTATCACGGCGTAAGTTTCACAAAAGTCGCAGGAAAAGCCGCTTTCGTCACGAAAATTCGCGCTATTCTGCTTCGCGACACGGGCGCAACGCTCGCTCCCCTGCACGCGTTTCTCTTTCTGCAAGGACTTGAAACGCTTTCTCTTCGCGTCGAACGACACGTCGAAAACGCTCTTAAAGTCGTTGATTTTTTAAGCAAACACCCCAAAATCGAAAAAGTAAATCATCCGAGTTTACCCGACAGCCCCTACAACACACTCTATAAAAAATATTTCCCAAAAGGCGGCGCAAGCATATTCACGTTCAACGTTAAAGGCGGCGAAGACGACGCAAAACGTTTCATAGACAAATTAAAAATTTTCTCCCTTCTCGCCAACGTGGCGGACGTAAAATCGCTCGTCATTCACCCTGCGTCCACAACGCACTCGCAACTAAGCAACGAAGAACTCGCCGAACAAGGCATCGCCCGAAACACCGTTCGCCTGTCCGTCGGCACGGAAACCGTAGACGACATAATCGCTGATTTGGCGCAAGCACTCGAATAACCACCCCTCACACCCCGTTTTCTACGTTCTCCCTTACGCCAAAATCGACACGTTCGGCTCTATTCAAAAACTAAAAGAAAAAAACACCCGTTCAGGTGTTTTTTCTTTACTTATGGAGCTGATAACCAGATTTGAACTGGTGACCTCGTCCTTACCAAGGACGCGCTCTACCGACTGAGCCATATCAGCATAGTTAATCATTTTTTCGCTCGTCCTTGGAGCAAGGACGCACGCTTCCGGACTTCGGGCATAACCCTTGTCGGCTTTGGCTACCGATAGCCCACCGGGCTATCGCCTTAACGCGTCGCCCCAACTGAGCCATATCAGCATAGTTAATCATTTTTTCGCTCGTCCTTGGAGCAAGGACGCACGCTTCCGGACTTCGGGCATAACCCTTGTCGGCTTTGGCTACCGATAGCCCACCGGGCTATCGCCTTAACGCGTCGCCCCAACTGAGCCATATCAGCATAGTTAATCGAGCCATATCGGCATTTTCAATCGAGCCGTATCGACACGCTAATTTTAAGCATTACTATTATATAGAATCGTTTTTATTATGTCAAGCAAATTTAACGAACGCGCGCAAACAACTATTTTATGAATATTTTTTTCACACGTCGGTTAATACGCTTAGGTTAACGCCGGTTCAGTTACATATGCGTTCCGTTTCCGGATACACGATGATTTTTCTCGCAGCGACGGCAACGTCAATATGTCCGTATCGATTCGGATATCGCGTTAAAACGCTTATTTCGGTTCTCAAAATAGGCGGAATGGTTTATTAAAATCGCGATTTTGTTTTATAGCGTCTACGACGGTTTTATTCTCGCGCCATTGCCAAACGGCGTTATCGACAATTTTACGCGAGTTTTCGCGAACGAGTTCTTAATGTCTGTCAAATTACTTTCGCGGAATCTTACTCGCTGCGACGGTTGCGCCGAACGCTCGACGAGCGTTCGGCGCGTAGCCTGCACCCCGTCTTTCGTTGACAAGCCTTTTTAACTATGTTAAAATTTTATAAAATACCACGGATAAAACCGTTTTACGGAGATAATCTAATTTATGCAAAACTACTTTCAACCGCAAATCGAATGCGCGCCGCTTTCGGAAATTAAAGCAATTCAAAACGCCAAACTCGTAAAACAAGTCAAACACGTTTACGAGCACGTTCCTTACTATCGCGCGCTTATGGACGAAAAAGGCGTCAAGCCCGACGACATAAAAACGACGGACGACATTCGTTTGCTGCCGTTTTTATCCAAAGCCGATTTGCGAGAAGCATATCCTTACGGACTTCTTGCCGTCCCGCTATCCGAATGCGTTCGTATTCATTCCACAAGCGGCACGACCGGAAAACGCGTAGTCGCATTCTACACCCGACACGACGTTGACCTTTGGGAAGACTGTTGCGCTCGCGCCATAGTTGCGGCAGGCGGTACGAAAAACGACGTTTGCCAAGTCGCCTACGGCTACGGACTGTTTACGGGCGGAGCGGGACTTAACGGCGGCTCCCATAAAGTAGGTTGTCTTACCCTGCCGATGTCAAGCGGCAACACGGATCGCCAAATACAGTTTATGCGCGATCTCGGCTCGACCATTCTCTGTTGCACCCCGTCTTACGCCGCGTATATCGGAGAAACTCTCTCTGACATGGGGCTTACTCCCGACGATATTTCCCTTAAAGCAGGCATATTCGGCGCGGAGCCTTGGACGGAAGCGATGCGCCGCGATATACAAAATCTACTCGGCATCAAAGCGTACGATATTTACGGACTAACCGAAACGAGCGGACCCGGAGTTGCTTTCGAATGTTCCGAACAGTCGGGTATGCACATCAACGAAGACCACTTTTATGCCGAAATCATCGACCCGGAAACGGGAGAGGTTCTCCCCGAAGGCGAAAAGGGCGAACTCGTCTTTACGTCGCTCGACAAACAGGCGTTTCCCCTGCTCCGCTATCGTACTCGCGATATTTGCGTACTTAACCGTTGCAAGTGCGGCTGCGGAAGAACGTTCGTAAAAATGAGCAAACCGATGGGCAGAAGCGACGATATGCTTATCGTGCGCGGAGTAAACGTTTTTCCGTCGCAGATCGAAACCGTTCTTCTCGAACAAGGCTACACGCCCAACTATCATATAGAACTCGACCGCGTAAACAACACGGACACTTTCGACATTTACGTCGAGATGACGAGCGAACAGTTCAGCGACACGGTTAAAGACCTCAGCAACAAAGAAAAAGAACTCGCTTCCGCGTTGAAAACGATGCTCGGCATCAATCCGAAAATGCATCTCGTTTCGCCGAAATCCCTTTCCCGAAGCGAAGGCAAAGCGGTGAGAGTGACCGACAAACGCAAACTGCACGACTAAAAACGCCGAGGCAAAACCGAACGAATAAGGAGAACGCTATGAAACAGATTTCCATTTTCATCGAAAACAAAAAAGGTAAACTCGCCTGCGTAACGAGCCTTTTGAGCGAACACGGTTTCAATCTCCGCGCGCTCAGCATTGCGGACACAGCCGACTACGGTATTCTCCGTATCGTTGCGGACGAAACCGAACAAGCGGAAAAACTTCTCACCGAAAACGGGTATCTTACCAAAATAAACGAAGTAATCGGCGTAAAAATCGAAGACAAAGCCGGCTCGCTTAACCGCATAGTCACCGCCCTGTCCGACGCCGACGTTTCCGTCGAATACACCTACGCGTTCACTTCGGTAGAACCCGGATACGCGATTATGGTCCTTCGCGTAAACGACAACGCCCACGCTTTAGCCGCTCTCGAAAAAGCGGGAATAAGCGCAAAACTGTAATTTAGGTTCACCGAAACCGCGGTTCGGGATACCCTTACTTGCGAATAAACTTAAACTGTTTCGACTTGCCGAATTTAGCGGAGCGACCGGAGCGAACGGGAAAACAAGCCGCATAAATTATGTTTTTGCGCTTGCGTACCGCCCTGCGTAAGCACGCTAAGCGGACGCGGCGCACGCGATCGCGCGTAATGCGTGTATATAAATTTAAGAAAAAATTAAAAAAGTAAGAAAAAAAGTGCGGAAAAACCTTTGACAACGAGGTTATTGTGTGTTATAGTGTATAAGCACCTTTGAGGGTGTAATTTTTTTCGGAGGTAAAAAGTTTTATGGCGACAACCGGAAGCAGAGTCAAAATCACGCTTGCTTGCACGGAGTGTAAACAGCGCAATTACGACAAGCAAAAAAATAAAAAGAACACTCCCGACAGAATGGAAGTTAAGAAGTATTGCAGATTTTGCAAAAAGCACACCGTTCACAAAGAAACCAAATAGTTTGTGGAGGAAGCAATGGCAAAGAATAAACTCGATTTACCCACTCCCAGCGTAGAACCGTCGGCAAAACCGGCAGACAACGCTACCGCGGGTAAGAAGAACACGGCCACCAAAAAAGCGAACGCGAAAAAACGCAGACCCGTGGGAAAATTTTTCCGCGATATTATCAGCGAACTGAAAAAGGTCGAATGGGCTAAGTTCAAATCCACGAAGTCCGGCAAAGGCGTTCTTTCGCAACTCGGAACGGTTCTTCTCATCGTAGCGATATTTATCGTTATCATTACCGCAATGGATTTGGGATTATCCGAACTGCTGAAACTGCTCGTAGGAGCGGGCGCGTAAACAAGCGGACGGCTTTCCTGAAAATCAAATCTTTGGAGTGAAACACGCATAATGGAAAATGAAAACACCGTTATTATGAATAAAACCCCGCAGTGGTACGTTATTCACGTATACTCTTCTTACGAGTTTATGGTAAAAAATAATCTCGAGAAGATGATCGAAAACAACCACCTTCAGGATTTTATATATGAAATATCCATTCCCGTTAAGGAAGAAATCGTCGAGAGAAACGGCAAGCGTAAAGTCGTGGAAAGAAAAAAATTCCCCGGATACGTTTTCGTTAAGATGATTCACACGCAGGAAGTCGGTTATCTTGTCATCAACACGAGAGGCGTGACCGGTTTCTGCGGACCGCAGGGCAAACCCCTTGCTTTGACCGACGACGAAATCAAAAGAATGGGACTCGAAAAACGCGACGCGGAAGATTTCGACATCGCGGTCGGCGACCTTATCAGAGTTATTAGCGGCGCATTCGAATCCAACATCGGCACCGTCGAAAAAATTTATCCCGATAAGGAAAAAGTACAGGTTATGATGCAACTCTTCGGTAGAGAAACTCCCGTAGAACTTGAATTTAACCAAGTAGAAAAGGTCACGTCGAACGACTAGACCGTTTTTAATAAGGATAATCGTTATTATATAATAACTTTTATTTATATTATGGGAGAGCGGCAAAAATACGAACTTAACACTTTCCGCTCGTTTGTACCAAGTAGTCGAAGGAGGTATTGACTATGGCAAAGAAAATTTCGGCAGTAGTTAAATTGCAATTGCCCGCAGGCAAGGCGACCCCCGGTCCCCCGGTCGGTTCTACTCTCGGTCCTCACGGTATCGCTATACCGATGTTCACCAAAGAATTTAACGAAAAAACTGCTAAAGACGCAGGGCTTATTATCCCCGTTATCATCACGATTTATGCAGACCGTTCGTTCTCGTTCGTTCTGAAAACTCCCCCGGCACCCGTTCTCATCAAGAAAGCGTGCGGAATCGAAAGCGGCAGCGCTGCTCCGAACAAGAACAAAATCGCCAAACTTACCAAAGCGCAAGTCGAAGAAATCGCCAAGACCAAAATGCCCGACCTTAATGCGGCAAGTCTTGAATCCGCTATGAGTATGATTGCCGGAACCGCTCGCAGTATGGGCATCACCGTCGAAGAGTAAGGAGGAGGTACACAATGAAAGCAGGAAAAAAATATATCGATTCCTTGAAATCGTACGATAAATCCAAAGCATACGAAAGTGCGGAAGCCACCAAAATCGTTTGCGAAACCGCAAAAGCAAAATTCGACGAAACCATCGAACTTCACTGCAAACTCGGCGTTGACCCCCGTCACGCTGACCAACAAGTTCGTGGCGTAGTAGTTCTCCCCCACGGAACCGGCCGTACGCTCCGCGTTCTCGTAATCACCAAAGGCGCAAAAGCAGACGAAGCGGTTGCGGCAGGTGCAGACATTGTCGGCGGAGAAGAAATGGTACAAAAAATCCAAGGCGGTTGGTTCGACTTCGACGTATGTATCACCACTCCCGATATGATGGGTCTTGTAGGTCGTTTGGGTAAACTTCTCGGACCTAAGGGTTTGATGCCTACGCCTAAGAGCGGTACCGTCACGATGGATATCGCAAAAGCGGTTAAAGACGTAAAAGCAGGTAAAGTCGAATACAGAGTAGACAAAACCGCTATCATTCACTGCCCCATGGGTAAAGCAAGTTTCGGCGCAGAAAAAATTCTCGACAACTTCAACACCCTTATGGAAGCAATCGTAAAAGCGAAACCGGCGGCAAGCAAAGGCGTATACCTTAAAAGCGTAACCATCGCGTCCACGATGGGTCCCGGCGTAAAAGTAAACTATAAAATGTAAACTAACTTTCGCTAAATAAACCTAAGGCAACGGATTGTCCGTTGCCTTTCTTTTTTTCTATTTCTAATATTCTGTTAACCAGTTCTTTTTTACGCACCGAAGTTCACTAAGCGTATAATCTTCATATTTTGATGGCATATCCCCTGCTCGCCCATTTGCACTACTAATTAGTGTGTATGTACAGTGTGGCAAATATCAAATAATTATTGCACAATGTGCTATTATGCGATTATGGTTACGCTAAACGAAATACAAACTCGCTTACGGGAAGAAATCAAAGCAAGCGGACTTACTCAAACCGAAATCGCAAAAAGACTGGGCGTCAATCAGTCCACCGTAAGCAAATATATGCGCATAGACAAGTTTCCGTCACTGGAAACGTTTGCCAATCTATGTATAGTTCTCGACGTTTCCGCCGATGAAATTTTAGGAATAAAAAAATAAAATCGCCCGAAAAACGGACGATTTTTTGTTATAATTCGATATTTTTTAACTTTGCGTAGCCTTCAAGGTTATCCTTCTCGCTTACCGTAAGACGCGCAATATTCAGGTAATCCATAATCGCAAGAGCGAGTATTCCGCCGGCAGGAGCGACGAGTATTTTTTTAGGATGCAAACCCTTAATTTTCACTCTTTCTTCCACCGGTAAAGCGAGTATTTTGTTGACGGCGTTTTCCACGTCTTGCCTTGTCATAACCGTATTATGCACTTCGTCGGGGTCGTACGGCTCGAGTTCTTTCATCACCGCGCACAGTTGCGACAGCGTACCGCCTATCGCGATAAGAGTATCGAATTTAGGCACTTGTCCGTATTCTTTTACTCTCTCCTCTGCGTACTTTGCTTGTTTTTGCGAACAATGGGCGTAATCTTTGAGGCGCACCGAGCCCAAAGGCAGCGAATGCGCGTATCGAAGACCGCTTCGGTCGCCCACCGCAAGTTCGCTGCTCGCCCCTCCGATGTCGAGGACGGCTACCGTCCCTTTTCCCGTATACGCTCCGTAAAAACCCGTTTGCGCTTCCGTTCCGCTTGACAATATCTCTACGTTTGCACCCGTTTCTTTTAGCGTTTCGGCAAACTCATTACCGTTTTTCGCCGCTCGTACCGCTTCCGTCGCAAAAACGTACACGTTATCCGCGCCGTTCCGTTTTGCAAACTCCGTAAACGCCGTTACCGCGTTCTTCGTTCGTTTTGCCGCCGCGTCGCAAATAACTCCGCTGTTCATAAGGTTTTCCGCAAGTTGCGTGTTTTCCATATATTTTTTGCCGTTAAAAAGCAACCTTACCGAGTTGCTTCCCACGTCTATTATTGCGTTACTCATTTATAAAAAGTTCTTTGTTTTTCTTAATTTTCGTTTTTATCGCAAGCAAAATATTATCCACTTTTTTGGTCGGCAAACTCGTCATCGCGGCAATTTCGCTGTACGTGTACCCTTCAAAATAATATTTCAAAACCGTTAATTGCTGTTCGGTAAAAAGCGCGTTGAGTTTACTGTAAAAACTCTCCGTCCCTTCTTTTTCTATGTACGTCCCTATCGGGTCGGAAACGTATTCCGGCGCAATATTGTCGTCCACCGCGGTTAAACTGACCGCCCCGTTAAGAGGTTTATGCTTGTTCCTGTTATGCGTCCTTAGCGCGTCTTTAATCTGCGACCCGACGCACATATTGACGAAAGTAACGAAATTGTCGTTCTTTTTTACGTCGAAATCCCGTATCGCTTTCCAAATTCCGAGCATCCCTTCCTGTGCAAGGTCGTCGCGCGTTCCGCCTTCGAGAAAATAATTTCTCGCTTTGCTTCTTGCAATCCAAGCGTACCTTACAAGCAACGCCTCCTGCGCCTCGATGTCGCCGCTTTGCGCCTTCTGTACAAGTTCCAAATCGTTTGCGTTTTGTTTCTCGTCCGTCATAATTTTATTCCTTCGGTAATCCCTTTATCCGTTTCGTTTTGTTTTACAAATTTTTCTGTCTTAAACACTCGTACACGGTTATTCCCGCCGCGACCGACGCGTTAAGCGAGTTTATTTTGCCGTTTTGCGGCAACGCAACCACACCGTCGCAAAGTTTTTTCGTAAGCGAATGCACACCGTGCCCTTCGCCGCCGATAACGAACGCAACGTCGCCCGTAAGGTCGGTCTTGTATATGTCCGCTCCGTCCATATCCGCCGCCAAAACTTTTACGCCGCTCTCTTGCAAAAACCTAATCGCGTCGTTAATATTCCCGACTTTCGCAACCTTGACGTAACCTGCCGCGCCGCAACTTACCTTAATCGCGGTATCCGTCACACCGCAACCTCTCCTCTTCGGAATAATTATTCCGCTCGCGCCCGCACAATCCGCTACTCTTATAACCGCGCCTACGTTATGCGGGTCTTCCACTCCGTCGAGTATAACGATAAGCACGCCTTTGTCGTTCTTGTTGTCTAACAAATCTTCAATCTCGCTATACTTGAACTCCGTGCAAAAAGCAATAAGTCCTTGATGCCGTCCGCTCACGCTGTGCCTGTCAAGCGCGCTCTTTTCCACTTGCTGTACGGGAATTTTTCTCTTTCTGCACTCGCCGACGACTTCGTACGCACCCCTGCCTGCACCGTCTTTAAGGACAAGCACCTTTTCTATCGTCACTTCACCGCGCAACGCTTCCATAACGGCGTTTCTGCCTTCTATAATCATTTTTCTTTTTCTCCGTATTCTTTATTTTATCATTCCGAAATCGCCGTTTCGGTATCCGTAACTTCGTAGATTGCGCGCAATAACTCGTTAATTCGTTCGTCTTGCCCCGACAAAAAAAGATACCCTAGCAACGCTTCGAGCGCGGTTGCGAGTTTGTATTCGGCAAGCGAAGAGTGTTTCGGCACGGAATTGACGTGCGCGTTTTTTCCTTTCTTAAAGACGAACAGTTCTTCGTCGCTTAAAAGCGGTGCAAGTCTTTTTGCCGCTTTGGCTTGGTCGATGGCGCAACATACTTTCCCGGCAAGGTTGTGTAGTTCGTTGTTTTTATACGGACTTTGCCCGAACACGCGTTCTCTGACAAAAAGCGTATGTACCGCGTCGCCTACGAAACTAAGCGCAAGCGGAGCGGCGTTTTTTAGTTCTTCCCGACTGTAAATAGTCCTGTCCGCGGTCATCGCATGCTCCAATTATGCCTGTAAATTTTCTTTTCTTTCATACTCCCTGCGAACTTTTCGTACACAACTATATGGTCTACCATCTCGATGTTCAGTTCGTGAAAAAGCCTGTTCATCGCAAACGTGTTCGCCCTGTCTGCTCCCGACGGTTCGATTTCACCGGACGGATGCGTGTGCATAACGATTATTCTGCGAGAATGTGCGTCGAGCGCGGCTTTCACGATAAGCCCGGTCGGTATGTCAAGCGCGTTTATCGCGCCTTCCATGACTTTTTCCACTCCGATTATCTCGTCGTCATTGTCTAAGTTGATTACATAACACGCCTCAACTCCCGGAGTGACTATTTTTCGCATATAGTGCAATACGCCTTCTACGCCTTCGAGTTTATACTGCTTTCCGCTCTCTTCGCCGTAGGTATCGAACACTCCGTCCATCGACCGAAGAAAAACAACCGCGTCGTTGGTCATGCCTTTGACGTTTTTAAGCAGTTCGGGGTCGGCGTTGCATACGCCGTAAAGATTGCCGAACCTATTGATAAGTTCGTACGCTATCGGTTTTGTATCCTTTTGCGGAATGCAAAAGAACAACAGAAATTCAAGCAGTCTATGCTCTCGCATACCCCTGCCGCAACATCGCAGAATTTCTTCCTTTACTCTGCCCCTGTGTCCTCTCGCTCCGAGCAGTTCGAACCTGTTCTCGTAGTTATACTTTTTGTCGTCCTTATTTGCTCCGATAACGTCTTTTCTCATAAGGCTTTCCTTATCTTGCGTAAAAATTATTCTCGTTTCGCAACGTTTTTTAATCGATTTGTATATCCGCAGTAATTTTTTCCGCGTTAACGGCAAGCCTAAGCCGTCCGCGCGTGACGTAAACCGTTCCGTTTTCGTTGTATACGTCGGCGTCTAAAACAAAATCTTCGCGGTATTCGCTCCTAAGCCGCCCCAAGTACGCGTAGTGCGCAACAAGTTCTTCGTCCGCATTCCCCCACGGATAAGGTCTACGGTTTATCGGGTCTTCAAACCCGGTCATTCCTGCCTCGTCGCCGTAATACACCATCGGTACGCCCGGTAAAAAGTATTGTAAACTCGACGCAAGTACCAACCTTTTCTTGCCTAGTTCGTACTGTTCGCTCGTAAGTCGGTACTCTCTTTTCTCTTCTTTCGTCATATCCTCGCCGCATACGCCTGCGTAAACGTTGAGCGCGCGCACAGTATCGTGACTTCCTATCAAGGTAAAACAAGCGTCAAGACTGTCTTTCGGGTAGTTCTCCTTAATGGAAAGCACCGTTTCCACAAAATCATCCGCCGAACCGCCCGTAACGAACGCGTTTATCGCGTCCTTATAAACGTAGTTCATCACCCCGTCCAGGTCGTCGCCGTAAAAATATTCTCTCTCTTCGCCGTAACTGTACTTCGTACTCGCGTCTTCCCAAACTTCGCCCAAAACAAGCGCGTCCGGGTCGGTCTTTTTTATGCGTTCGCGTATTTTTTTAACGAAAAATTCGCTAAGTTCGTCCACGACGTCCAGTCGCCAGCCTTTAACTCCTTGTCTGAGCCGACGTTCGACGACGCCGCCTTCCCCGGCGATAAGTTCGTGATACCCGTGCGCTTCGCGTGAAATCGTAGGCACGTTCGTACAGCCCCACCAGCATAAATAGTCGTCGGGATAATCGTAAAACGTGTACCAGTCGTAATACGGGCTTTCCTTGCTTTGATACGCTCCAACCGAATTGTAATGCCCGAATTTGTTAAAATACACGCTGTCCGAACCCGTGTGGTTAAACACGCCGTCGAGAATTATTCCTATACCGACTTCGTCGCACTTCTTTATAAGTCGCTCGAACCCGTCTTCGCCGCCGATAAACGGGTCTACTTTGCCGTAATCGCCCGTGTCGTAACGATGATTGCTGAAACTTTCAAATATAGGCGATAGGTACAACGCCGTCACGCCGAGAGATTTGAGATAATCGAGTTTGCTTATTATCCCGTCAAAATCTCCGCCGAAAAAATCGTTGGCTCTGTACTTCCCGTCGGAGTCGCGTACGGTCACGTCTTCGTTCCAGTCTTTTTTAACTCCGTATCTAGGCTCGGGAGCGTTTCCGCTCGCGCAAAACCTGTCTACGAAAATTTGATACACCACGCCGCCTTTGATAAAATTTGCCGTCGCGTAGTTCGACGCGTACACGCTGAGTTGCCATTCAGGCAACCATTCCCCTATCCTAGCCTCTCCGCCTTTGCCCTTTCCGCAGTATAAAATTTCTTCCCCTGAGTAAATTTCAAAGCGATAACGATACGTCCCTTTTCTCTCTACGACGAATTCGGTCACGAACAAGTCGTAACCGTTTTCTTTGCCTACTCGTTTAAGTTCGTATTCGACACAATGCGAATTCCTGCGCAAAAAAAGTTTAACGCCGTTTGCGTTTATCCCTTCCTGCACGGGAAAAAGTATTTCTACCTTTCGGCGAGTGGAAACCGCGCCGAAAGGAGATTTGTATTTAACGTTCCGCGAATCGAAAAGAACCGCTTTTTTAGACGCGTTCGAGATTCCAGATTCGTTCCGCATATTCTTCTACTGCTCTGTCCGAAGCGAAAAAGCCCGCTTTCGCTATGTTTACAAGGCTCATTCTGCCCCAACGATACTTGTCAAGGTACGCGTCGTTAAGTCTTGCCTGCGCTTCGCAGTAACTCGCAAAGTCCGCAAGACACATATACGGATCGGCTTGTCCGCCGCGTCCTACGGTAAGCGCGTCCGCTATTTCGCCGAAACTTACCTCGCCGACGCCCGCCCTCATTTGGTCGATAATCGTCTTTATACGCTTATCCGTCGCATAATACGTCGTCGGATGATAGCCTTCTTTGTATAACCGTGCGACTTCGTCCGCAAGCAACCCGAAAATAAAAATGTTTTCGTCGCCCACTCTTTCGTGAATTTCAACGTTTGCTCCGTCCATCGTTCCGATGGTTACCGCGCCGTTTATCATAAACTTCATATTGCCCGTTCCGCTCGCTTCTTTTCCCGCTATGGATATTTGTTCGCTCACGTCGCTGGCAGGCATTATGATTTCCGCAAGAGATACGCGGTAGTTTTCGAGAAACACGACTTTAAGTTTACCCTTGATCGACGCGTCGTTGTTTACCACGTCCCCTATCGTGCAGATAAGCCTTATTATTTGTTTTGCCATATAATAACTGCTTGCCGCTTTCGCGCCGAAAATAAACGTTCTCGGCACAATGTCAAGGTCGGGGTTCGCTTTAAGCCTGTTATATAAGTCGAGTATGTGTAACGCGTTGAGTAATTGCCGCTTGTACTCGTGTAACCGTTTTACCTGTACGTCGAAAATACTGTCGGGATCGACATCGACGCCGTTCGCCGATTTGATGTACGCGGCAAGTTTCAATTTATTCTTCTTTTTGATTTCAAACAATCTGTCGATTGCGTCGCGGTTGTTTTGATATTTAAGAAGTTTTTCGAGTTCGTCCGCGTTTTTAAGCCACCCGTCGCCTATCGTGTCTTTCAAAAACGCCGCAAGGTCGGGGTTCGCTTCTCCTACCCATCTGCGATGCGTTATTCCGTTGGTCACGTTGGTAAACTTTTCGGGCGCAATGTGATAATAGTCCGCAAAAACGGATTCCGTAAGAATGTTGCTGTGCAGTTGCGAAACGCCGTTAATCGTGTGCGACGCGGCAAGACACAGGTTCGCCATACGAATAATTCCGTCACTCATAATAGCGTTTCGGGATATCTTATCCCACTGATTAGGATACGCATCCCATAGTTTTGCGCAGAACCGTTGGTTAATCTCGCTTACTATTTGATATATTCTCGGCAGCAGCGTTCTAAACAAATCCTGCGGCCAGGTTTCGAGAGCCTCCTGCATTACCGTGTGGTTGGTGTAAGAAACCGTTTCCGTAATGATTTTCCACGCCGCGTCCCAACTATATCCGTACTCGTCGAGAAGTATTCTCATAAGTTCGGGTATGCAAAGCGTCGGGTGCGTGTCGTTGATGTGTATCGCGATTCTGTCGGGCAGATTGTCAAGATTCGGATTGTGCTGTAAGTGCTTTTTGAGTATGCTCTGTATGCTCGCGCTTACGAAGAAATACTGTTGTTTAAGCCTAAGCGATTTACCTTCGTAGTGGTCGTCGGCAGGGTACAAAACTTTACTTATCGCTTCCGCCATCGCTTTTGCTTCGATTGCCTTAACGTACTGTCCGCGGCTAAACAACGCCATATCGAAACCGACGGGCGCGCGCGCCGACCAAAGACGGAGCACGTTTACCGCGTCACTGTCGTAGCCGGTTACGTTCATATCGTACGGAACGGCGAGAATAGTCGTCGCTCCGACGTGGTTTACTCTGAGTTTGCCCGTAGACCAGTCCTCTTCGACGTGTCCGCCGAATTTAACTTCAAACGTGTCTTCTTCGCGAGGGTTAAGCCATACGTCGCCGCCTTTTAGCCATTCGTCGGGCATTTCCATCTGCCAACCGTCTACTATCCTCTGCTTGAAAATACCGTAGTCGTAGCGAATACTGAATCCGCCGGCAGGATACCCCAGGCTCGTAAGACTGTCCATATACGCGGCGGCGAGGCGCCCTAATCCGCCGTTGCCGAGCCCCGCGTCCGGTTCGATTGCCATAAGGTCTTCGATGTTAAATCCCATATCTTTAACTACGTCGGTCGCGGTTTTTAACATACCCGTGTTGAACAGGTGGTTGCGGAGCGACCTGCCGAGCAGGAATTCCATCGACATGTAATATACTTGTTTTTTACCTTGTGAGCGTACTTTGTTCTTGAATTCTACTCTCTTTTGTGTAATTAGGTCTTTTGTTACAAGACATAACGCCCTGTACATAATTTGTTCGCTCGCTTCGCTGTACTTAACGCCGAACATCTTCGCCAGTTTAAGTTCGATAAGCGAACGAAATTCTTTCTTTGTGAGTTCCATTAACCGTTTTTGCTCCTTCTTATTGAATTAATCCTTTGTAAAGTTCTATATATTGTTTTGCGGACGCTTTCCAACTGTAATCGCCGCTCATTGCGTTCTTCATGCACGCTCTCCATTCTTCCTTGTTATAATACGTTCCTACCGCTCTCCTGATAGCGTCAAGCATATCGTACGCGTTATACGTCTTAAACGTGAATCCTCTGCCGGTTTTTTCTACGGGGTTAAACGGTATAACCGTGTCTTTAAGTCCGCCCGTTTCTCTTACTATCGGTATGCTGCCGTAACGCATAGCGATAAGTTGGCTAAGTCCGCACGGCTCGAATTTGCTCGGCATAAGGAACATATCGCTGCCTGCGTAAATCTTGCTCGCTATATCCGAAGAGAAGTTGATGATAACGGCGAGTTTGTTGCCGTAACGCCGCGCGAGTTCTTTAAGCGCGGTTTCGTACTTCCAGTCGCCGGTTCCGATAACGACCATCTGTATATCCATCGACAGTATCTCTTCGATAACTTCCATAACAAGGTCCATTCCTTTTTGGTTCGTCAACCGAGTAACCATTCCGATAAGCGGTTTGTCCGCGTTTTCGGGAAGATTTACCATTTGTTGCAGACCGCACTTGTTTTCTTTTTTTGCTTTTTCGGCGGTCGCCGTCGTGTAGTTTGCAAACAACGCCTTGTCTTTCGCCGGGTTAAACAAGTCGGTGTTTATCCCGTTTACTATTCCGCTAAGTTTATACGCGCGCTTGTTAAGGATATGTTCCAACCCGTACGCGTAATACGGATTGAGTATTTCCTGCGCGTAGGTGTTGCTGACGGTCGTAACTCTGTCCGCACACTCGATACCGCCTTTGAGCATGTTCGCGCAGTTGTTGTACTCCACTCTGCTCGCAAACTCGTCGGGGATACCGAACACGTCGCGAATACAGCACTTGTCCATATTCCCTTGGAATTCGATGTTGTGAATGGTCATAACCGTGCGCATCGTGCCGTAGCCTTGTTCTCCGCGATAAAACGCGTCGAGATATACGGGAATAAGCGCGGTTTGCCAGTCGTTGCAATGTATTATTTCGGGCATAAACCCGATAAGAGGCAGGACGTCGAGAACCGCTTTCGAAAAGAAAGAAAATCTTTCTCCGTCGTCATAGTGTCCGTAAACGGTACTTCTCTTAAAATAATACTCGTTGTCGATAAAATAATAAGTAACTCCGTCGTAAACGCATTCAAACACGCCTGCGTACTGTTGCCGCCACCCCAAAGCAACGGTTTTCGACCCGATAAATCTCATCGTTTGGCGAAAATCGTCGTTTATGTTTTCATACAAAGGCATAATTACGCGAACGTCCTGTTTTGCTTTGTTGAGCGCAAGGGGAAGAGCCGCTCCCACGTCGCCCAAACCGCCCGTTCTCAAAAACGGACCCGCTTCGCTCGTTGCAAATAAAACTTTCATTTTTACCTCCTTTATACGGTTTTTCCTTTTACGATAACTATCGGATACGTAACGAATCCGCTTATTTCTCTTCCTTCGGATATGGTAACGTCTTTGTCCGTTATGGCGTATTTAAGGGAAGAATCCTTACCGATGACGCCGTTTTCCATAACTATCGAATTTTTGACGACCGCGCCCTCTTCCACTCTTACGTTACGGAAAAGTATGCTGTTTTCCACCGTTCCGTTAATGACGCAACCGTCGGCAAGCAACGAATTGCTTACTTTCGCGTTCTCCCCGTAAGACGTCGGCACGCTGTCCTTAACTTTGGTGTAGATTACGTTCCCTCCGAAAAGTTCTTTTCTCACTTCGCCTTTAAGCAGGTTCATACTCTCGCCGTAATACGTCTTTACGTCGTCTACTATCGCCGCGTACGAATCGAGTTTATACGCGTATACGCTTCTTTCTTCCACAAGTTTGAACAATATGTCTTTTTCAAAATCGACTTGTCCCCTTGCGTACGCTTTTTTTACAAGTTCGAGAAGTAAACTCTTTTCGATTATATAACTGTTAAGCGATATGACTTTTTCTTCGCTGTCGCTTATTTCTGTTTCGTAAACGTCGCTCACAAATCCGTTTTCCGCGCGCTCGATTACTATTCTTCTCGAAGTGGTGGTAAACCCGTCGTGACAAAGCACCGTGAGTTTCGCACCGCTTTTAACGTGCTTTTCAAACACGTCTTCGTAGTCGATGTTTGCCGCAACGTTGCAGTTCGCAATAACAACGTAGTCCTCTTTTCCTTTGAGAAGAAAACTCATTATGCTGTAAAGAGCCTCGATTTTGCCTTTGTACGCCTCTGCCGAGTTGTTGTACGCAAACGGGGGGAACACGCTTATACCCGCGTTCTTTCTGTTAAGGTCCCAGTCCCTGCCCTGCCGTATGTGGTCCATAAGGGATTGATATTTACTGCTCGTGATTATGCCTATTTGCGTGACGCCGCTGTTTACGAGATTACTCAAAGTAAAGTCGATAAGACGGTATCTTCCGCCGAACGGCAACGACGCGGTGGTTCTGTGCAAGGTAAGTTCGTTGAGTTTGCTTTCGTTTCCCGACGCAAACAGTACGCTCATCATATTGTTCATTATTTGTTACCTCCCTTCATTTCTCCTTCTTTAACCACGCTGTTGCGGGGAAGTTCCGTTTCGGGCGCGACGACGGCTATTTTCCATTCTCCGCCTTCGGGTCCCTCTTGCGGCGCGCCTATCACGCTGTTGTTTCCTATTGTCGTGCGCCAACCGACTATCGAATGGCATACTCTCGCGTTTTCGCCGATTTCCGAGTACGGCATTATTATGGAATCCTTGATTTCCGCGCCTTTCGCTATTTTCGCTCCGTAGTAAATTACCGAGTTCGTCACCTTTCCGTCGATAACGCAGCCTTCGCTTACCATCGAGTTGCTCAGCGTCGCTTCGTCGCCTATGTACTGCGGCGGTTGCGCCGTGTTGCGCGCGTAAATCTTCCAATGGCGGTCGTTTATGATAAGTCCGCTGTTTTTGTCAAGAAGGTCCATATTCGCTTCCCAAAGAGAACTTATCGTTCCTACGTCTTTCCAGTAACCGTCGAAACGGTACGCGAACAGTCTTTGCTTGTCTTCGAGCATCATAGGTATGATGTTTTTACCGAAGTCGTTACTGCTGTTCTTGTTCTCTTCGTCGCGGATAAGGTAGTCGCGGAGTTTCGCCCAGGTGAAAATGTAGATACCCATACTCGCCTTCGTGCTCTTCGGGTGTTTCGGTTTTTCTTCGAACTCGTACACGCTTCCGTCGGGGTTGGTGTTCATAATGCCGAAACGGCTCGCTTCTTCGATGCTGACGTCGAGAACGGCTATCGTGCAGTCCGCTTCGTGTTCTTTATGGAAATCGAGCATTTCCGAGTAGTCCATCTTGTAGATATGGTCGCCCGAAAGGATAAGAACGTAATCGGGGTCATATCTGTCAATAAAGTTAATGTTTTGGTAAATCGCGTTCGCAGTGCCTTTATACCATTCGCCGGACTTGCCGCGTTGGTAAGGAGGAAGTACGAACGCACCGCCGTTTAACCTGTCAAGGTCCCACGGCTGACCGTTGCCGATATACTGGTTGAGTTCAAACGGCTGATATTGCGTAAGTACGCCTATCGTGTCTATTCCCGAATTAATCGTGTTCGAGATAGGAAAGTCGATGATACGATACTTTCCGCCGAACGGAACGGCAGGTTTTGCCACGTTTTGGGTGAGAACGCCTAATCTCGTTCCCTGTCCGCCCGCAAGCAACATCGCCACGCATTCTTTTTTGGTGCTTTGCATAACAATCTCCTTTAAGGTTTATTTTTTTGTCGTTTTGGCTTTCGCCTTGTTCTTTTTCTTTTTAATAACCGGTTCGGTTTCTTCGTCGTCTACGATGACTTTGTCGTCTTCTTCGTACTCTTTGGTAAGTTTTATAAACATCGCGCCTGCCGCCGGAATAGACAGTTTTATCGAATGTTTCTTCCCGTGCCGCGCTTCGTCTTCGCTTATCATTACGCTCTCTTTTTCCGCTTTTCCGCCGTATTTAACCCATTCCGAGTTAAGCACGACCGTATACTCTCCGCTCTTGTCTACGCCGATTTCGTACCCGTCGCGCTCTTCGGGCGAAAAGTTACCGACGAATATAACGCTGTCGCCGTCTTCGGCATACCGCGTAAACACTAGCACGTTTTGCATGTTGTCGTCCACAACCGTCCACTTAAACCCGTCGTAAGTGCTGTCGAGTTCGTACAACGCTTTCTCCGCAAGGTAAAACTTGTTCAAATCTTTTATGTATTCGTGGAACCGATAGTGCGTTTCGTACCCGAGCAAGAACCAGTCGAGCGGTTTTTTGTAATCCCATTCGATAAACTGCCCGAACTCGTACCCCATAAAATTAAGTTTTTTTCCGGGATGCGCCATTTGATAGGTAAGCAACGTTTTCGCCCCGGCAAACTTTTCTTCGTACGACGCGGGAATTTTCCCGATTATGCTCGATTTCCCGTGCACGACTTCGTCGTGAGAAAACGGCAATATATAGTTTTCGCTAAACGCGTAAGTAATGGAAAACGTAAGTTTGTTATGTACGCCCTTACGGAAAAACGGGTCCGTCTTAATGTAGTCGAGAGTGTCGTTCATCCAACCCATATTCCATTTGTAGTTAAACCCCAGCCCTCCGAACGACGGCGGCATGGTAACCATCGGAAACGCCGTGCTTTCTTCCGCTATCATAACCACTCCGGCATGACGCGACAAAATCGCCTTGTTGAGCGTTTGCAGAAAATATACCGCTTCCAAGTTATACTCTCCGCCGAACTCGTTACGCCGCCATTCGCCGTCTTTACGGTCATAGTTAAGATAAAGCATGCTCGCAACCGCGTCAAGACGCATTCCGTCGATATGATAATTGCTAATCCAAAAATCAACCGCGCTAATAAGAAAACTCCTTACTTGCGGCTTGTTAAAATCGTAAACTCTCGTCCCCCAACCCTTATGTTCCTGTTTGTAAATGTCCGCGTATTCGTATAAACACGTCCCGTCGAACTCATATAGTCCGAACGCGTCTTTCGGAAAATGAGAAAGCACGAAATCCATTATTACTCCGATGCCTTCGGCGTGACACGCGTCAACGAACTCCATAAAATCGTGCGGCGTGCCGTATCTCGACGTCGGCGCGAAAAGCCCCGTCGTCTGATATCCCCAACTCCCTTCGTACGGGTATTCCGTAACGGGCAGAAGTTCTATATGCGTGTACCCCATGTCCTTGACGTAAGAAACGAGTTCTTTCGCCATGTCTTTGTACGAATACGGGCTACCGTCGGGATAGATTTTCCAACTACCCAAATGCACTTCGTAAATATTCATCGGGTTACGATAAGTGTTTCGCGCGGCTCTTTCTTTAACGTATTCGTCGTCCGTCCACTCGAACCCGTTTATGTCGTAAACCTTGCTTGCGTTTGCGGGCATCGTCTCCGAATGCGTCGCGTACGGGTCGGCTTTAAGCCTTATTTCGCCGTCCGAACCCTCTATGCTGAACTTGTAATTGCTGTACCGTTTTACTCCTCTTACATACGCTTCCCATATCCCGGACGAGCCTATTTTCGCCATAGGGTCGCGATTCCTGTCCCATTCGTTGTAATCGCCTACGACGGAAACGCTTTTCGCGTTCGGCGCCCATACTCGAAACCGCCAGTATTTCTTGCCGTCTTTCTGTACGTAACAAGGTCCGAAAAACTTATAACTTTCGTAGTTCGTCCCTTCGTTGAACAGATAAATCGGATAATCGTAAGTGCTCTTCATCTTTACTCCTTCTCATAGTACACCGCAAACGACGGCGGCGCGTACTCAATAAGTTTTTTCAAATTGAACGCGAACTTCGCTTTGTCGGTTTCCATTCCGAACGCCGCGCTGCCGCTTCCCGTAATTCCGCCCGCAAATCCCGCTCTCTTTACGAGTTTCAGGGCTTCGCCCGTACTCTCGTTAAGCATAACCGCCGCTCTCGCCAAAGCGTTGAAGGGCTGCGGATTTTCTCCTTTTTTCAGACGCTCTATAAACGCGTCAGCGTCGCCGCTTTCTCCCCCTATTTCGTCGTATTTTCGATAACACTCGCCCGTGTTCACCCTTCCCGGCGGAACCACGACGACGGTATATATCGGCGGCAACTCGATTTTTTCCACCTTTTCGCCCGTTCCGCTCACGCGCGCGTTACCGCCACGATAAAAATACGGAACGTCGCTCCCGACGGATAATAGTACGTTTTCGTCAATTTCGGGCAAAGAGTACAACTCTTTCAACACGCGAGCAACCGCACCGGAGTCGGCGGAAGAACCGCCCAGCCCCGCGCCTTCGGGAACGTTCTTTTTTATCACGATACGCGCGCCGCCCGCTTTGTATTCGTCTATTACGGCGCGCCCCGCAAGTACCGCCGTATCCCGTTCGTAAACCCTGCCGTCCGTATACTCTATTACGAGTTCGTCCGCCTTTTCCGCGTAAATTTCGTCGAATATCGGCGCAGGAACAAAAACGCTGTCGAGAAGATGCCTGCCGCCCTTTACGCCCGTAACGGCTAAACACAGATTAAGTTTGGCATAGGCAAGCGTGCGCATATGTAATATTATATATATATAATAGCCCTTTTGTCAACCGATATAAAAGACAATTTGCCGATTAAAACCCTTCCCTTTCTCGCCTCGACGGTTCGCCCGAAAATAAACCGTGCCGCCTGCAAAACCGTTATTTCCCGTTCTTAACCACCCTCAACACCATCGCGGTCATATCGTCCGGATGCTCGTCCTTTCTCTTCGCCGCGTTCTCTACGATTTTTTCCGCCAAAATTTGCGGATTGAGCGTCCGTAAGCCACCGATTATCTCCGCCATATCCGTCGCGTTAAGCCTGTCCGCTACCCCGTCGCTTATAAGTACCGCCATATCGCCTCCGTTCAGTTTTTTTCTTACGATTATCGGCTCGCTCTCTTCGATTATTCCCATCGGCAACGCTCCGCCTTCGATTACGCTTATACCGCTCCCCGTCACGACGTAACTCTCGCGCCCGCCTTGTTTTATAAAGTCAATTTCGCCTGTTCGGGTATCCATAACTGCCACGTCGAGCGCACTAAACGTTTCTTTCGACCGCAGAGCAAGCAATCTCGACACACACCCGAAAATAGTCTTATGCTCAAATCCTGCGCGGTAAAAAGTTTCTATTAGGCTAATCGCCGCGACCCCGCTCTTTTTTGCGTCTTCGCCCGTCCCCATTCCGTCGCTCAAAACGAACATAAGTTTGTCGGGCGCGACCCTGACCGCTTGTTTTGCGTCGCCGCATTCCCTTTCCGCGCTTATCGATTTTTCACCGTAAAGCACGCCGTAACAGGGCGTCGGACGGAAAACGAGATTGACCGCGCCGTTCACCCCGACGCTGCGCTCGGACACGTACATATCCGTGCCTGCCGCGTCGGAAACGATTTTTCGCAATTCGGGCTTTTTCTCGTCACATTCCCTTACCGTCAACGTAATCCTTTCGTCGTCGTATATCGCCGCGTCCCCTGCGATTACGTCGGAACAGGCAAGTTCGTCGGTAATGCGTTTTTCTCTCTCTACGTCAAATCCGAATCCCTTTCCGACGGTTGCGGCAAGTTCTTCCAACAAATCCGCCGTTCCGCCTAAGTTTTCCGTTACCATCTCGCGCCCCAACGCCTCTCCGCTACGTCTTTCGCGCGCCGCGCCGAGTTCTCGCAAAAACGCATTCGTCGTAGTAATCGCTCGCGGAAGCCTGACGCAGTTCGCGCCGAGTTTTTCGTCAACGTCGGTAAGCACCGCCCGTCCGCTCCTCATTCCTGCGGTCGAAAGCGCGAAAAACCGTTTTCCCCCGTCGCCGAGTTTTTCCCGACAAATCGCCCGTTTTCCGCAGTCCGTACAACATTCGACGAACAACGCTTGCGCAAGGTCGCCGGGTTTAGGCACGACTTCGCTCTCCACTTCGAGTATCCCCTGCATTCTGCGAAACGCCGTGGCAACGCCCGTCAGTTTTCGTCCGACTTCTTCCCTGTCGCGGTTTGCCAGCGTCCGCAACGCGAACCTGCCGTAATAACTCTGTCTGTACGCTCTCGCCCGTGCAAACGCTTTACCCGGCACAAACGCCACAAGACACGCGACTGCCGCGGGAACGGCGGTTTTTACCGTTATTTCCCCACCGAAAAAATACGCGCAGGCAAAATACGCCGCCGCCGCACCTATCCCGGACGCGTACTTGCTCGTTTCTCCGAAAACGCAAATCGCCCCGCCTATCGCCGAACAAACCGCCAAAGGAAACGGATTTTGACTCATCGCCGCGCCGCCTATCCCCATGGCGACGGCATACCCGAGCGCGCTCACTCCCCCGATTGCGGAAATAATCAACGCGCCTGCAATGACCGAAAAATAGAAAAACCCGACGCCGAACGGGTTAAACGCAGCGAGAGCCGCCCCGAACGGCACGATAAAAATCGCCGCAAAAGCCTTTTCTCTGTCCGTCAGATTATACTTCGCTCCGCGTACCAAAACAGGATACTCCGCCGCTACCGCAACGTAGTGATAAACGCACGCGACGAGCGGCGAAATCGCCGCTTTCACAAGCAACTCGGTTGTGCTGCCAAACAAAAAGAAAACGGGAGTTTGGGCAACCGTAATGACTATTGCATTAGCCCAAATGCGATATTTTTTCTTTGTTTTATACGCTATAAACGCATAGACGAAAACGCAAAAAGTTCCTGCCGCGACAACGGCGGCGTAGTACAAATCGAAATGGACGAGAGCGGTCGCCAAGGCGTACGGGAAAAGCGCAAGCAGCAGATTTTCCCGACAAAAAACGAGCGCGACGCAGTTCGCGAGAGCAAGTCCGTGCAATCCCGTTTTTTTCTCGCAAAAAGCGAGCAAGGCGTACAAAACGAGATACAAAGGAAGTTTCAACAGGTCTTTTCTTTTCATTTTTTCTCCGTGCGGTATTATTCCGGGATTTTTCCCGTTTGCCCGTTCTATGCGTCGGGTGTTTTTCCGTTCTGCCGAGCGCAACCGCGTCCAAACGCACGTTTCTCGCTCGATTTTTTTATAAACTGAATTATACTTTAATAATCGGGTATGATTTTTGTCGCATTTTGTCGATTTTACGCATAAAAAAGCGTTTACGCGCAGGTACGCTTGACTTTTGGTCGCGCGTAATGTAAAATATATAAAACTTTAATATATGAAGAAAATTTTTTTGCGGCTTTTGCCGATAATCCTAATTTTCCTGTTCGCGCTCGTCCTGTCTCTCGGCGTGGCGGCGTTCGTGCGCGCGCAAAACGACGAAGTCGGGCTTTCTCCGCGTAACTACAACGTGGACGGAACGCACTCGCAAACGACTTCGCCCGATAACCGCGGTATAAATTTAGCGTCGGGCGATCCGTCCCTTCTTAAACACGGAAAAGTCTATAACATCGTTATTTTTATCTGTTTTTCCGACGAGAACCCGTCGAGAATGTTCTCTCCCGAAATCATAAACGAAATAAATCGCGGTCTTAACGGCGATAATTCGTCCCTAAAAAACTACTACGAATCGCTGAGTTACGGCGCGTTTTCCGTAGAAAGCAAGTTCGTTTACAAAAATACGGGGTACTTCGTTTACCAAGACAATAACCCGCGTTCGTACTATTCTGCGATTACCTCCGAGGAAGGCAAATCGCGTTACGACCCCGAAAGCAAACTTCTCAACAGCGCGGTTGCCGCGGCAAACGAGTATTTTTCCCTGTCTTCCGACGAAATCGACCTTAACGGCGACGGGTACGCGGATAGCGTTTCTTTTATCGTAAGCGGAAAATACCGCAACGACGCGTGGGGACATCTTCTTTGGCCGCACGCCTGGAATCTCGATAGAATAAGTACGCTCTCTTCTTCATCGTCCGGCTCCTCCGCTATCGCGGGAGTTAAGGTAGATACTTACACGATGACTTTCGCCGACGCGTTCAACGTCGGTTTGGTCACGCACGAGTTCGGTCACGTAGTAGGGCTTCCGGATTTATACCATTATTACGACAACAAGGACAAAGCGGGTTATCCTAGCGGCAACAAAAGTTATCTTCCCGTCGGACAATGGGATTTAATGCATCAAAACAACGTCGTTCCGCAATTTACCCTGTCTTATATCCGCGACGCTTATCTGGGTTTTCTCGACAAAAGGCAGGTCGTCGAACTCGTTGTCGGCGGCTCGTACACGTTAAAACCGACTTCTTCGGCGTCCAAAAACGACGTGGTTGCGTATAAAATAACCCTTAATTCGACGGAAAGCATTTGGTTCGAATACCGTAACAATTCAAAAAGCGTTTCCGTGTACGACAGCGAACTGCCTTCGAGCGGACTTATCGTGTACCGCGTCAACAGTAAAGTTACCGGCAACACGGAAGCGAAGCACAACAACGCGAAATATCCCGAAGAAGTGTTCGTCTTTCGACCCGATGTCGCAAACGCAAATGCTTCTTTGTCCGAGAAAGAGAAATACAATATCGCTCGCGCCGCGTTGAACACGTCCGACGGCGGAGTTTCTTCTTTCGGCGACAAAACGATTTCCGCGTCGTTTTCTCCGAAAACCATACATCTTTCCGACGGAAGCAATACGAGTATTTGCGTTGCCGTAACGAAAATGGACAACGGTTCTCTTACTTTCGACGTTGACCTTGCAAAACACGACGGCAACGACATAAGCGCTTCGTTCGTTTTGGGTAAAAAACTCGACGGGACGAGCGTCGAAAACGAGCATCACGTTTACTTCGGAGGAAAAATAGACGTAAACGTGTTTATCAGGTACAGTTCTCGCCCCAACGCGCCCGTGGAACTAACCGACTTCGACGTCAAGTACGAAAACAAAGTTTGCCCGGAAGGACAAACGGCATACATAATTTTTGCCGACAAAACCGGCGAGCGAGCCTTGCCTTTCACTCTTTACGTTTACGATGCGCTAAAACTCGAAGCAAAGATTCTGTCGCGACCGACAAAAATGAAAATATCGGCAGGCGAACCGCTTTCGTTAAGCGGTCTTTCGATAGACGTTCAATATTTATCGGGCAGGAGCGAAATCGTAAAGTACGACGAAAGCGACCCGTCGGATTTCGTTATTCTCGAAGGGTTCGACAATTCGGTTCACGGAAAATACGACCATATTCTTATTTGCTACAAAAACAAAGTTTTCTTCACGCTTAAAGGCGTGGAAGTCGTTTCTCCCGTCGTGTCGATTGCTGTTTCCGACGTGGATACCGGTCGGCTTTTCGGCGACGCGTTTCGCCCCGCTTTTAACGTGACGGGTACGTTCGGCGACGGCAGTAAGCGAAAGTTGGACGACGACGAATACGCGTTTACCGTTCCTTCGGGAGCGGCGTTCGACAAAGTAAAAATCACGCTTCACGCGGTTTCCGCGCCGGAAGTAAAGACGCAAACCGAAGTTTTCTTTACGGGTTCCGTCCCAGTAAGCGACGTTAGAATATCGACGTATCCCAAGTCGTATCTCGGTAGTAAAAACGATTATATCCCCGTTAATTTCGGTTACGAACCCGATTTCACGGGCGGAACGCTTGCCGTAACGTTCGACGGAGGGAAAACGCTTACCGTAAGTATGGACTGTTATCGCAGTCTTCTGCTCTCGTCCTATTCTCCCACGAAAACGGGCGAACAAACATTGCGCGCCACGCTCGGTAAAGACGCTCGGTTTGCTTTTTCCGTTAAAATCAACGTTTTCCCGAAGAGTTCTTCCCTGCTCTCCGTAGTAAAAGGCTCGCCTTGCGAAACGACGATAAAAATTTACGACACGGAAAAACGCATCACCGTTTCTTCCCCGACGACGCTTTCTAAGTTCGTTTCTTCCCTTAACTCCTACGCTTTAACGGCGGTTTTCGTCGATACAAAGGAAAATTACGAACTTCCCGTAAACGCTTTTTCCTCTCGTGCGGTAGGCGGCAATCTCAAACTTAAACTTGTTACGCCCGGCAAAATAACCGTTGCGGAATATTCCGTTTATCTTATAGGCGACGCCGACGGCAACGGAGTTATTACCGACGCCGACGTAAACGAGTGGATATCCGCTCTTTTTGCGGGAAACACGCACGCGTTCTATTTCGACGCCAACGGCGACGGTGCGTTTACCCTTGCGGATTTCGTTGTACTTTTGCGTAAATATAAAGGGGGTGCGGTATGAAAAAACGTTTTGTCACGCTCCTGACGGCGATTGTTGCCGTTATAATTCTAACGTGCGCTCTTTGCGCGTGTTCCAAACGAAAAGTCGAGTCCTACTCTCTTTCGGATAACGCGTTCCCTTCGGAATACAAAGTGGACGCTCCTCTCGACCTTAGCGGAGCGTTCGTAATAACGAAATTCACCGACGGACAGTCGGAAAAAGCGCAAATAACCGCAGATATGGTTACCGGGTTCGACACGTCCACCACGGGGAGCAAAACGATGACAATCAAGTATAACGATTATGAAAAAACCGTTTCTTATCGCGTTTACAACCCCGAAAACTCGTCGAAAGAGGTAATTACCAAGGCTCGACTTACTCTTTCGGCGTACTATGCTCCGAACAACGAGTACGTCGAGTATACGATTTCTCTCGAAAAAGAAAAACTGCCCGTAAGCGCGATACTTTTCACGCTTAACGGCGACGCTTCGCTCGGAATTACGCAGGCAAAAAGCAATCTCACGCTGACTTCTTCCCTTCCGTCGAGTTCCACGACTTATCAAAGCAACCTTTCTCCCGACGGAAAAAATCTCACGCTGCTCGTATTTAACGCCAAAGGCGAAACGTTGCTTAACGGCGGACAAATAATAAAAATAAAAATCGACAAGGGCAACAAAACTCCCGTTCGACTTAAAGGAATTACCGTTTCCGACGCCGAACGAGATTATTATCTGCCCGTTTCGGCATAAAATTAGGAGATAAATGGCAAAAAAACTTACAAGAAAAGAACGCACGTTCGACGAAATCGCGGAAAACAAAAAGAATATCATTGCCTACGACTCCGTCGTGGTTTACGCGGCAAGCGATATTCCCTTGCCCGTAAAAAGCGAACGCCGCGAAAACTGTTATATCCCGACGCCGCGCGAGATTTGGTCGGGTTTCGACCCGGACGCGGAATACTTCGACGCAACAATCGTTTCGTCTGACGAACGCTCGACAACCTACACCGTATGCGCCGAACACCGCCCCGACGGCGACCTCATCGTGGCGTTCACCGTGTACGCTCCGTCTTTTTTGTCAAAAAAAGCGGTCGTTCTCGTCGGGGAACGCGCACGCGCGCCGCAAAAAGAACTTATCGAGGGTATAGTAAACACGGGTACTTACGTCGTGGCCGTTGACTACAACGCGTCCCTTTCTTCCTCTCTTACCGTGTTTCCACCGTCCGTTTCTTACGGCAAATTCGGCGATGAAGGCGACCGCCTTACCAAACTTTCGCCTACGGCAAAAGACACTTGCGCGTACCTTTACACGCTTATATTCCGCCGCGTTCTCGCTTTCGTAAAACGCGAATACGCTTTTACCGACGTTATCGCCGTCGGCGTACGCGACGGCGCGGAAATCGCAATGCGCCTTGCAGGGTGCGAAAAAGAAAAAATCTGCGCCTTAGGATGCGTTTGCGAAGCAGGCTATCCCGAATATTCCGCTATACCGCGTTATCCCGACGGCGTGGTCGCCCTTGACGACGGCTCCCTTTCGTATATCGCATCTCTTAGCGGCGTTTCTTACCTTAAAGAATACCCTCATCCCGTGTTTGCCGCAATAGGCAGTAACGGCGAGCATAGCGACGTTGACCGACTTTCGGCTCTCGGAGCTCTAATTAAGGGTACCCTTACCGTTTCTATAACTCAAAAATATTCCGACTGCGTAGACGAAAACGCGCTCGACGTTTTCCTTAACTGGCTAAATCAATCTTTTTGGAGAAGCGATTTTCCGTCGCCGCCGGAAACGGCAATCGAAGTCAACCGCGACGGTTCGGTTTATGCGTCGGTTACGGCTCAAAACACGCCGAAAATTAAGTCGCTTACGTTGTTTTACTCGTACAACAATCCCGACCACAGGACAAGGCGGTGGTTGAGCGCGACGTGCGAAACCGTAGGTGACGGGCAATATCTTGCGAAGATGGATTTCGACGCGCAGTGTGCGGACTTATATTTCTATACGGAAGCGCATTACGCAAACGGCACGATTTCTACCGAGCAGCCTAAATACACGAATTTATCCGAATATCGCATGCTTATTTCGCAAACCAAGAGCACGGCGGTATTGTTCCGTCACGGCGCGGACGGTGAGTTTATCCCCGAAAACGAGGACGCAATCGCTCCGTCGGACACAATCAAAGAAAACGTCGTTCCGTCGGGCGCGAAAGGCACGGTTTGCGAATCGGGCGCGATGCGACTTTTTGTCGGCGACTCGACAAAGTACGTTTCTTCGAGTAAAATTCTTCAAGCGGACGCGTATTTCCCGTCTTCGGGACAAATCGACCTTATCGTTCGCGCAGGCACGCCGTCGCTGGAATATCGCGCGACCAAACGCGTCGTGCAAAGCAACACGTTTACGAGTGTTCGGTTTGCGTGTTCGGATTTCAAAGACAATCTCTTCCGTCCCCTGTCGGCATGGTCGGGTATGACTTCCGTCACCGTCGTAACCCCTAACGTTACCGTAAACAAACTCACGTTTATTTAATACCGTTTTACGGCAAAATAATATAAAAACTATTAATCGGAATTTTTTTATGCAACATAACTTAGGCGAACCGACCGAAAATCGGATAGACGTCAAAGAGAACGGAAAAAACAAAATCATAGGCGCAATAGTATGGATACTCGTCGCTATCGCGCTTGCGTTGGGCGCGTTCTTTTTCACAAGCAATTACGTAATCAAACAACCGGTAAGCGGCACGTCAATGCTGCCTACCATTCACGATAAAGACAACGTTTTGCTTTTTCGCACGCACAACGCAAAATACGACGACGTAATCGTTTTTGAGTCGGAAACGCTCAAAAAACGACTTATAAAACGCGTAATCGGCAAGCCGGGCGACAAGTTGGAAACCGTTTATTCCGACGAAGACGGCGCGTTCCACATTTATCGAAACGGCACGCTCGTACCCGAAACGAAAATCAAAGAACCGATGTCCGATATGGGCGGTTTTCGGGAAAACGTTTTCATCGTGCCCGACGGGTATTTTTACGTTCTCGGCGACAACCGCAACAATTCTCTCGACAGTAACGACGGTATCCTTGCGGCAAAAAGCGAAATCGTAGGCGTTGCGTTTTTGCGGATTGCGGAAAACGGCTCTCTTCATTTTATTTAATCTAATAATCAAAAAAACTTGTAAATATAAGGAATTTAAGTTATGAAAAATCGCGTCAAACTTAACAAACCTACAAAAATAACCCTTTCGGTAATCGCGGCGGTTCTCGTCGTTTTGCTCACGCTTACTTGGGTTATGTTTATGATAATTCAAGTGCATAAAACCAAATCTTACGGGTTTTCGGGCGAATACGAACGAACGCGGACGATAGCCCACCGCGGTTATTCGGGTAAATACCACGACAACACCGTTCAGTCATTTACCGCGGCGGGAGAAGAAAGTTTTTTCGACGGAATAGAAACCGACATACGTCTGACCGCCGACGGCGTTTGGGTTTGCTCGCACGACGACAACCCGTTCGTAGATAAATCGGTTTATATCACGAAATCAAAATACGCTGATATAAAAGACTTGCCGCTAGACATCGTCAACCACGGACACGATACGGCGGACAAAACGGTCGATTACCGTATCGCGACTTACGAAGAATATCTCGGAATATGTTTGAAATACAACAAAATCGCGCTTATCGAAATCAAAGGTAAATACGACGTCGAAGCGCTTACCGCGCCCGTTTCGGCGGCAATGGACAAACTCGGATACAACAGGGCTTACTTCGGAAGTTTTACCCTCGCAAGCATAGAAAACGTACTGAAAATCCGCTCTTACGCACGAGTTTTAACCTTTGCCGGGCAATCCATAGTCGCGTATTGTTATCAAAAAATGGGTTATAGCGTAGGCGTGAACAAAAAAATTCTCACCGATAAACTCATCGAACGCTCGAAAAACAACGACAAAGCCACGTTCGTTTATACGATAAAAAACAAAGACGAATACGCTTTTTATCGCGAAAAGAAAGTCGATTATATCATCACCGACTACGCGTATTAACATTGTTTTGCGGCGTTTTGCGTTCGCGATGACGCGTTCGCGAGTTTAAATTGCTACCATTAAGGTTAATTGCCTATATTTATTTATTGCTTTTTTAGGATAAGTAGTTTATAATATATCAAGTATAATAATCACTAAAAGTACGATTATACGGGAGTAAAGATATGAAAAAGAAGACACTTGTTATTACACTATGCGTCGTTTTGGCGATTCTCGTTCTCGCTTTCGCCGCTTGCTCGGAAAACACCAAGCGCGACCCCGTGAAAACGGATATTCCGAAAGACGCGACCGTAACCGATAACGGCGGCATGGCTGTCCGCTACGGCAACTACGTTTACTTCATTAACGGTTTTGCAGGCGAAACCGCAATCAATACGTTCGGCACGCCCATTCGCGGTTCGATTTGTCGCGCCACCCTTAAAAACGGCGAACCCGACTACAAAACGGTACAAACAATCGTTCCTAAAAACGTGTTCGGCGAAGACAAAACCTACGGCGGTATTTATATCGTAAACGATTACATTTATTACAACACGACAAGCGTCGATAAAAACAGTAACCGCGAATACAAAAACACGCAAGGCGTGCTTACCCGCACTTCCATCGACGGCAGCAAAACCGAAACGTTAACGGAACTTAACGATAACGACATCGTTCTTTATGCCGGCGACAACAGCAAATATCTCGTCTACTCTTTCGACAGTTATATCTATTCGGTTAATTCCGAAACCAACGAAATAAAACTTCTCACCAAACCGAACGCGAAAAAACCGACGAGCGACAAACAAACCGCCGTCGCGTACAAATTCGCCGGAGATTACGCCGTGTTTACTATGTACAACTATGCGGACGAAAGCAACTACTCCGTCGACTATATCGTATGGGCGTTCAACCTTAAAACCGGCGAACTTAAAGAGATACTAAATAGCGATATTTATAACGGAAACAAAGATCGTACCGTACTTTATACCACGACGATTTCCGATATAATTCCCACAAAAGACGGATTTACTATATATTATTCCAAAAAAGGCAACGACAGCGGCAAACTTAAAGACGGATACTATTCCTACACGTTTAACGATAAAAATATGACGTTTGACGCGAAAAACGAAGTTCGTTACACCTACGGAACGGACGCGGCATATACGCCGTTTAACCGCCTAAGCAACGGTTATACGCTCGCTTTCGCGAAAAAATACTTTGACGTATTCGCATCCGACGGAACCGCGGTCAAAACCGCCGAAGGCAAACCCATGCGCCTTAACTTCGAAAAAGAAGTTACGCTTGTTTCGGTAGAAGAAACCGCCGAAGAAGTATTCGTTTATTACCTGCTCGACAGTAAATTCTACTACGTAAAACTGTTTGACAAAAACAACGGCGAATTCACGCAAGCAAGCGACGACGCGGTTTATTTCTTCTCGGGCAAGTACAATTCTTCCTATGTAAGTTACGACATCATCGATAACGTAATCTATTATCTAAACGACGATATGGAGGACAACGCGTACTACTATATGTTCGATATAAAGAAAATCAACAAAGACACCGACCGCGCAACCGGCAAAATCCTCGGCATAATAAGCGAAAAAGATAAAGTCACACTTGTCGCCGAAGAAGTTTCCGACAAAAAATAACACCCGTAAAACGTACAAATATTATCGATAACAACAGTCGCGCTTTGAATAAAGCGCGACTGTTTCTTTTAAGTTTACAACAATTCTACATTTATGGTTGTCTTTGCTTACGCAAGCGATATTTTGCCGACGCAAAGCACCGTTTTCTCTGCGCAAATTATTCATATATTTTTATTAAACCGCAACTTTTAGCCGACAGGCTAAAACTATCATTGTTTTCGCAGAGGACACTATCACCACCGCTAGGCGTATCCCTTTTCGCCGTTATGCTAAAAATATCACTGTTTGCGCCGCAAAAGTGACACTGTCGCAAAAAAACAATCAGACGGCGCGCCTTCATGAGCGAAATCTACTCGACACGTCGTCTGACTTTTCCCCCCGATCGCGAAACGGACGCGCTCGTTTCTGTATCGGGATAACCATTTTTATCCTTTATACCCTCATTATACTCGGCGTTGGTCGTAAGAAGGTCGAAAATCGGGGGTTTTCAAAAAAAAGTTTTTAATTTTTTTATTTTTTTAATTGCGATTTTATATGAGGTTTTCCGTAAAATCAATCATACGAAAAGAAGCGCGCCGATGGCGCGCTTCTTGCGTTTTAATACAAGTGCAAAACCTTGTTTTGCCGCGTTTCCGCGTTCTTATAAAGTTTTATCTAAGCGGTCCGTAAGACGGCGTTCTTGCGACCGTCTTTTCGGGGGCTTTGATTGCGTCGATTCTGCGACGTTTTTCCTTTTCTTCTTTGAACATACCTCTGCAAACGCCTATCATAATGTTGATAAACACTCCCCACGCAGCAAAGATAAGGAATATTTTTCTCGTGCTAAACAGCGTTACAAGCGCATAAACAAGCCCGTTGCTGTCAAGCCACGCCATTTCTTGGTACCCGAGCACGCCTTTGTGGTGGTTGGTTTTTGCAAACTCTTCGGGAGAAAGGTATCCCGTCGTCGGTCTAAGCGTAATTTTGATTTTTCCGTCGCCGGAAGAAAGCAATACGTTTATATCTCCGCCGAGTATTTCGTCCGCCGCAAGACATTTCGTAAGCGCCGTAACGAGTTCGTTTACGGCAGGCAAAGCGCCAATATCTACTTGTCCTATCAACGCGCCGAACTTGGGAATAATCGCCGCGTCGAGTTCTACGTCGTTATCCGCACCGAGCATATCGAGAACCGTCCAGTTTACGTCTTTAAGTTCTATCGTGTTGGTTTTTTTATCGACAACCGCAAAGAATACGGTCGTGACTTCTTTCTTTCCGTCTTCGGTTTCGGTGAACTCGGTGTATTTATAATCTTTTATCGATTCTTGACTTATTTCTCTTTTATCAAGCAAAAGGTGTACAAGGCAAGGAATGGTCAGCCTGTCGCTTGTCGCAAAGTCAATCCACGGATGCGTAAACGTCTGATACCCGTCCGCGTTAATCGATTGATACTGAATAGCGAACAAACCGCTTATCGATTTATAGTATTCGTTGCCTTCGAGTTCTTTAACCGCTTTGTTGTAGCCTAATTTTTGATAATATTCTACCGCCGCCGCGTCGTCCATACCTTCGGGTTTCGGCAACGTGCCTGTCTTTACGCTCAAATAGATAAAGTTGTTCAAAAGTTCTTCGTTGACGTCCGCTCTCGCTTTCCAGTTGTCGGCAAGGTCTTCGTAATAGATGGTAGAACTCGTCGCGTCGGCAAGGAAATCGGGCAATGCGATATCGCACAGACACCAAAGCCCCGTCATCGGAATAACGACCGCCATACAAAGACGAACGGTTTGGTTGAATATCGTCTTTCTCTTTTTCTTTTTCTTGGAAGTAATCGCCGCATAACAAATATAATAGATAAGCGCCATTACTACCGCCACGATGACCCCTACGAACACGAAAACTCCGTAATTCTTTGCCTGAGTCATCATAATGTTCCAGTTAAAATACAGTACCGCCGCGAGAAGAAGCGGATAACCTAATATATGGAATATAACGCACAATGCTTTTTTCATAACTATCTCGCACCTCCGAGCGTACTCATTTTTTCAAGTTTTTTTCCGAGAAGTTTAACTTTCATTTGAGAATAATAGAATATCGCAAACATAAGAGAAACGATACCCGCAAAGATAAACGCATATCTTCTCGCCGCAAACAACGGATAAAGTGTAGGAACGTAGGAATTCAACGCTTTGAGTTTGTAACATTCTTTGAGTTCAAACGCGTTTTCCTTGTATCCGAGTCCGCTGTCGCTCATCGTGATTTTCCCGATGTTGCCGTACGTTGTCGTACCGTCTTTCGTAGTTATCGTAGGAATAAGCACGCTGCCTACGTTCGCCCCGTGAGTTTGTCCGAAATATTTTGCATACGCGTACGCGCGGAGCGTCGGGTCTTCGATAAAATACATAAGAGGCTTAACGTTGCTTACTTCGTAGTTGCTGTACCCTGCAAGCAATGCCATTATGTCGTCTTTCTTTATATCGAGTCCTAAACCCTTTACAAGATCGAGAACTTTATCGAGCGAAAGGTTTTTAAGGTCGTTTTGCGTAAGTCCCATTTTGTTGAGCATATCGGTAACGAGTTTTTTGAGATCCTGGCCCAACAAATCAGTCGGAAGTTTGTCGATAACTTTGTTGTCCACGATTTGTACGCCGAGAGCCTTTAATATTTCGCCGAGTCTGTATTCGGTGATCATATAACTGTCGGCTTTTCCTCCCGTACCGTATGCCGCTTTGTATTCGTCGGTTTTCGTATAGTCTGACCAAGCCTTGCTTTTTTTAGTTTCTTTAATCGCTTTTTCAAGCAACTTGTCCGCGTCTTTCTTCTGAGCCGCGTACTGTTCTCTCGTTTTGTAATAGGTAATGAGAATTTCGTTTGCTACGGGTACGCTGAAAATATAACCGTCGGCATAAAGTCCGTTTTCTTTATAGACGTTGCCTTTTTCGCCGAACCAGTATTCCGGATTTCCTTCCGCGTCCGTGATGGGCGTTTTGCCGTATTCGCTGCCGTCGGTGTTTACTTTGCCTTTTACTTCGGATTGATAACCTATGTTATATACTCTGCAAAACTCGTCTACCATACCGTTAAAATCGCCGGTAAGCGAACTCTTGCTCGTCCACGGAAGATAATGGTTTATTTGGTAGTTGTATTCTTTGATGTCGAGATTCGGGTAGTCTTTAAGGTCAACTTCCGCCTCGTCTGCCAACCCGTTAAGGTCGCGTACGTAGTTTATCCTCGCCGCGTCTACCTGTTTTTCCGCCCATATATCGAAGTATACGGGACCGCCGACCATAATTATAAGCGTAAATATAATTACGATAACGCCGCGAGCGGTGCAGTTTTTCGTAACGATAGCCGCTATAATTTGAACAAGCGTAATTACGAGCCACGCGGCAACGCAGACGATAACGCCGTAATACTTGACCAGTCCGTTAAATCCCGTACCGCTGATAAACGGTATGGAAAAAATGAACGTAACCAAAATCAACAGCGGAAAACCTGCGACGTACGAGAGAGCCCCTAACACGCGATTTCTGTCGCGCTTAGCGATGACTTTCTTTGCGTTGATTTTTGCATCCATAGAAAATTTGTTCTCCTTTTCTTAATTTCTGCTATTATATATATTTATATAATTTTAAGACTATCTTAATAGAGTATACTACACATACGCCATAAAAGTCAATACTTATAATTTAGAAAGAACGAAGCCTTTTTATTTCTTTTTCCGCATTATCGCTCCGTCGGGCGGGCGGGTGGGGCGACGCGGTACGTTTTACGGAATAAATATCAAAAAAACCGATTTTTCTTCTCGTTTATAACCAAAACTCTTGATTTTCGGCTCGCAAAAATTCTTTTACGCTCACAAAACAAATTCACGCGCTCTGCAGAATATTTACCGCTTGCTTCGCAATGTTGCTTTTACATAGTTTAGGTGTCTTATTTGTCGCAAACGGGATATTATACTTGTATTTTTTGTTATGCTTTCGAGTAACGACGATGACGATGCCTTTATTTTTCCGCATTGAAAAAAAATTGATTTCGTGTTACAATTTTCTCGAAAAAAATTTTTTTCGCAACAAAACGGCGACGTGCGCCGTTTAATAAGCGGAAGAACGAATGAGATGACGGTATGAACGACAAGCAACTGGCGCGGCTACTGCAAGGCGTTGCCGAAGGCGACGGGAATTCTCTCGGCACGCTCTACGAAAAGACGAAGAGGGGCGTGTTTGCTTTCGTGTATCCTTATTTTAATTCTTTCGCCGACGCGGAAGACTGCGTCGAGGACGTTTTTCTTAAAATAACGAAATACGCCTACACGTTTAAGCCTACGGGAAGCGCGCGCGGATGGATATTGCAAATAGCAAAAAATACCGCTCTCGACCAAACGGAAAAGCGCAAAAGAACGGTTTATACCGATAAAATCCCCGAACGGAGCGAACCTGAGAGAGATTTTACGGTTTTTGAAACGCTTAACACCGCCCTTGCCGAAGACGAACGTTACGTCGTGACGGCGCACGTCTTATGGGGGTACAAACATAAAGAAATAGCCGAGTTGCTCGGTTGTCCCGTCGGTACGGTGACTTCCAAATATAAACGCGCGATAGCAAAACTGCAAATAGCGTTAAAGGAGAAAGAATGAAATCGTGGAAAAAAAGACTTTTTGACGAACTCGGCGAGATGACGCCGAAAGCGGACGAACGGTTTGCGACAAACGGTTCTCCTTCGCCGAAAAAAAGTTTCTCTCTCAATAAAAAACGTTTTGCGGCTGCGGTTGCGTCCCTTTCCGTCATCGCCGTAATAGCCGTCGTGCTTTGCGTGACGCTTATTTCGCCGAGCGGTTCCGGCGCTATTGCCGATAAATCGATTTTTCTTACCGTAGAAATAAACCCCGAAGCGGTTTTCTCCGTGAATAAAGACGGTCTTGTGGACGCCGTAATCGCGCTTAACGGCGACGCCGACGTCGTTCTCAATTCAAAAAATTCGCCCGTTCTTATAGGCAAACCCGTTTCCGACGCGTTAAATTCTTTTCTTGAAGAAACCACTCGTTTAGGGTTTATCGACCCTTACGAGTTGTCCGCCATACGCGTTTCGGCAAGCGAGGACAAATCGCATTCCCTGCCTGCCATCACCGCGTCGGTAGAAAACTATTTTCGATTGAACGGCTCGAAAACTCTCGTTGCCGACAAGGTTATATCCCGTGACGAACTGTCGAAAAAATGCGGTTTGCCCGACGGTTCGGACTTAGCCGCCGGAATAAAAAGTCTCTCGCCGTCTTATGCCACGCGAGCGGCAGCCTCTCTCGATGAAAACGCACTCGAAACTCTTTACAAAAACGAGTTCGTTCACGGACAAATTAAAACGATTTTATCCGAAAGCATATCTTCTCTTCCCGATAAACTCGCGAAAATCTCGGGTCTTTTAGACGATATAAAAAGAGGTAACGACAACATACGCGACCACCGCGACAATCCGCTTATTTTTGTCAAAGATTTTTGGTCGGTGAAAAATTCCGGTTACGAATTAACAGGCGAGTTTGCCTCTCTCGTAAAAGAAACGGACGATAAATTAACCGAATATACACGTCTTACGGGCAAAAAAATAAATTCTTATTCCGAATTCGTGATTGCAAGCGAAACGTTTTCCGCCTTTTACGCAACGGTTCCCGTAGACCTTATTAAAAGGCTGTCCGTTTTTATGTCGGACGCGGACTTCGATTATTACGTTGACAAATTGCTTGACCTGCTCGACAAGGCGGGAGATAAAACGGGGAAAATTATCGGAGAACTTCTGTCCGTGGACAAACTCGATTTCGATAAATTTTCTTCTTGCGTTTCAACGGTTTACGAACAAGCGAGAGAAACTCGGTTAATCGCGTTCGGCGAAAAGTTTTCCTTGGACAGGGCGGAAATAAGCGGCGAAGAATACGGCTCGTTTATCAAAAAAGTCGTCGCCGAATACGGCTCGTTGGACGCATATTACGAATTTTTGAAAAAATAATTTTTCTTTGCAACAAAACGCCGCGTTGCGCCGTTTAATAAGCGAAAAATCCATTACAAGGAGATTATTGAAAATGAAAAGGAAACACTTAACGATTATCGTTGCGAGCGCGCTGCTCGCCTGTTTACTGCTCGTCGGGTTTGCCGGTTGTTCGGACAAGTCCGCGCGTAAATCCGATTCTTTCGTCCGTCTTGACGTCAACCCGTCGATAGAGTTGGTTGTGGACGCAAACAATAAAATCGTATCCGTATACGGCGCGAACACCGACGGAACGGTTCTTTTGTACGGCGAAAAAGCAAATCTCGTCGGAAAAGATTTCGACGAAGTAATCGGAAAACTCACCGATATGGCGGTTAAACTCGGCTATTTGGACGAAAACAACAAAGTAGTTCAATACACCGTTTCTTCCCCCGACGGAGAAAAAGCGGAAAAAGCACTCTCCGCGTCCATTGACGCGAAAGTCACCGCTACCGCGAAAAGTCTCGGTCTTACCGTCAGCACCGATGCGTCGGGCGCGTACTCCCTTCTCCGTAGATTTAACGAGTTCAAACAAACTCACCCGGACAACAAAGCCGTACAAAAAATGAGCGTGGCGGAGTTCCGTCTTGCGTTAAGCGCGGCGGAAACCGGCGAAATCACTTTGGAAGCGGCGGTTGAACTCAACGATGAAGAACTTGTAAAAATCATTAAAAAAGCAAGCGAAGACCTTAAAGAATTCGCTACAAACGAGTATCAAGCGGCGGTTGCCATTGCCGAAAAAACCTACGAAGCGGCTGTGAGTGCGGCTCTTGACGGAATATACGCGACGTATTACTCCTCGCACTTTACATCGCACCCCTCGACTTGGTATTACGGATACGTTTACCAAATGTACGCGACTGCGGCGCACGGAACGAAAGCCCTCGAAGGAATGTTTATGCTCAAAGAAAAAATCTCCGCGATTACGCTCGGCGACGACGCGGTTAAGGCAGTACTTACCGCTCTCGGATTGACCGAAAAAGACGTGGACCTTATCAAAGACGCGGACGGCAACGTAACTCTCGAAAGCGTTTATGCGTACGCCGACAAGGTATTCAAAAACACAAAACCCGGAGCGGAGTTGGAACAACTTAAACTCAAACTCGACGCTGCGCTTAAGAGTGCGGAAACTTATTTCGGAGAAGAAAAGGCGCGTATCTTAAAAGAATACGAACCTCAAATCACCGCGGTATACAACGCGGCAGTCGCCACCGCGAATGCGGTAAAAGCGTTAATCAATAACCCTACCGCCGCGCTTATCCCCGACAACGTAAAAGCGATAATCAACGAAATGATTGCCGCTTCGGAAGAACTTAAAAATACTTTGACGAAAGAAAACGTCTCCGCGCAAGACGTGAAAGCGCTTTCCGAAAAATACGCAAAGAAAGCGAACGAAGTACTCGAACTTATTAAAAACGACTTAACCGACAGCGAAAAAGCGGAAGTCGAGCGCATAAGAGCGAAAGCGGAAGAAGGACTTGCCAAAGTAAAACAAACGTACGACGACGCTATGGCAAAAGCGGAACAATTCGCTCGCGACACCATAGAAAAACTCAGAAAAGAACGTCTTATCGATAACGCTAAGTAAAAGTCTTTCTCAAAAATACACGGACCGCCGTTTTTTCGGCGGTCTTTTTTTGCGGTAAAAACGCTTTTTCGTTGCGTGCGGCACGGCTGCTTTATCTCGGTCAAATTTAAGGTATTGACACTTTTCTCGTGTAATATTATAATAGTTAGTATAATAATAATATAAAATTATGCAAATTTCGGCATAAAAAGAAGGTTAATTATGAAACAGACGGAAATTACAAAAATTCAAAAATTGCTCGATAAAGACGGCAATATCGCGCAGGCGGGTTTTGCGAAAAAACTGCTTTGGGAATACAATCGCGGAAACATAACCGCGAGAAAATCGCTTATTAAGGAATGGGATTACTATTATATCGGCAACGAAAAATGCGCGATATGTCTTACCATTGCGGATATGGGCTATATCGGCGCGCTTAGCGCAACGGTTATGGACTTCGAAGGAATATGGCAGATTACCAAAAGTTCGGTTATTCTCTTCCCGATGGGCAAAATTAAACTTCCGCGCACTTCCGTCGCAGGCGACAGCAAATATAAAAACGGCGAAGTCGAAATGACGTTCCTTAACGACGGTACAAAACGCAGAATTTACGGCAAATATCCGAAATTCGGCAAAAAAGGCGAACCGCTCGTATTCGACGTTACCCTTACCGACGTCCCGGAAGAAAGTATGGTCATCGCCACCCCGTTCGCAAAAAACGGCAGGTTTTATTATAACCAAAAAATAAACTGTATGACTGCAAACGGTTCTTTCTCTCTCGGTGAAAAAGAATATGTTTTAAGCAAAGATAACGGCGCAATGGCGACGCTCGACTGGGGTCGCGGCGTATGGACGTACGACAACACTTGGTACTGGGGAAGTTTGCAAACCGCCCTCGAAGACGGCTCGACTTTCGGGTTTAACATCGGTTACGGATTCGGAAACAACACCGAAGCCACCGAAAATATGCTTTTCTACAACGGGAAAAGCCACAAACTCGACGAAGTGACGTTTAACATTCCGAAGAAACCCGACGGCAGCGACGACTTTATGTCGCCTTGGACTTTCACTTCCAACGACGGACGGTTCTTTATGGACTTCACTCCGATAATCGACCGTTACGCACCCGTGGATATTAAGATTTTCTGTATGATTCCGCACCAAGTATTCGGTAAATTTACGGGAAAAGCCGTTTTAGACGACGGAACCGTTATCGAAATCAAAGACAAACTCGGATTTGCGGAAAAAGTACATAATAAATGGTAACGTTCGCCACCCGCTCGAAAGCCGCCGCCTTTTCTGCAACTTACTCCGCTTGGTATGTCGAGCGCAGTCGAAACTTCTTGGCGATAGCCGCAATACAACGCAAAGCGTTGCCGCCGTGCCGACAGAGAAAGCATTTTTCCGCGATATACTTTGCTCGATTACAGGATGCCTCGTCACGTTGCCGACAGCCTTCCCGTTGCGGGAAGGCTGTTTGATGAAAGACGCTGTGCCGAAATATTAGCCGTTATTTTGTTTAAGTTGTTCGAGAATTTGTTTTAATAATTCTTCCGTGCTTTCGTTTGTTTGGGTTTCCGTAGCGGTTTGTTCGGGTTCCGCAACAGGCGTTTCTACGTGTTTTTCTTCAACGGGTTGTTCTTCTTTCGTTTCTTGCGGTTCTTCTTTTTTGATGACTTGTTTCAGCGCGCTTTCGGCTTTGTCTTTTGCCTTGTTTCCGGTTTCTTTAAGTTTATTAAACAGTTTAATCAACAAGAAAAGCACGATTGCGGTGCAGAGAAAGGTTATTATAGCGGATATTACCGCGCCCCAGTCGAGTATAAGTGCCTCGGTGATTACGTTGCCTGCTTCGTCGGTAACCGCCGGGCGAAGAACCGTTTGCAACGCGCCCGTGCCGTCCGCGCCGGGAATCCAGTTGATTAACGGGGTAAGAATTCCCTTGACGAGAGAATTTACAATTGCGGTGAACGCAGACCCGATAATCATACCTACGGCAAGGTCGAGCACACTACCGCGGTTGATGAATTCTTTGAATTCTTTGAGTAATTTTTTCATATTATCGCTCCGTATGACAGAATTAATCGGACTTTTCGTCCAACCGTGTACAATTATAATACTTTCTATGTCTTTCGGCAAGAAAATTTATTTTTTTTGTTACAACCCTAATTTCTACCGTACGAAAAATCGCAAATATGTTATACTTAATAAAAAAAGGAAAATCGTGCAAAAATGAAAATCGTTTTTAACCCCGACGAAAAAATCGTCGCCGTCGTAAAAGAAGGGCTTCGCCGTACGGGCGGTTACTGTCCGTGCAAGCGCGAGCGCACCGAAGAAAACAAGTGTATGTGCAAGGAATTTCGCGAACAAGTCGCGGACCCGAACTTCGAAGGGTTTTGCCACTGTATGCTTTACTACAAGTATAAATAACCGCGTCCGTCGTTTTCCGTTGCTATACCGCTCGTCCCGTCCTATGCTATCGATGGGGCTTTTATCTGTGCCAAACAAAAAATGCCGTTAAGAACCAAAATTTTCTTAACGGCATATTTCATATAATCGGTTTATACTATAAGCGGTTATTCGTATAGGGCGTCGTCGCCGTTGTTTTCGTAAACGTTGGCGTTGTTGATGTCCGTTCTTATCGGCGTTCCTACGGGCAGGTCAAGCGAAATTCCGTTATACTCGAACCGACATTTTCTTATCGTCAGGTCACCCGTCACGCTTGTTATCGCCGTACCTATATTGTTGCCGAATTTAGTTTCGGAGATATTGACGTTGTTTCCGCTCGTCGAAATCACGATACCGTTATAGTTTCTTTCTATCGTGCTTTCTCTTACTTCGAGCGCGCCGCCGGCAAAGTTTATCGCCATACTCACGTTGTCTATCGTCGTTTTTTCAACGTATACGCTACCCTTGTAATTAATCGAGGTTTCCACTCCCGTAACGTTGTCCGTTTTGTTCCCCGATTTGGTAATTCTGCAATTATACATACTTACCGCGCCCGCTTCGTCGCCTATAAACAACGCGGAGTTGCCCGACGTGTCGCTTTCTATCGAGATTATCCTTAGTTCGACTATACCTTTAAGCACGCGTATACCTTTAATCTTCGTTTCGATTTGCCTTACGTCTATTCCGCTTTCGCTTATGCCGCCGTTCTTCGTATAACCTACTATTTTAAGCCTTACCGCTTTATCGATAACTATCGGGTCGTACGCCGCGACGTTGCCTTCCGCGTCGATAAGCGACGACAGGTACACTATCTTATAATCACCGTCTTTAAGGTTGGCGATATATTCTTGCAGTTCCGCGTTGCTCGCTACTCCGTCCGAACCGTCTTCGCCTTCGACTTTGTATATGCCTGCCGCCTTAACGCCGTCGACAAACTCGTGCGTTCTCACAAAGATATTATAGTTCCCAAACAAGTCTATTACCGCCGCGTTTCCCTCCGCGTCTTTGTACAGGCTTCCTTCTTTGTCATAACTCTTCAACGCGAGTTTCGAGTAAATATACCCGTTAAACCCGTATTGCGCGCTGTCAAGTTCGGTATACGTCGTCGTCGCCGTCGATGAAGACGCAAGTCCGTCGATAAACGTATAATATGTTCCTACCTTGAAGTAACTGCCGAAAGTTATACCTTCCGCGTCCGCTGCCGACAGCCTAAGTATGCCTAAATCCGCAAGTTTATCTCCGCCGAGCAGTATGCCTTCTTCTTGTTCGTTTCCGTCTTCGTCGTAAACTTTAACGTATTCCGATAAATTCGCGACGTCGGACAGATATTTCTTGTTGATATCCGCAATATCGATAAACACTTTTGCGGCGGATATTCCTATCGGTTGGTCGTTTATCTTTCCGTCGGGGTAGTTGTTCCCCCCGTCTATTTCGACCGAGCAGATATACGCGCCCGCGTTCTTTATTCCGCTCGTCGGGTTGGTAACGGAGGTGTTCGCGCTGTCTACGGTAATCTTGTTCACGACGTTACCCGATACGTCCTTAACACCCTCTACCACGACGACGAGAAGTTTTCCGTTTATAACGTACCTATACGTCACTTTAACGCCGAACGGAACCGTTCCGTCTTTGTGCAAATCGCTTATTTCCGGGTTCTGCACCCTGCCGTTGTAGACAAGATTTGCGGTAGCAAACGCGTACCTTATGTTTTCGTCGCGTTCTATCCTTAAAGTAACGTTCTTGCTCTTTTCTCCCTCGACGTAGTTCGCGTTGTCTTTATCGAGATTAACCTTAACGGTGTAGTTTCCGCAATCGGTAGGAACGTAATCGAGTTGCTCCGTTCCGTAATAATACGTAAACCGAACTTGAATTTCCACAAGCGTTATTCCGGCGTCCATCTTGCTGTCGTATATCCACGCCTTAATCTTTATGTCTTGCTCTCTGCCGACTCTGTCGTAACCGAACGTCGCCTTGCCTTCTCTGTACCAGGCGTCGAGCGCGTCTTTCGTTCTGTCCGCCACCCTGTTGTAGATAACGCCGTAAACTTCCGCTTTCGCCTCTTCTTCCGTCATTCCGTCTTTGACGTAGTTGTTATACAACCGCGACTTCTCGCCGGGCGCAAACCAACCTGCCGGCGTAAACGCAGGCAATCCTTCGGCTACCGTAAACACGTTCGACGCGCCGTAAACGACGTTAATCGCCCCGTTCGCGTCTTCTCCGACAAACTTAACTTTGGACATATCCACTACGTACGGCTTTATGGTAAGCGTAAACAGTTTGTCGTTGTCGTATTCGATATAAACGTTGTAATCGTCCGCTCTTAACCGTACTCTTATATAGTACGTCCCCGCGTCAAGCGGTAGTTGCTCGCTCGACCATGCGTCCGCGCCCTCTTTCATATACTCTACGACGTAGTTCTCCGCAGGTATAACCGCGTGCGTTCCGTCTTCTCTAAGGAACGCCATGTCGTCTGCTTCGGCGTTAAACGGAAGTTCGTAGTATTGCGCGTTATACTCTTTTTCGAGCGTCGTGCCTTCGTTTTTCGTTCCGTCCGCTTTGGTAAACCCGATTATATGGTCGGTTATGTTTATCTTTTCGATGTAAACGCGAAGTCTGACAGACTGCCATATACCGTTCTTTATCATATAATAACCGAGTATTTCCGCTCCGTCGTTCGTCGTAGCGTGGTTCGGCACTTCCACGTTCGCCCTGTTGACGTTTAGTCCTGCCAAATCCCAGTCGAGTTTGATTTCCTTGCCCGTTATTCTATCCCTTATCGTCGGCAGGTCGCTTGCTTTCATCGGCGTGCCTATCTTCCAGTAAATCGCGTCTACGTAATCGGGCGAAGTTTTGCTCTTCGACGTCCACTTCCATTTCTTGCCGGTCGCGTCGGTGACGAACTCAACGTCGCTTACGTCGCTCCTTTCGTAACTTTCCATCGGCATCGTGAAGTACAGTCCGCGTTTTCTCGTTCCGTTTGCGTCGTAAGCAAGTTTCGCGTCCGCTTCCTTGTCTATTCCGTAAGTTGCGTAAACGGTAACCGTCGAACCGATAAAATCGTACTGCAACGCGTCGCTTTCCGCGTTAAACGCCGCTTTTTCGCCGTCGCTATCCACAAACAGGAACGTATCTCCCATCGCCGCCGGCGATTCTCCCGTACCCGTCGCTTTCTTGCTCCCGTCGCTCGGTATGCTGTAATAATCGTAGTAAACGAAGTTGTTGTATCCGCCGTCGTACTCGGCATAGTTTTTAAGGTCGATAAGCCTTAAATTAAACTTCACGTTCGCTTCGATACCCGCAGTAACGGACGTGCTTCCGATGACCGCCTTGACTTGCTGTATTCCCGTTTCCGTTTTGCTTATCTTGTTTGCGTCTTTAAGCGCAACGGGAACTTTTTGCCAATTAGGTTTACCCTCTTCTTCTTTGGCAAAGTTAAAGTACATTTCGCCGTAGTTACGTTTGAACTGCGTTCCGTAATCGCCGCCGTCGCGCATAAGATAAATCGTTCCGCCGTCAAGCATTTCGCCTATCGGTACGGTTATTTCCATCGCTTTGAACTTAACCTTTATCTCGTATCCGAGGTAATAGAAACTCGCGTCAAACTTGTAATCCGTGGCTGCGCCCCTTCGAATGTTGTTGAGTTTGGTCAAATCCGGCGCCCAGTCGCTTTGCGTAAGTTCTATGTTCTTACTGCCGTTCGCAAGCGTAAGTTGCAATTTTTCCGGATATTCGGGATAGTACGGGTTGATTTCCAACGAGTGAGAAGTTGCGTCCGCCGAACTCGACGACGTCGCTTCCGCTATCGTGTTGTTCGTGTCGCTGTCCGATATTCCCTGCAACGATTGATTTTCGATAACGAGAACGGTGTTCCAGTCAATCATATCGTCTTTGGACAGTTCGTATTTGTCCTTCCTCTTCTCTTCGCCCGTATCCTTGTCGTAGGTAGTCATCGTAACCGAGAATTTAGCGTAATCGTACTCTATCTTACGCGTGTTGCCGTTACCGTCAACGTAACGGTATTCGAGTACTCTCATATCTATTCCCTTGTTATCCGTACCGCTAAGCCCGAATTTGACTTTGCTCATATCCCACACTACGTCGGTGAATTCTATCTTTTCGCCTTCGCCGCACTTAACCGTCATCGCAGTCGGCATAGCATAACTCTTTTTCTCGCTAAGCACCAGGTTAACGTTCGTCGGGTCGACGTAAATAACGTTTTTACCGCTAGTCGCGTTACCCGTCGTTTCGTCGTATTGCGAATACTTATTGACAAACTCGCCGCTCGTTTCGGGTTTCGCTCTTCCTTTAATGTACGCGCCCGTTTCGAGATAAACTTTCTGTACGTTTCTGTCAAGATACCCTACTCTTATATCGCCCTGTTTTTGGTAAACCGTTCCGCGCGCTTCTCTTACTTTTATGACGTACGCGTCGTCCGTTTCTGCCTTGATACCTTTATAAACGAGTTTATTGAACTCCTGCGAATACTCCGTAATGTCCACCTTTCCGAGTTTTATTCCCGCCGCATAGTCGATTGCCGCGCCCGTCTTAACGTAACCTATCGCGTACGCCTTGTCGGGAAGTTCGGGCGCAAGCGCGTCCAACATAAGAAGATTCTTCTTCTCGTTCGTTTCCATTGCCTTTGCGTACTTCGTCATATCGGTATAATCTATTACCGTATCGCCTTTATCGTCCACTCTCGTAGGCTCGTTGTACGGGTTGCTTTCGTCTGCGTCGAAGTATAAATCTATTTCCGTAAAGTCGGACAGCGTATATTTAAGCCCCGTCGCTTTTAGCGCGTTTGCGTACCCGTAACCGCCGCTTACGTCTACTATTCTGTAAGTTTTACCGTCGTTCGCGATAAACACGTTGCAGTTGTCGTAATACGGATTGTTCCCTTCTGACCCGGTCGGATTGTCTTCGTTCCATTTCAAACGGTCGAAGTAAACGACGTGCACGTATCCTTTTTCCGCGTGGTCTTCGCTTACAAAATCTCTTACTTCGACTATTCTCGTTTCCGTCATCAGTTCGAGCGCTAAGGAATAATCGCCATTCGCCTTTTCGAGATATTTGCCGAACGACAACATTCCGAACTCGTCTTCGCGTTCGAGATCGGTACGCGATATGCCGTAAAGGTTCTTGCCCGTTACTTTAACGTAAATCTTGTCCGCGTAATCGTGCAAAGGATTGCTTGCAAGTAAATCGTCGGAATGAGAATACTCTTCCGCACCGTAAACCGACGTGTATTCGACGTAATTAACCGCTTTTTCGAGATACCCTAGATAGAACTTTTCCCTTTCGGCTATCTCTTCTTCGGTAATTTCGCCCGTCTTTATCACGCCGCTTGCCTTGATAAGCACGTTTGCCATAACGTCAACGAGTTGCGACAGCGTCGTGCTTCCGACAACCGTTCCCGTTCCTGTATATTCGCATAACCGTTTCGCGTCGTTAAGCGCAAGTTCGGTGACGACGGTATTGAGCCTTGCCGCGGCAAGCGTAAGCGCGTGTCCTTTTTGGTTAAGCAAATCGCCGTCAAGCATAAGCCCGACGATAAACGCCTTATATTCGTCTTCGTTGCCCGCGCTGTAATAATCCGCAGGAACTTTGCTTTCCTCGTCGTCTTTATCTTGCAGGAACAAATAGATGCTAGTCGTCATCGTCGCGTAAGCGACTTCCGCGCTAAGCGCGCTCGTAAGCGCACCGCCGGCAAGCGCGTTCGCCTGATAATACGCCTGTCTGTAAATCTGCTCTATAAACGCGCGTTCTTCTTCTCCGAGAACACCGTAAATCGACGCCGCGGCGGTACCCGCTTTCCACCAATCGGCAAGACGGTTGACTATCCTGCGGGCTTCGCCCGTCGGGTCAACGGCTTGCCCCGCCGCGTACTCGTTCAACGTGTTTCCTATCATTCCGTCCGCACCGTTAAGGTTGGTTCCGAACAATTCCGCCGCCGCGTTGTCGCTCGTCGCGCCGTTATTGATAAACGCATAGAGTTTGTACGCAAATTCGCTCGCGGTAAGCGAGAATAACGTTATTTTGTCGTACGTCTTAGCATAAAGCGCGGTCTTAATCGCAAGATTTATCGCATTCTTCGCCGCAGACAACTTATCGCTTAACATCGCTTGCTCCGCTTCGTCGAACTTTCTTTTGTCAAACTCTTGCTTGCCCGAGCCTTCAGCCGCTTCTTTCGTCTTTGTCGCCATTATCTCTTCGAGCGTGGCCCTGTAAACGTAGTTTCCGCTTTCGGATTTAACTTCGCACATACGGTCGTATGCGTACGTCTTGGCGTCAGAATAAAGCGCGTTCTTTACGGTCGCGTTATATGCGGCGTTGTATTTGATACAATTATTTTCCGCGGTCGCGAGCATTTGCGCACGTATTTTTACCGTGGCGACTTCTTTTGCCGAATCGAGCGTTCCGCCTTCCAGCGGAGTTCCTTCCGCTTTGCCCGAAAGCACGTTCATCAACCCTGTAAGCCTTGAAATTTCGGCGTTAAACGCCGCGTTCTTTTCAATTTGCGACGTTTGCGTCGATTGAATATTCTTCTTCGCCGCTCCGCGCGCCTCTTCGAGCCACTCCGCGTAGTATCTCTCTTTTATTTTTTCGACTTCGCCTCTATCGAAATCGTCGCGTTCGTTAAGCGCGTCGTATATCTTAACTCCGAGTTCCGCACCGAGATTGTTTGTCGCCGCCAAAGCGATAAACTCCGTTTCCGCGTCGCCGCCGTTTATCCTGCGTCCGGTAAACGTCGCTACGACTTCTTCTATCGTCGCTCTGCTCGTCGCGTCCGCGCTCGCGCAATACTTCGCTATCGAGCGTAGCAACGTATCTTTCATATACGTTTCCGCTATCGCGTTCTTCGCCGTTTCTCCGTACGCAAGCCCTTTCTTTTCAAGTATCTTGTCAAGTTCTTCTTTGAGATACGGCACGTCGTGATAATCGTCCGTATAATCGTTTATCGTAAGATACCCTTTCCCTTCGAAATACCCGGCGTAATAGTTTTTCGAAATATAACCTATGCCGGTAACCGAAGAATCGCTTTGCTTCTTGCTCTCGTCGTAGTTGGCTTGAATTGCGTCGAGCAGTTCTTTCGATTTCTTATGTTCGTTTTCCGCGACGTATTCGTCAACGAACGTTTCGTACGCCTTACCGTCCGTCGTGCCGACTTCGATTGCCTTGTTTACGAGCGCACAGAACGCAAAGTACGCCAAATTGTTTTGGTTTTGGTTTTCTTTGTCGTAGAAACTAACCAACGCGGCTGTTATCTCTTTGCCTTGCTCTCCGTTCTTTTCTAGCGCGGAGAACAACCTTTCCATCGCGTCGTTGCCGGCAACGTAACTCGATTCCTTTTCAAACACGGAATAGTAATTGTCCTTATCCTGTTGACTTGCTCTCGAATAAAGCGTGTCGTAAAGTTTCATTCTCTTCATCGCGACGGTTATTTCTCTTTCCGTCATTCCGATTGCAGAACTCTTGCTCTTTATCGCGTCGAGATAAGTTTGGTTCGGCTCGGCATAATAAAGCAGACAGTTTACCGTCGGCAACCCGTTTTCTATCGTTTCTATGCTCGTCGCGGCATATCCGACGCCCGTCGGGTTCTTCATCATTACGTCGTACGGCGATGTTTTACCTTTTGCGTAACGCGTAAGGAAAGTAAAATACGTTTCCGCCGCTATGCGCAGTTCGGGGTTCTCGCTCTGTTTCGACAAATACGCGACTATCGCTTTCTTCTGCCGTTTGGTCGAGTGCCTGTCGCACAAATCCGTAAACGCTTCGTTGCTTTGTCCGAACGTCGCTTCGAGCAGGTCGTACATAACGTCGGTAACCGTAGCGGGATAGGAATACGAGAACAATACGGCGTATCCGACTTCCGGCTCATCGCTTCCCGCTTCGCTCGCCGCCGCGCGCGCCGCTTTTTTCATTCCTTCGTCCGCCGACGTGGTGACGAGCAACGTGTTTGCCAGCGTCGTCGCTCTCTTTTCTTTTTCCGTGTTTTCGTATACCTCTTCGAGTTTGCTTACGCTTACGTCGCTTTCTACGAGATACTCGGCTAGGTCGCGTACCGCCTTGTTTCTGCCTTTCTCTTCTTCGACGTCGTTGTTTTTCTCGATATACGCAAGTTTGTTAAGCGCGATTTCACGGAACGCTTCGAAACGGAACTTCGCTTTTACGGTCGTCCATATCTCTTCGGTGACTTCGTATTCGTGGTCAGTGGCGTAAATCGCGTTGAGTCCGAGTTTAACGTATGCGTCGCCTATCGTTATTTTAAGTCCGTCGGCGACAAAAGTCGCGAGATACCTTACCGCTTGACGGCGGTCTGCCTGTTTCTCGAAATCGAACTTTCCTCTTACGTCCGCGATTTTTCCGTCCGCAATCGAAAGTATGCTCACTTCCTTAAACGCGTCGGTTATCGCTTTCCATTCGGGTACGGAAACCCCGAAAGTCGCGTCTTCTTTTATGTCGTCGTAACCTTTATTCGTCAACACGCTCACGTTTCTGACGATAATGCTTATTGCCGCGTCGCGGTAATGCTTGATAAGGGCGTTCCAGAAATTCCGATACTCGTCCTTGTCGTTGCCCTTTATCCACATATCGTAATCAAACGCTTTTCCGCCTTTGTTTTTTAACCCGTCGATTATATAATAGTTCCCGTCTTTGTCCGTTTTCTTCGGCGCAATCGCGTTTACTCTGTCTTTAATCGCCTGAATTTCGTATTCACCGAGAACTTCGCTCTTCTTCTCTTCTCTGTAAGACGAACGAACCGCCTCTTCCGCTTCTTCGAGCATTCTCTTGTAAATTTCGTCGTAACTGAGTTCAAACCGTACGGTAAACGTCTTGTCTATACTTTGGAAGTTAAACTTGTTAAACCTTATCGTCGTGCCGCCGCCCGTCACTTCTATGCTCGAATATTTGATTACGGGTATGCTTACGTCCGCTTCCGCTCTTTCCCCTTTCGTTCCTATATCGCTCAAAGAAGATACGTCCCTGCGGAAGAAATCGCTCGCCATACTCTTACCGCTTCTTCCGTCGTCGTCCGTCGTTTGATACTCTTTTTCGTATCTACTCATCATCTCGCGTTCTACGGGGTTAGCCGCGAAATAAACTTCGTCCCAAAGCGCGGAATTCCTGTTGACGTAAAGCGACGCCATTATTGTCTTCTTCTTAGCGTCCAAAGCCGCTTTCTCCGCCGTGTTGAACGCGCCTTCTTTGTTGTATATCTTTAAGAAATGCTCCGCTTTCGCTTTTTGGTTCGCGCTGATGTTTCCGCTGTTCTTAACGTCCGCCGCACGATACTCTTTTATGCACGCGGTCCACGCTTCGTATATGCGCACTCGTATGTCTTTGTCGCCGTTGGTTTCCGTCCACCGATCATAACTGTCCTTTGTCGCAAGATACGTCCTGTACGCAAGGTATTTCATATCTTCTTCCTTGTTTTTGTCGTACAGTTTTTGGTCTTCTTTATTGATAATCTGCAATATCGCGTCAATAACGGTCGTCGTCAACGCATATTTATCGTCTTCGCTAAGCGCGCTGCCCGCCGCTATCTCGTCGCTCGTGCCGGTCTTGTTGACCACTATCTTATACGTCGCGAAAATAACTTCTTTTTCGAGTTCCGCCGCTTCGTTTTGTATTGCTCGTCTCGCAGCGTCGCTGTACGCGCTCGATATGCTCCCGTTCGCCAAGAACAATTCGTCCCATAAAAGCGCGCTCGCAAGCCGTCCGTATTCGGCGTCTTTTTTGAGTTCGTAATACTTAAACAACGCCTTTATTCCCGTGTCGTGACTGTATAAATTACCGTCTATCGTGCCGACAAACCCTTTGTCCACAAGTTGCTCGAACAGCGTGTCCGGAACTCCGTCGCCGTCCGTGTCGTATTCGCTCGACCATAACATTTCGGGAACTATCGCGTGGTTCGTCGCAACGCCGTTTTCGTCCTTTCTGCTAAACTCGCCGCCCTCTTCGAGTACGAAGTCGTACGTTCCTTCGCCATACGTCCTTCTTCCTCCCGCGGAAAACTTCGCCGTGTACCTATCGTAATCGACGAACGCGTTTTCCCCGAAAAGTTGCGGTATGTCTTTGAGCATCGCCGCTATCGGGTCGATGAAATCGTAATTTACTTTGTACTCGTCTTTAAGTATCGCGCTCGTCCGCAAAGAACGGTTAAGCACTACCATAACGACGTCGAAATATTGCCGCTCGTCCCCTACGCTTACATATCCGCGTAAAGCGTACGTCTGCCCTTTGTAACTGTCCGTAGACGGGTTGAAATACGACCGCTTGTTCGTGTTGTTATCGTCAACCGCCGTATAGAACCGCGTAAACGAACTCGGCTTTTTGCCTTCCTTAAACTCTTCGAAATCTTCGTACGCCGATTTGCTGTAATTGTAATACTGCCAACCGCTTATGCCGTACTCGACGTACACGCCCGCTTCGGTAGACGCAAACTCGAACGACGCTTTCGTCGGCAACGCAAACGTGGCGGAATTATACGGATCGACGAAATAAACCGGCATTCTGCCTTCTTCGTTAAATCCGCTTCCCGAAAACGCGTACTTCGCATATGAATTGTAAGTCTTCTTTAACGGTCGGTTTTCATTATAAATTATATTGCCGTTCGCGTCCCTTTCATAGTCGAAAGAACCGTCCGATAGGTATACCGAATTCGGTATTCGGGTGTCCGTAATATTACGTTTAAGGAATTTAATATTAATCCTTATCCCGTTGTTTTTGCCCATTTCTTCGGAATAACCTCTTACGTAAACTCTTAGATTAAGCCACGTCGGGTCGGGCGTATAGGCTAGGTCGAGTTTATGTCCGTTCTCGTTATACCCGATAGTGCGAATGTCTTTTTGATACGTCCCTTGGGCATTGAGCAAGCCGTACGAAACGTTGGAGAACTTGAATTTTTGTCCTGCGTTAAACGATAGGGTGAGCGTCGAAGGCAGGGTCAACGTACCGTTATTGCCCATCGTGTTGTTGTACGGGTCGATGACAATGGTGTTCAGAAGTTCGTCCTCGCCTTCGTTTTGATGCGCGATAACGGTGAAGTTTTCGTCCGCAATCGCGTAAAAACGCATAGGCGCAAGCACCAAACGCAGTTCGAGCGTTTGCGTAACCTTTTTCCTCGACGAATCGTAGTAACTGTCGAACGAGTAGGTTGCGATAAGCACGCCGTTTTCGTCCGTACCCTGTCGGAATATTTTTTCGTCGAACGCCGTTCTCGAATTTCCTTCTTCGTCAAGGAAGTTCCATTTCACGGTGTAAATATCGGACCCGCCCGCTTGATAATTCTGCACGTCCGCTATCATTTTTACAACGGTCGGTATCGCGGACAGATTGACGACGTATCTCTTTTCGTCCGTTGCCGCCGGGTCGTACGACAGGAACGTGTAGGTGTTGTCTACGTTGATTTTGCCTTCTTTTATGTCATAGGTAGAAGTTTGTCCCGAACCGTCAAAGAAAATCGAACGCACGTTCTTTTTGCGGAACTTCACGTTGTAATAGAACGTATTGTACGTTGCGTTTGCCCCTTCCATATCGGGCAAGACGTAACTAAACGTATAGTCTACGCCGTCTATTATGTTGATATATTCCGCCGGAATACTCGTCTTTGCCGCTCTGTCGTCCGAGAAATAGTCGCGATACGGCGTCCATTCTTTTACGGCATACGTCGAATTGTACGTCGAACCGTCTTCTTTTCTGAACCCTACGGTCACTTTTCCCGGCAGGTTATACCTTTCGGGATAAAGTTCGTTAAGGTCCTCGCCGAGCGCGTCTATATAATCTTCTCTTTGTTTGTCGTCCACCGTGGACTTGTCCGCCGCTACGATGACGAGAGTACGGTCGAGCGCCGAGCCTTCGCTGAACCGTTCGAGTATGATAAACCCGTAACCGAGAGTTCTTCCCGTTTCGTAATAAACGTCGCCGAATCCGAGAACGTTCTTATTAAAGTAAGCCGCGTCTTTCCCGCCGTAATTTATCGACGCGGACGCGTTTGCCACTATTGTTTTTCCGCTTGTAAATCTAAGTCTTACCGCACGGAACAGGTATTCGAAATAGTCGGACGGAGCCGCGTAAACGCCGCTCGATTCCCTGCTTAGTCTAAACACTTCGCTTACGTCGAAGAACAATACGTTTTCGAACGTGTTGTACTCGAATTTCTTGTCAGGTCCGAAGTAAGCGTCGTATATATCCGCGCGATAGTATGCCGCGTTGGTTAGTTGTTTGCCTTCTCCTCCGTCAACGACCGTAATCTTGCCGTTGTCGTCTTCGTCGTTTTTAATCTCGTACACGCCTTTCGACGTCATGGTTTCGCCGGAAACGAGTTCTATCTCCGTTACCGTCGAAGTAACTTCGTCTATGCTTACAAGCACGCTTATCGCGGTTTCGTTAATCGTGTCGCTGTTTATCGTCCCCGTGAGCGCGAACGACGTCGTTTTTATTTTTTTCGTAAGTCCGCGTTCGATTTCACGCAGTTTTCCTAAGTCCCAACGAACTTCTTTCGCGTACAAAACCTTAGGGTCGTCTATCTGTATGAACGAAAAGCCCGCTACTCCCACGCCGCCGTCTTCGATAAGTCGGGCTATTCTGGCGTGTAACGCCGCGCTGTACTGCGTGTAATAACTTATTTCCGGATACCCTGCCGTAGTCGCGCCGGTATACACCTCGCCGTCCGCTTTCCCCGTGGCGAAGATGTCTATGTAATCGCTTATCTTGACGTCGCCGTCACGTTCGGATTTTATCGTACGAGAAGCGACGTTTACCGTAACGTATATATCGTTTTTAACCGCGCCCGACGCAACGGTCATTTTAAGTTCTGCCTGTCCGCCCCTGCGGTCAAACAGATAATACCCGTCTTTGCCGTAGTATTTGTCGTAACGCGCGTCTTTGTAGTCCGCTCCGTATTCGGAGTTTCTGTAAACGGGGAATTCGCCGTAGTACCATTCGGTTTCGCCCGATACCGTTTCTCCGCTGCCCAGTTTAGCCTCGAACCGCGACGGAAGCACGTCTTCATAACTTAAATACGGGTCGATGGATACCGCCTCGTCCTTGTCCTGCGCTCCGCCGTTTTTCAAATACAATACATATTCTTTTACGTTACTTTCCATATTAAGCAACGCCGTCGATATGATTATTTGGCGTTTCGAGTCTTCCGAATTGCCGACGACACCGTAAACTATAAGTTTGGTTTCGTCCGTTCTCGGGTGCGCAAGCACGAAGTTTCCGTCGTCGTTTTTCTTTATAATGTTAAGTTCTTTTCCCGATACGTCCGTGGTAAGCCACCGCACGGGATATTCGACCCATTCTTTCGGGCTTTTCTCGCCGCCGTCGTAACCTGCCGGCAAATACAACCATATTCTGTCGGGAAGTCGCGCCGTCTTGTTGTACGGGTTTATACTGAAATAATCTATTTCCGTGATTTTGTCTTTCCCTTCCGGCTCGGTAAACTTAACCATATTCAAGTTTGCGGGCGTCGGAATCGCAGGTTCTCCGCTTGCGCTCATACTCTTTACGAGCGTGCAATCCATCTCGTCTACCCTATCGGGGGTTCTTCTGGGTGCGAGTACGCTAAGTCTAACCGTCTGAACGCTCATTCCGAGTTCTTTCCCGAACGTCGCCGTCGTCGTGTTCGTCGTCTGCGAGCCTTCTTCGCCGAACAAACCGATTACGCCGTTCAAATTCAGCCTGTTTTTCGCTTTTTCCCTTCCTGCCCATTCGAGCGAGCCGTAAACGTACTCGGTGCAGTATCTTTCCGTACTTATGCCTGCCGGTCTGGACAGCGAAACTATCCTCGTCGTTTCTCGGTCGTCGTTAAATTTAATTTTAACCGTATGCTCCGTAGAAGTGACCGTCGGTATATCGTACGTTTCCGTTTTCAACACGTCCATAACGTAGGTGTTTTCTTTATCGTCGATAATCACGCTCTTTACTTCCATTTGTTTAACCGTGATTTTTATCGCTATCTTCACGCCGCTGCCGTTTTTCTCGTCGCCGTATGTCGCCACGGCATAACGCGTTTCTCCGCCGTAGTAAAAATAATCGTCGGTCAACTCGTTTGCGTTTATAAACTCCCATTCGAGTCCGAGTTCGGTCAAGAACATATAATTGTACCCTTCTCTGTTATAATAAAGCGGTCTTTTCTTAATTCCTTCGCCGTCGTCGTAACTCTCGTATCCGTACAAACTCTCGAAGTCGAGCATAACGTTTTGCAAAACGATGTTTTCCGCAAGGTAATCGTATTCCTTGCCTTCCTCGTTCTTTCTTATTCTCTTCATCATCGCGTGCGTGTACGGGTCGGCGACAAACTGCGCCACAACGGGTATCTGTTCTTCCCCGTTTACAAGCCTGAGTTCGTTCCCGTTGTTGTCCGTAACGGGTTTAACCGTACGATTGACCACGCCGACGTAAATTTCTTTCTCTATGCTCGCTATGCTGTCTTTGCCGATTACGAGTTTATATTTCTTTATTCCGTCGGTTTTCTCCGCGAAAAGCGCAAGATTATACCCGTCGTGCGTCACGTTCGCGTCTTCGAATCCTTCTATTTCGCAATCGAGCGAACCGTATTCTCCTCCTTCGAACATAACGCGTATGGTCTTCGGCACTCCCGAATAAAACGCCGGGTCTATCATCAAAAACGGCGTCCTGTTCTTGTCCGCGTCGATTATTTCTCTGTCGATAATAACGTTCTTTACGCTGTAAGTTCCCGTCGTGCTGACTATTTGCAACGCGTACCCGAACTCTTTCCCGAACAACTTAGATACCGGGTTGTACTCCGTCTTTCCCGTAACGATTTTTATGCTTTCGGGGTCGTAAGTAACGCGCATATTTATTCTCTTGTCGGAAACGGTAACGGCTACCGTTTCTTTCCACTTACTGCCGTTGGAATAAATGCTCGTCGCGGACGCGTCGTCGGGCGTATGCACCACGGGCGTGGTGTACTTCTCTTTCTCTACGCCGCTTAAATCCAACGGGTCAAACCCTATTTTGCACTTAACGCGCGCGTTCGTGTTCTTTATTCCTACGAGTTCGTTTACGGGGTCCTTCTTTTCGGTAACCATAAGGTCAACGCAGAAAAATCCGTCCGTCGTGTACGTCTTGGCGTTCTTCTCCGCCGCGTTGTAAATCGCAAGAAACGCGCTTAATCCCGTCTTGCCCGCAAAAATACTGTTCTCGGACAAAGTTTCGAGATTCCGCGCCACTTCGCTCTTGTCCATAACGTACGCTATGCCGCGCTCGTTCTTACTGTCGCCTACCGGCGTGTACAGTTCGATAAATACTTTGGACAAATCGTCCGAGTCGGACACTATCGACATAAACTTCGTCGTCGTCTTTTTCCCTTTGTCTTCAAGGAAAAATTCCATATCGAGCGAAGTAACCGCTTTCTTCTTCCCGTCGGCTCCGACAACGTACCGCTCGCTCATCTTGCCTTTCGCCACGACGTAATGCCCTTCGCTTATTATGTACGGCGTGTTCTTCCCCGTCGCGTCGCCGATAAACGAACCTACGAACTCCGACAAACTCACGTTGCGCGCGCCGTACGGATTAAGTTCGATTTCGTATTCCACAGTGACAAGTTCGGGTTCTCTAAACTCGGTATAGTTGAGTTCGTTAAGGTCGTCGGGGAATATTACTCCGACGTTTTCGACGGTATGCAAGTCTGTCGATATGACGAGTTTCGTTCCGTCGTATACGTCCACTTTTACTATCTTCGTGCCGAAGTTATAGGTTATTACCACGCGCATATTGCGGAAGAAGTCGTCGCCGAGATACTGCCGCAGCAATTCTTCGTCTATACCGGTTTGTTCCGACATTATTGTAAGCAGACCTTTATCCTCGCCGCGAAGTTCCTTAACGAGGTCTTCGGTGACGGTGACTTTGATTTCCTTTTTCTCGACGTTGCTTTCCACCGCGTTTATTATCGATTCAAACGCTTTGCTTCCGAGATTGATTTTTCCGCCTATGGTCATTTTGTCCGCGGCTCGCAGTAGGTCGGTATACACTACGGCGAGGAATCCCGATAAATCGAAGTTTTTGAGATAAACCTTAGGCAGTCTGAGCGCGCCGAGAGCGACTGTCGTGCCGATAAAGTCGTACGCGCCTTTGGTGTTTATGTAAGTGAGCGCGTCCTTATAATAAACGCTTATGATTTCGTTTATATCGTCATATTTTTTTACGCCGACGTTTCCGCTGCTCACGGACAGGTCGTCGTAAACTCTCATCGTAACTTTGTTTTTCTTGTTGTCCGACGGAACTACGTCGTAGTCGAGCGCGAAGTCGAAGTCGCTTTCTCTCAATTCGGGTATAGTAGTTTTGCCTTTAAGCGAACCTTTGCCCGGCGACACTTTTTCGTAAACGTACGCGTCGGGTAAGCCCTTTGCCGCGGCGATTTCGTCTACGACGACGTCGTGCGCGTATTCCCCTTTAATCATATACTTGCTTTCGTCTATCGTGCCGCGAATATCTATTAATTCCGAATGCACGTCGCCGTTGGTAAGGTTAAACGACGCTTCTTTTACGCTACAAGATTTGAGTTTGAACATAAGCATTCTGCTTAATCTGAACCCTAAATAATTGTCGGTTATCGCGTCGAACGTCGTGCCTATCATTGCGTTAAGCGCGGCAAAACGGTCGTTAAACCGTCCCATAATGACTTCCAGGTTTACTCCCGAAGCGGTAATTCTTTCACCTTTTTCCCCGACTTTTGCATAACTCATATTTTTAACGCCCATAACGGCGGACAAGACGGTATCCGGGGAGAATATATCCTGCATTTCCGTGCCGTAGGCATAGTTGCCCATATCCAAAACGTCGATAGCCGACGCAAACGTTTCAAACAAAAGAAGGGTGCTGAAATTATTGATTACGTAGTGCCTTTCGCCTGCGGTAACGTACAAATCCGCGGCGTCGTAGTACATTGTAAGTCTGTCTATTCCGTTCTCGTTGTCGAACAACTTTATATAATAATAGTTGCCGTCACGTTTGTTCGTTTTATAAACGGCCTCGTACGTGAGCGTGAGGTTTTCTTCTCTCGTCATCAAGGTATATTCGCTCTTGACGTGATAGTCTTTGAGCGCGGCAAGATTTGCCTGTCCGTTTTTAATGCCTGCGTTCAATTTTTCCATATATTGAACGAAAGTCATTTTTTGGTCGGGCGGCGGAGTCGGGTCATCCTGTTCTTCCGAAGGCTTTTTCTCGCACGCTATCATGGCAATCATGGCTACGACTACCATTATCGTAAGCAGCAAAATCAATAATCTTGTACGTTTATTTCGCATTTCTTCCTCCGCTTTTGAAAGCGTTATTTTTTTGTTTCCGCCGCGACTGTCCGTCGCGGCTCGTTTTTTTATTTCAACACAAGTATTAACAAGTTATACTCGTGCGACGTTCCGTCGAGGACAAACTTCTTAGACGATAACCTGCTCGTTCCTTCATCGTACACCCACTCTATGTCGGTTATCTTAACGAGTAACTGTTCGTTTCCGTCGCCGCCCGTTATTACGTCGTACTTAACTCCGTATTTCCCGCGCGCGGTTCTCTCCGCGTGGATTTGCAGCAGTTTATACATATTCGCGCCGATATCGTCGTACGGAGCCGTCTTCTCGTCCGTTTCGTAACGCGACTCGTTCTTGTTCTCGTTCCAGTACTCTTTTCTTACCGAAACGTAAATTTCGGGATAGAACGGTCTGCCGCGTTCTATCGCTTTCAAGTACTCGGCTTTGCTGAGTGCCGCCACAGGCTCGTACCCGGTACCTTTCTTTTCGTAATACCCGAGCGGACTGTAATCCGCGAAAAGCACCTTGACGGGGGTCTGTTTCATATAAATTTCCGACGAGCCTTCCACTCCGACAAGCACGGTTACTTGAACGCTGTTGTTACCGCCGCCTCTAAGTCTTTCCTTTTCTTTGGCGTAGTCGTACCGTTCGTTTATAGCGAGTAGCGCGTACGCGTCGCGGACGCACATTTCTTCGGTATAAGCGTCGCCGCGATAGTCGTTAAGCGCGCGTTGATATTTCTTGGCGTTTTCGATTATCTCTAATCTTTCGTTTTCGCTAATGATATCCCACGTCATAAGCAAGTTCTTCGCGTACGTTTTTACCGACGCGTCTTCCACGTCGGGATACGCGTATCTTACGAACGCCGAGATACCGTTGATCACCGCGTCGTAGCCGTTGTTCCACAAATACCTTACTCTCAACTCTTCCTTGCGGTAAGCGACGTTGATTTCTTTTAGTTTTACCTTGCCCGTCGTCGGGAAATATCCGTCCGGAGACACCACTACGGGCGCTTGTTTTAATTGTCCCATAATCGCGTCGCCTACTTCTTCAAACAGTTTGCACGCGCGATTTTCGCACTTAACGGTCGCGATTTCTCCGTTTACTTCTACCGTCAGTTTAACTTCGCGTCCCGAGCAATTTTCGGTTTTACACACGAGCGACCACTTGTTCGCGCCGAACACCGTCGCGGAGTGCTTTCCTTCACATTCCGAACAGGTAAACTCGCCCGTCGCTACGTCGAGATCGTACCTAACGCCCGACTCTTCACAGGTAATCGTCACTACGTTATCCTTAATTTCCGCCGTATGCGCGCCTGCCTCGATGAACGACATCTTTTCTATCGACATTCTTTCGCAACTGTACGTCGCCTTCGTCGGAGCGGCAATATCCCCGTATTCTTTCAACCCGTCGAGCGAAGGACGTCCCACTTCGGAGTTGCCGAGATAAATAAGACAGTTGTTGTCGGTCGTCTGTTCGCTTATTACGCGATTTCTTTTCGGCGCGTCCCAGTAAATTACGTATCTCTTTCTCGCGTTTACCGTTTCCATCGACTCGTCGTCAAGTCCGTATTCGAGCAATCTGCTGTCTTCGGGATAGAACAGTTTTCTTATAAATCCGTCGTTTTTGTCGCGAATTACGACGTCAACGACTTCTCCTTTCTGCTCGAACACTATTCTTCTCACCGCTTTTTCGCCGCTTGCGTCGGGCATATAAATCTTAACGCCGAACGTCACCAAATAGTAGTCTTCCGCCGAGTACGCGCTGTACGCCGAGAAATACACGTTAAGCGCGCCCATATAAACGAACCTTTCGGTCGCCGCGCCTACGACGAACTCTATTCCCGCCTCGGTTTCCGTTTTGCGGTACATTCCGGCGTAGTTCCACTGCGCGACGTATAGGTTCATTTCCACGGTCTGTCCCGCTTCGCTTCCTATCTTGCCCGTAACCGTCGCTTTCCCGCCGTCTGAGACAGCCGCCACGTTCCCCGTCGGTTGAATACTGAGTTTGCTCCATTTTATTTTCATTGCGTCGCCGCCGACCATCATCGTCGAAGGCATGTCTTCTTCCGCGCGGAACTCGAACGGGTTATACACGTACATCGACTGCGCGCCGACGTTACCGTCGTAGTCGTACTCGTTTACCAACGAGTAAATTATCGTACTCGTCGCGTCGTAACCCGAGAACTTATCGATTTTCTTTACGCCGTTTCTTACCGAGTACACGAGCGTGTATCGTACCGCGCCGAGAACCGTCTTTCCGCTTTCGTCGTATTCGTACTCGTAGAAGAATATCGTGTTCGCGTTCGCTCCGCCGCCTTCTTTCATAAGATACTTCTTATCCGACGTCGCCTCTTCTTCGCCCGATTCCTTTCTCGCATACGCTATCGCGTCTTCCGCGTAAACGGTAGTAACGATTTTGTCTTTGTCCGCAAGCAATCTTTCTCTTGCCGCAACCGCGATATATACCGCTTTCGAGTCGCCCGTAACGGGCGCGGTTATCGTTCCGGCAATCGTACCTTCTCTGCCTAGATAACTTACCGCTCCGCTTATCGTGTCCGTAGTCCACGTTATTCCCGTTTGATACGGTCTGCCGCTTTCGTCTTCGAGCGAATCGTCGCCTTCGAAGTACACGAGTATCTTGTGCGGAACCGCCCTGTACGCGTAATACGGCTCGATTAAGTATCTCGCGGTGTACTCGTCGATAAGATCGTTGAACTTCGCCGCGGAATACGTTCCGCCTTCGTATTTATTCAACGTGAATATCTGTCCGTTTATCGATTGAACGTCCTTAATCGCGTCCATATACTCCGCTTCGAGATAGACGTTTCTCGAATAACTCTTTATCCCTGCCGCAATAAGGTTGCGCAATATCGACGTTACCGGCGTTCCGCTCATAAGACTTCTTCTTATCGAGTTAACCGTGGTAGCGTAGTTCGATATGTAGTTATACGAATACGCGATGACGTTCTCCTCCAACGAGGTAAACTCGTTCCAGGCAGCGCCGTCCGTTGCTATCGAATCGGTAAACGTCGCCGCTTCTCTCATCACGTTTACAAGGTACGTCCGCATCGCTTTCTTGGAATACAAGAACTTCTGCGCGCCGTCTTTCGTCGCGTAAGCCCATACCGTCGCAAAATTGTTTATGGTATAAGTTTTGTTTTTCGCTCCGGAATAACTCTCTTCCGAGCCGCCTCTCGCCGCGCCTATATCCAAACGGTTTTCCAACAGTTTTATCACCGTTTCGCGGATTTTAAGGTAATTTTCGTCCTTAACCGCCATCAACCCGTCCGCATACTCGTACGCTTCGAACAACGCCTGTACGAACGCCGCGTAAGCGAGTTTTTCATAGGTGTATTTCTTCGTCGCGACCAGAGCGTTTCCGTCCGCGCCCTGTTTATACAGTTTTATCGACTTGCCGCGCCCGTAACTTACTCTCGCCGCTTTTTCTTCTTCTCTCAAACTGTCGTACCTTACTTTTCGTTTGTCTATCAGATAATCGACGTAAACCACTTCAAACCCGAACCCGTCTTTTTCGGCAAGCGAAACGTCTATTTGTTTAGCCGCGAGTTCCACGTCCGTGTTCGCGTTTTTGAGAGAACGCAGTTTATACACGTCTTTAATCACTTCGTCCGCGTTAAACCCTGCCTCTACCATATTCTTATAATAGATAGCGTCGTTGTAACGTTCGTCCGTAAGTCCTTTTATCTCTTCGCCGAGCAGTTTGGCGTATTCCCTTTCCACGAGCAACCGTATCGCCGAGTTATACCCGTTCTGCGTGAACGCGTCGAAGTACGAATTTACTCTTTCGTCTATTGCTTTTTGTTTTGCCGCTTTACTACCGCCGCCGTCTATGGTTTTCTTTATTGCGACTACGACTTCGCCCGCGTCTCCCGTCGTCGGGTCGTAATAAGCGAGCGTCGTCGCTTCCGCGATAAGATTTGCAAGAGCGTAATTATAACTTTGTTCTTGCGTAAACGCCTCGGTCTTCGGCAATAAGTTTTCGTTATAACTTCCCTTATAATTTATCGTCTTTGTCCACGCGAGCAGTTTTTCGCTTATTTCCGCGCTCGTCGTGCCTGCGTTCGGCTCTATTCCGACGTTTGTCGCCGCCGAACGTATCGTGCTCTTTATTTCTTGCGCCGCCGATATCACCGCTCTAAGGTTGTTTTCTACCCTTATTGTGTTGACTTTTCCGAGCAGCGTCATCTGATACACCGTAAGGTCGCTTTCGTAATCCGCATAAATCGAGTTTCTTATCGTTTCGTCCGCAATGTCAACCACCGCGCTTACGTCGCTGTAAACTAATTTCGTTTCCAACGTGTATATTCCGCCGTCGCGAACGAACTTATACAAACTCGTCCCTTTTATCTTCTCGTTCTTTTCTTCGGTCGTAAGTTTGTCGTACTCTTTACGCACCAAATTGCCGTTTACGTCGCGTTCGTAGTACTGTTCGCGATAATAAGTAACCGTCGCGACCATGGCAAACCCGTCTTTGTCTTCGATAAACGCCTTTACGTCGCTGTCCGCTATCGTAAGTTGCTTGTCTTCTTCGCTAAGCAGCGCGTACTTAATCGCGTTTCCGTCGTCGTCGGCATAACGAACGTAACTGACCAAAGGCGTGACTTCTTTAACTCTCTTGTTAAAGAAACAGAACCGCACGTTGAGTTGTTGTCCCAACCCGAGGTCTATGGTAAGGTTAAGTCCGCGTTCGGAAAGCATCGACGCGTCAACGGACGTAAGGTCGCCGTCTTCGCTCGTCATATACTCCACGTTCATTCCGCGATAGTCGAAATATATCTTGCTCACTTCTCGCGTTCCGCCGTAAAAATATTTTACTTTCGTAAATTCGAACACGTCTCCGCTCGAATATTGCGCCGGGATTGCCGTAGGCAGTTCCACAAACCACGGTTTTTCTTTCTTGCCCGTTTCGATGGTGTCGTCTCGACGAATAACGCCGCTTCGTACCGCGTCCGCGTCGTCGTATGCGTCCACGTACACGCGATAGGTAAGTTTTCCGCCGTCGTTAAGCGTTTCCGTGGCAAGCCCGTTGCCGTATTCTTCGCTTTCCCACGGCAATACCGTAACTTCTGCCGAATTGACTTTTATGTACGCGGAAATCTTCGTCGCGCCGTACTTGCCGCCGCTCCCGTCCGAACAACCGAGTATATCCGCCGTAGCCATTACGTATCCGCTGCCCGAAGTGCCTTTATAGGTTAATTTGCTGAGTATCGAGTCCTTCGCTCCGTACCATGCGGAATTGATTTTCCATTCTACGTTGCTTACGGTGACGAGTCTTCCGTTTACTACGACGGTAAGCGTCGTCGGCAGATAATCCGTTCCTCCGAGATACTCCGTTACGCCGGGGTTAACCAAATCGTACACGTTTTCCACCGTTATAAGCCCGTCTTTTATGGCAAACTTTTTCGTTTCCGTAAACGGCGCGTCGGGATTTCCTCCCGAGAAATTCCCGGTAAGCGCGCTCGCAAGTTCTTCAAACTCGACGTGTATCTTTACTCTGAACCCTTCGTTCGTAAGCGAACTGAGCGTTATTTGCCTTGCTTTGCCCGTCGAATATATCGCTTCCGCAGGTATGTTTTGTATAATATCCCCCGCGCCGACGCCCGTTATGTTCAACGGGTTCCCGTTAATCGTTTCGACGTACCATTTTTCCAGCCGCTCGTCCGTCGCGCTGTTGTTGTACCCGAATATCTTCGTGTTCCCGGTGCCGTCGTTGACGACGGCGGTAAGCGTCTTGGATATGTTGTTACCCAAAACGTACCCGTTTTCGTACGTCGCCTGTCCGCCCGACGTATAAACGTTTACTTTTATCGTGGTAGTGCCTTTGCTGTCGCTCGTAAGGTAATAACCGCCCGCAAAACGCAAATTCGCTTTCATATCGTACGAACCCGCACCCGTTCCGAGAGAAACGACGTACTTCCCGTCGGGCGCGATTTCTCCCGAACCGACGAGCATATCGTTTACGTCCATTATCTTATACAGATTTTTTATCTCGATGCTCTTGCCGGAGATAATCTTCTCCGTTCCGCTCGCCACTCTCGTATAGCGATAATACCTTTCCATTCTGTAAGTAAGTTCTCTGTAAGAAAGAGTATAACTCTTTCCGTCCGAACTCCTTAGTTCTATCGTTCCGTTTTCCTTTAACCCGAGTTCTTCGTAATACGAGATTTTCTTCGTGTCGGAATTGTATCCGATAAACGCCGACAAATTGTCGTTAAACGGTTCTCCCGATGTTCCCGTGCCTTTTCCGTTCACTTTAACAACGCGCATATCGCCGTACTTGACAGCCATATCCTCGCCGATAAGGTACGCGGCGAGTTCGGCGTAGGTTATCGTTCTCGACGCCGTTGCGGAACGTATCGTAAGCCTTCCGTCGTCGTCTGCGTCCGCAAAGAATTCTTCCCCTGCCTCGGTTTTGTATTTAAGCGTAACGGACATAACGTCGGAACCGTCCCTGTACGTATACGCTATTTTCGCCACTTTCGATAACGGATAGAACGCCGTCGAGCCTACCGCGGACTTCATTCTGAGCGACAACCCGTAAATCGACTCTTTTTGTCCGATTATAGACTGACTTCCGAAGTTCATCTCTTCTTTCGTGAGTTTAAGCGTCGCTCTCGAATACAACGTGGATATCAATTCGTACAATCCGACGCTCTTTTCGAGAATATACCGTCCGCTTTCTTCCCCTCTCGAATACAACGCGATTTCTCCGCCGTCAACGTCGTCGCTCGCCGCGCCGGTGCTTATATGAATGTACCAGCGTTGCGAGTCCTGTTTGTAATAGCCGAACTCCCTGTTCGACACGTTAAACATCTCTCTTATTTGTACTTTTTCTTCTTTTATCGTTCCGCTTTCGTTTTCCACGGTAACGTAATAAAGCCCGAACTCATTGTTGACTTCCACGTCCGCCAACTCGAAATTCTCTACGCAAACGACGAGATAAATATCGACGGTTACGCCGCCTTCCGTACCTATCGTGGTAACGAGCGTGACTATGGAATCGGGTCTGAACGAGAAACTGCCGCCCGTTTTCGCCACTCTCCAAGAAGGAGCGTAATCTCTCGTATGCCCGACGAACGTCGCGGTAAGGCGCGACGGGAGTTTGAAGTTTTCAAACGTGTTGACGTAATAGGTATAATACGTCAATTTGGTAATCGACGTACCCGACGTAATCTCCGTCTTCGTCCCGGGCGTGTCGAGTTTGTTGTTCATATCGTCGTAAAAATCGACGTTTAACGGGTCTTTGCTCAATATCTTGACGGCAACGACGACTTCCCTGTATCCGCTGACCGCGTTGCCTATCTTGAACATCGCGCGGAAAACGAGTTCTTCCGTTCTCGTCTTTACGTCTATCGCTACCTTGTATCTCTTCTTCCCGTTTTCGACGACTACGTCGATAAGGGGTTTCACAAGCCCGTCTTCTTTGTCCACGTAGGTATATACGGGATTGCCGTCCGCGTCGAAGTACGCGCACCATTCAAGTCCGCCGAACACATGCGACGAAGTGAAATTTTGGTATTTGAAGAACACTCGCATACTGTCGGGCAAGTACATCGTTTCCGCGTTAAGCGGATCTACTCTGTAATACCCGTGCGCTCCGCCGCTTACCGTCGGATTAATCTCTTCCACTCTGCTCATCGCAAACGGATTACCCGTAAGTTCGTCGGTTTCTTCCGCTCCCGCGTCGTCCACTTCGAGTTGCGGACAGTCCGCCGTTATTCTAAGTTCTATCATCGAAAAATCCGTCGTTCCGATAGTTTGGTCGTCGAGTTTATCGGGTTCGATTATCGAGTTTGAAAGCGTGCTTATCGCGTAAAGTTCGTTGTCGAGCGAGAAGTACAGCCTGAACAAATAATATAAATCCAGTCCTGCCGTGGTCACTTTTTCGGTTATATCCGTGTTAAACCCGTATTTTGCGCGCATTTCGGGGTCGCCGGTAACGTACTTTTCGTATTCATACTCGTTGAGATAAACCGCTTTCGTCGGGTCTGTTCTGTCGTAGAAATAGTAGAACGGACGATTTATGAGTTCGGTTGCACCCTCTTCGTCGGTGTTTCTCAGCAACGCGTACCCTTTGCGGTCGGACGCGTATTTCGTCGATTTTCCCGTGCCGTATTCGGTGTCGAACACTTTTCCGTCAAGCGCGGTTTCGGATAGTTTATAAACGGAAGTAAGTTCTTTGAACTTAACTTGCGAGCGTTTCATCGCTCTGCTCGTTACCGAATTCTTAATATACAGATTTTCTTCGGTTACTTCCGCCGTTCCTCCCGACAATCTTATCACTTTGACGAGTTTCGCCCTTTGCGCGTCGGTAAGCGATTCGTAACGCAATTCCAGTTCGGTAAACGAATCGTCGTAGAGATAGGAATATCCGTATTCGGCATAGCCGGAACCGTTGCTCGTAACGTTGGTAACGTACGGATTTCCCCAAGTAAGGGCGTACGAACTCTCCACACTGTACGCTCCGGAGTACGTTTCGTCGCTGTTCTTTATCAATCCGCGAACTATGCTCATATCGAACACGTATTCGTATTTAGACGCGCCGTCGGTAAAGACGAAAATCGGACGCCTGTTTATTTCATAAGTGCTTTCGTCGTAATAGTTGCCGCGGTAAAGTCCGTTTATCTTGACGTCTTCGTCGTCCGAATTGTAAGTATTCGGGTCAAAATCGTCGTTTTCGTAGAATTTAAGATGAGAAAATTCACGCTTGCCGATATTCACTTTAAGCGCGATGAGTTGACCTTTGAACGTGGTGTGCAGGTACAGCGTTCCGCCCGTCGGTGATATGCCGAATTCCCTGTTTTCGCCGGGTTCGCAGTCAAACTTCCAGTCATATCTCGTTATTACCCCGTTGTCGTTGCTCGAATATTTCTTCGCGACGTATCTGTCGCCTACGTTGTTGACGTAAAGATAACTCTGCATCCATTTGAACGCGATATCGAACGCGTACTTATCTTGCGAGAAGTACTTGCTCGCAAATTTCGCTACCGCCGCCGCGTACCCTTGTTCCATCGCCTCTCTGCTGTGCAAAACGGCGGGGTTGAAGTTCGTCGTGTCGGACAGGAACTCGTACTTCTTTATCGCGTAATCATACGGGTCAACGTCGATTTCGTCCACTACGGGCGTGCTTGTGGACATTCCGTTTTCTTCCGTGTATACGGTAACGTAGTCGTTCGTTTCTATCTCGCGGTTGGTTACGATAATCCTTACGGGGAACTTCGTTTCTCCCATCATTCCCGGTGCGATTACGACCTCGGTAACCGTCATATAACCTTTTTTGTCCGACGACGCCCTGTCCCAGTCGATGACGTATTGTGAGTTAAACGCTTTCAACTGCGTCGTGTTTCCTACCGTCAATACGTTTACTCTCGTCTTGTCGGCGAGCGGCTCGCACGGCTCCATTACGTACAAAGATATAGGCGTCTTGGTACTCGATATAAGCACGCCGTCTTTGTCGTACACTTCCACGACGAACTCTTCGTCTTCCTTGCTGTAATATTGCGGATACCCCGTACTTGCGTCGTAGTAAAGCGTGTTCACTTTGCCGAGTTCGCCGTTGTCTTTACTTTCAAACACCGCAAAATAACGTCTTACCTGTCCCATAAAACTTCCGTTCGTTCTCGGCGCGTACTGCGTCTTACACGCTTCGGTAACCGCCACCGAATCCGGGTCGTATTCAAACAGCAGATTTCTATCGGTTTTCTTCGATATATACGCGTGGTTTCCGTCTTTGTCTTCTATCGCGCGGTTTCTGTCGAAATAATAGAAATTCGCGCCGCTGTCGTGGAACAAAACTTCGTTTATTCCCAGCCAATAGATGTAAACCGTGCCGTCCGCGCCCGTTTCTATATACTCGCTCTTTACCTGCCGTTGTTTGCCGTAATACGTGCGATAATAGTATTTGCCGTCCGATTCGTAAACAAGCATATTGTCTTTGACTTTGTCTTTGGACGGGTCAAGGATAAGTTCGTCCAAAACGAACTTCGTCCTGTAAATATCTTGGTTGTTGTCGTCTTCCTTGTTAAAGAACGAACTCGCGCCGTATTCTATCGCCTGTCGAGCGATCGACCTGCGCGCGCCGAGTTGATACAGGTAAATCGTGCCTGCGTAAATCGTGCCTGCGTCGTTGTCGAGAATTACGCTGTCCTTGTATACGAGGAAGTCGTATTTAAGCGGATCGTAGTCGTCCATATAGTCTTCGTAAAAGTATACGGGAAGTTTGTCGTGCAACGCCGTGTCGTACGGGCTGTTTCCTATGATGTTATCGAAAAACCCGACTTGATACATATAGTATTGAAGTCTTATGGATTCCAAACCTTTAACCCTGTAATCGAACCCTGCGTCTACTTTGATGTTACCGATAAGTCCGTTTACGCGGAATAGGTTTTGCAACGTTTCGTTGGAAGAAGTTATTTCGAGTTTGTCCGCCGCGGGAATAACGTACGCGTCTTTGCAAAGCGCGGCTATTATACTCGTAAGGGACAAGTTAAAATCGTTATCCGCAAAACTCATTACGTCGTCTTCTATCGACGTTTGATTGTTCATATACGCGTACATAGACGCCATAAAGACGTCTTCTCTTATTTTTACCTTAGGTATGACCTGAGTTCCGTTTTTCGTAACGCACGCGATGTTTACCCAAACGTAGCCGAGTTCCGCTTCTCGCGCGGGCAAGTTTTTGTAGACTTCGTTGTCGAAACATACGTCGTCCGACGCTAGCCCGATGATTATTTCGGTTTCGTTGCTGCCCGTAAGCCAAACGGTAAGTTCAAACGCGCTTCGTTTCGCCTTTTTAAGTCGCCCGTCCACGACCTGATCTTTGACAAACTGGTCGTAAATAAGATTAAACGTAAGCCCCGCGTTCGTCGCAAGGACGTACGGCGTGTTCAAACCCGAACTCTCGCCTATGGTGGCGGATAACAGTTTACTTAAATCTACCGTTTCCTGCGAACTGAATATAAACGTGCCGCGGAGCGTTCCCGAATAGGTGTATATCTCCCTAAGCGGCTTAAAGTTGCTGAAATCGACGCGTTTGATTTTAACCGCTTCGCCGAACTTGACGGGTATGAGTTCGAGCGAGAACAGCATATTGCTCGGTTCTCCCGCTTTAATGCCGACGTTTGTAAACATTTTTATCGTAAACTCTTGTTTGTCTACGTCCCAAGTAAGGGTAAAGTACGTCTTTTCGAGCATTATTTCCGCACTCGCTATGCCGAGCATTATCGCTATTTGGTCGAGCGTGTACGGCAACATCGAGTCGAGAATATTGATAATCTGTCGCGTCGAGAACGTTCCCACGCCCGTTTCTTCGAGCATTTGCTTGATAAGTTCTATATCGACTTGCAACGTTTCGCTGTTTATCGAGAAAATGTCGCCTGCAATTTTTTCGGTAAACGTCGTTTTTGCCATCAAATATTCCAAAACTTTGTTTTGTTTGTCGCTTGACGCCGGGTTCAAAATGGAATCGACGATTTTTACTATCATATCGTTACACATTCGGTAGAACTTCCCGAGTACATCGGCAAGATCGAGATGTTCGTCGTAAACCTGCGGAAAACCGAGCGCCTCCACGTCAACCCATCCGTACATATACGATAACCCGGATATGTCGAGCCACGACCGCTCTTCGCGGTAGTACAACCCCATCATAAGTTCGCCGTTGGCTATGTCGCGGAACTCCATCAACACGTTGTTTGTGCTGTTGTCGTGTTGCTGCATATCCGTCTTTATCTCCGCGTCGAACTGCGCGTCCCACGACGGAACGTACAGTAATCCGTCGAATTCGTATTTTCCGTATTCGAACGGCGTGTAATATTTTGTATCCAAGTCGATGTTATCGGGATACGTCCACCCGTAGTCGAACCGTATTTTCGACGTATAGGTATACAACGTGTCGTAACTGTTTACCACTCCTCGGAAGTCGAACGCGGCGTTTGTGAGAACGTTGGTGACGCCGCTCTTGTCCGGCGACACGATTGCCTGCATGTCCGCGTCTATCGTCTGTACGAGCGCGTTTGCGACCGTGCTGAACTTAAACCCTAAGAATTTTTTTGTCATCGGGTCCCATTTTCTGCCGAACACGCCGAGCAGTTTGTCGATGAGGTCGTTCACGTTTTGCGCGATTGCGTCGAGAGTAACGGAATAGAAGAACAGGCTTATTTTGTCGTCGTTTACGACTCTCTTGTAGTTTTGTCCGATAAGGCTGACCATGGTCGAGTTTATCGCGCCCGTACCCGCGTCGCCTTGCAATCCGAGAGATTCCAAAAGTCCCTCTACCGACAGATTGACGAGAAGTCTTATCATTTGTTGATACAATACCGTATCGCCGAATTCGGGGAAACTGCGTTTATATCCCTGTATGTTTGCGTAAAGGATATTACCAGGCGTTTCTTCGCTGCTGTTTACGCCGTCGAAGTAAAGCCCGATAAGAACTTCGTTCGTCGCGCCGTCTTTCCATTCGATGGTAAAGTCCGAACGCTTTATTGCCTCGTTGTGAATTTCCAAAGCGGACACGAGCGTACGCGTACCCGCTTCGTTGTTCTCGTCGTAGAACACGCCGTTTTCGTAATATTTGTAAATCGGATTGCCCTTTTCGTCTTCGTAGGGATAAGTATACAGATACGCTTTTACTCCGAGAGTGAAGTGTCCCGCGGTTTTGCCTTCCGGGTCGAGAATGTCGATGTCGAAATCGACGCCCATATAATAACCGCTGTCTACGAACGATTCGCTGTCAAGGTATTTTCTTAGCGCGGTAATTGAATCGGTAAATTCGTTAACCGCCTCTTCTCCCGTGGTATGGTCTTTGTTGTAATAGTTCTCTTTGTTATCGAGCAACTTATACGCTTCGCCTTTCTCGGGGTCTTTAAGTTCGCACCCCGTAAAGACAAACGACAAAACCAACGCGAATATCGCGCACAGGAATATTTTTTTGAAAACACCTTTCTTCGTACTCATCTAGAAGTACCTCCCGGGCAAAAAGAGCGTAGTATACCCCTTTTTGCTAATGTAATAATTATATATACGAATACGCTTTCTGTCAAGACGCGCAGGAAAGATAAATATTATTTTAATTATACGAAAAACAACGCCCGCGTTTTGCGCGCGATTAGCGCAATTCGCACGCGTTTTACGCACGCGTTCGTTCTCTCTCCCCCCGAATTAGTTGCTTTTTGAGCCGCAGTATGCTAGACTTAGGCAATATGTCGATTATCGAGATTAAAAATGTCGATTTTTCATACAAAACCGACGATATGCTCACTACGGGCGTAAAAAACGTTTCGCTTTCCGTCGAAGAAGGCGAGTTTTTCGTGTTGCTCGGACACAACGGCAGCGGCAAAAGCACGCTCGCCAAGTTAATCAACGGGTTTCTTTCCCCCGACAACGGCGAAATTATCGTAAACGGCGTAAACACCGCCGACGAAGAGCGAATTTTCGACCTGCGCTCCACCGTAGGTATGGTATTCCAGAACCCCGACAACCAAATGGTCGCGTCCGTCATCGAAGACGACGTCGCGTTCGGTTGCGAAAATTTAGGCGTTCCGCCGGACGAAATCCGTCGGCGCGTCGATTGGGCGTTACAAACGGTAGGTATGTTCGACCGCAAAGACGGCACCCCGTTCAAACTGAGCGGCGGACAAAAACAGCGCGTCGCCATCGCCGCCATCTTGGCAATGCTCCCGAAAGTCCTCATTCTCGACGAAAGCACCTCGATGCTGGACCCGGAAGGAAGAAGGGAAGTTCTCGATACCGTTTCCACCTTAAACAAACAACACGGCATGACCGTTATTTTAATAACTCACTATATGGACGAAGCGATTTCCGCGGACAGAATAGGCGTTATGAACGGCGGAGAACTTGTCTATACGGGTACCCCTAACGCTGTTTTCGGGCAGCCCGAACTCTTAAATAAAGCAAAACTCGAATTGCCGTTTTCGGCGGCGGTTTCCTTGGAAATGCAGCGACGCGGCTATCCCGTGTCGGTTTGTCTTGACGACGAAACGCTTACGGAGGAACTATGCCGATTAAAGTAGAAGGTTTATCATACACTTACGGCAAAAAATCCCCGTTCGAGAAAAAGGCTCTCGACGACGTTTCTTTTACGATTAACGACGGGGAGTTCGTGGGGATAGTCGGTTGCACGGGTAGCGGGAAAAGCACGCTCGTGCAGCATCTCAACGCGCTTATTCGCCTTACCGACGGCAAAATCGAAGTGGACGACGTGGATTTAACCAAACGCAAACCCGATTTGCAAAAACTTCGTAAAAAAATCGGTATGCTGTTTCAATACCCCGAGTATCAACTATTTGCCGAAACCGTACTCGACGACGTCAAGTTCGGACCTAAAAACTTCGGAATGAAAGACGAAGAAGCCACCGACGCGGCAGCGGACGCGATAAGGCTCGTCGGGCTGGACTTCGACGAAATCAAAGACCGCTCGCCGATAGAAATAAGCGGCGGACAAAAACGTCGCGTCGCGGTAGCGGGCGTTATCGCGTACAAACCCGACGTTCTTATTTTGGACGAACCGACCGCAGGGCTTGATCCGCTCGGAAAACGGGATATGCTCGACCTTCTTACCTATTTAAGAAATTCGGGCGCGGTAAAAACGGTAATAATGGTAAGTCACAATATGGACGAAATCGCAGAATACGCCGACCGCGTAATCGCTCTCGACCAAGGCAAAGTTATCGCCGACGGCTCGCCCGAAGAATTCTTTTATTCTTCGGTTTGCCCTCCCGCGCTCACGCCGCCGCACGCCGTGTCCATAACGAAAAAACTTGCGGAAAACGGCATCGTTCTTCCCTGCCGTCCGCTCACGAAAAAGCAACTTATTTCCGCTCTTCTCGATTACTTCGGCAAAGCGAAAGGAGGCGAAAATGGGTAAAGACATCGTTTACGGTCAATACTACCCGGCGTCGTCGTTTATTCACAAACTCGACCCGCGTCTTAAACTTTTTGCCTCCGTAATCTTCATCGCCGCTATTTTCGTGTGCGACACTTTCTATTCGTACGCCGCGTGTTATGCGTTTCTTTTAATCGTAATTTTGGTATCCAAAGTTCCGCTTTTGAGTGTCCTAAAAACCGTAAAAGCGGTTTTATTTATCGTCATTCTCACAGCGGTGATAAACGTATTTTTCTATAAGGACGGGACGGTTCTTGCAGAGTGGAAGATTTTTCGCATAACGGACGCAGGACTTATTTACGCGGCGAAAATGGCGTTGCGGATACTTTTCCTTGTCATATCCACTTCGATGGTGAGTTTCACCAGCACGCCGATGGCTCTTACCGACGGAATGGAAAGTCTTATGAAACCGCTAAAACTCGTTCGTTTCCCCGTTCACGACGTGGCGGTAATAATGAGTACGGCGTTACGTTTTATCCCTACTCTTATGGAAGAAGTCAACAAGATAATAATGGCGCAAAAAGCGCGCGGCGCGCACTTTGACAACGGCGGTTTGCTTAAACGAGCGAAAGCGCTGTTGCCGGTGCTTATTCCACTATTCGTATCCACTTTCCGACGGGCGGACGAACTCGCGATGGCTCTCGACGCAAGGTGTTACAACGCGACCCCGAACCGCACGAAAATGAAACCGTTGCGTTTTACCTATCGCGACCTTATCGCGCTTATTTTGCTTGCGATTTTTCTTACCGTTATCATCCTTCTCAAAGTCGGATTTTTCGGACTTATTCCGCAAGGCACGATATGAAACGCATACTTCTCACGATAGAATACGACGGGACGAACTTTTCCGGGTGGCAAATTCAACCCGAAAAACGCACGGTACAAGGAGAACTGGAAACGGTATTAACCGCTCTTTTCGGAGAGAAAATAACTCTTAAAGCGAGCGGTCGCACGGACGCCGGCGTTCACGCTCTCGCGCAAAAAGCGCATTTCGACGCGAATTTTTCCATTCCGACGGACAAACTTTGCTATGCCGTCAACGTTCGATTGCCGTCCGACGTGGCGGTTCGACGCGCGGAAGAAGTTCCTTCGGATTTCGAAGCGAGATTTTCCGCCAAAGAAAAAACTTACAAGTATACTTTTTATTTTGACAAAATAACCCGTCCTCTTATCGACAGATACGCGGCGAGAGTCGCTTACGACGAAAATAAATTTAACGTGGAAAAAGCGAAAACCGCTTTGAAAAAAATTGTAGGAACGCACGACTTTTCCGCGTTCTCTTCCACCGGCAGACCCGTATCGGACGCAACGCGCACTATTTATGCCGCGTCGCTCGAAAAAACCGACGAGGCTTTTTCCCTTACCGTCACGGGCAACGGGTTCCTTTACAATATGGTACGCATAATCGCAGGCACGATTATCGAAGTCGGGCTCGGTCTTATCCCGGAAACCAACGTCGAACTCGCCCTGCGTTCTCCCGACCGAGCCTTGCTCGGCAAAACGTACCCTGCGCGCGGACTTTGCCTTACGTCGGTAATCTATCCGAACCGCCTCGAATAACGTCCTCGACCGCTCCGCTCTCTCAGTACGTCGTTTTTACCGCTTTGCGTTTTTCGACGTCTTTTTTTATGTCTTTCCACCCCCAAGTCAAGCCTATGACGTGTACGAGTATTTCGCCGTACACCATCAACGGGCAAAACAACCACACCAAGGGCCAGTAAAAATCGCCCGTTCTGTACCCGAACCCGTGTTTCATAAAATCGGGAACGAGCGCAGTGACGAATTTCAATTTATCCGCCATTTGCGGCGTAAGACCGAAAATATAGCAACTGTTTCTTTCCGTCGGGTCAAGCACCATGTCTTCGAGCGTTTGGTCGGTAAACCCGACCGCTCGCAACACGAGTTCGTTAAGCGCGATTACCCCCAACACGACGAACAGGCTTATCGGTACTTTCCAGAACCGCTTATAATTCGGACGGTGCAGTCCGTACGCAAACGTGTACGCGCCTTGCATCAAAAGCAAAACGTGCGACAAATAAAATCTTATCGTTTCCGCTCGGAACGGTTTATACCCCCACGCGCCTGTCGGAACGAAAATCGCAGCAAGTCCTCCGATAACGCTCAAAAACACGACGTAGTCTTTTGCGCCGTTCGACTTGCTCGCCATAACGAACGGGTAAATAAGCACGCTCACCGCGCAAATGTTTTCAAACGTGCATTTTCGCCAACTCATCGGATAATCGCCGCGGTATTCCGGCAAAAGCATTTTCAAAAAATGCACCGCAAGGTTAACGAGCGATAAAACCATAACAAACGCGTACTGCGTTTTCTTATTCGCCTTTCTCAACGGGAAATATCCCGCTACCGCTATCGCAAGGCAAATAACCATATATAAAAAATACCAAACGTTTCCCAGTTCCAACGTGGACGGCATAATTTAATCTTTTCTCCTTTTTTTGCGCGCATCAATACACGTCGCGCTTGTTTGTCACGACAAAAGCCGCCACTATCGAAATTGCCCACCAGAACAACACGATTGCAAGCGATATGAAGAAATTGCCGTTCCGCGGCACTTCGTTTATCCCGAAATATACGGAAAAGTCAAGCGACGAAGACAGTAAAAACGCGCTTATTCCCGTTTGTCCGAGGAAGTTTCCCACGTTAAACATTATCACTATCGACGGAACGATTCCGGCAGTCAACGAGCGAGTTACGGTTGCCAAACCGAAAGATACGGTTGCCATAACAAGCACGTTTATAAAATTATTCATAATCATTCCGAACGTTATCGCGCCGAGAGTCGTCATCGAAGCGGTCGTTGCGTTAAAGGAAGAAATTATTTTGGTAGACGCTTTCGAGCCGAACGCTATGCCGCCGTAAGCGAACCCGATTAAAGCGGGTATAAAAAACATCGCGGCAAGCACGGCATACATCGAAAGCAGTTTTGCCGCGGTAACGCTCGTTTTCGTGACCGGACGCGTCATAACGAGTTTTATCGTGCCGCTTTTATACTCGTTGCAGTACATTGACGCACCTAAAATAACGCCGTAAATTAGTACGATTATAGTAACTATACTTACGTAAATTACGGTGAAGCCTTCCGCGCTCAAACTCATCGTGTCAAAATTAAATCCTGCTATTTTGACGGGTTTGTCGTAATATCCGTGTTCCAGCGCGTATTTCAGCGAGATAATTTGACTTTTTACTTCAAACCGCGCCGAGTACACGTTTTCGCCTTTCTTTTCGCGTTCGTCCAGTTCGGTTAATTGTTTTTCGCCCGACGCTATATATTGCATAATTTCTTCTTTGGTAAGCGGACTTTCTTCAGGTTTCACAGGTCCGTCCATTCCGCCTTGCAAACCTTGGAACAAGTCGCTAATCGAGTTGTACGCGATAGCGAACAGCACGAGCAACGCTATCATCGCCACGCCTATTCCGATAAGGGCGTTTTTCTTAACGTTTTTCTTTATTTCCCAAATAAATAAGTTTTTCATTCGTTTTTGCTCCCTTCTTCGCTTTTTTCGCTATGCGTTACGCTCATAAAGAATTCTTCGAGAGTGGTTTCTTTGCGAGTAATGCCAAGCACGCTTACTCCCCTTAAAATGAGGTCTTTTGCTATGTCGTTGACGGGTTTGTCGGTAGCAAATTCGATTTTGCCGTTTCCGAGTATCGTGCTGTCAAGACACATATCGTCTTTTAGCACGTCGCGCGCCTTGATTACGTCTTCCGTGGTAAGAATTATTTTCGTTTCTCCGCCGAGCGCGGCGATGTCAGAAGCGGTAAACACGCCCGTAACCCGACCTTTGTCTATGATAACGTACTTGTCGCACATCGCCTGTATTTCGCTCAACAAGTGACTGCTCACAAGCACAGCCATTCCGTATTCTTTGCTTATTTTACGCAAAATATCCCTTACTTCCATTATTCCGTTCGGGTCAAGTCCGTTCGTCGGCTCGTCAAGAACGAGCAAGTCCGGTCGCGCCAACAACGCCTGCGCTATGCCGACGCGTTGCTTCATTCCGAGAGAATACTTCCTTATTTGGTCGTTCCGCCTGTCGTACACACCGACCATTTTAAGCAAATCCTCAGAGCGTTGTTTTACCGCGGCTTTCCTTTCCGCACCTTTACCGAACTCTTCGCAATGCGATATCGCCGCAAAATATTCGAGGTTTTTCATCGCGCTCCACTCGCGGTACAAATCGGGGTTTTCTATAATGCACCCGACTTTTTCAAGTGCTTTTACGCGGTTTTTCCGTATGTCGTAACCGTTTATCCTGACCGAACCCGAAGTAGGCTCGGCAAGCCCGGTAACGATTTTGAGCGTAGTGCTTTTGCCTGCGCCGTTCTGTCCGATAAACCCGACGACTTCTCCCTTGTCCACGGTAAAACTAACGTCTTCCGCGGCGGTCACAGTTCGCCCTTTGCTTTTGTAAACTTTCGTTATGCCGTCTATTTCCAAAACAGCCATATTGTCCTCCTTTTCCGCTTCCGGCGGAACAGTAAATTATTTTCGTAACGCGCGAAAAACCCGAATAAAACTTTTTCTTTTTTATTCGGGCGGGCGGGTGGGGTCCGCTTTTCGTTAAATCGGTTATTTTTCGGGGTTCGTCCACAGGACTAGTATACGGAACGTTTTTGTAATGCTCTCGTTATTCCTTTCAAACGCCTTAACTTCCCACGCGTAATATTTTGCGTCAACCAGCGGCACTGCCTCGTTGTTCCATTGAGCACCCTCCGCCGTTCCATCGTCCGTCGTCTTGCCCGTAGGACGATAGAACCGCATATCTTCTTCGCTCATAAGTTCGTCCTCTCCGTCTTGGAGCGGCCACGGTTTTACTATGCCGCCTATCCGATACTCCTTGCCGTCGAGCCTTAGGTAATACGTCTTTTTGCCCGTCGCGGAGTTTACCTCGCTGTTCGTGGCGTACGTTTCGATATATTTGTTAAGCGCGGTTTCGAGCGTTGCGTTTTTGCCCGTTACCGTCGCCACGTTTTCAAATCCGTCGCCGCAAATAAGACACGACCTTTCCACTACCGTCAAATCTACTTCTTCGTAATTTTCTCCGAATACGCCTTTTACAAACGCATAACGATAAAGGTTTTCCTTCCTTCCTCCTATAACCTGCGTTTGCGGTTCGTGTTTCAATTCGAACTCGCTTTCAAACTTCCTGACTTCTCCCCAAACGAACAACGTGTCTTTGCACAGCAATTCGTTGGTGACCGAATTCGTCGAACAGTGGTATTCTTCGCTGTAATTAATCGCTTTTAACGCGACGGTAACGTCGTTTATCCATACGGAAGCAAGCCCGTCGGAACTCAAAATAAGGTACGTCAGCACGTCTGCGCCCGTTTCGTTCCTTACCGCGATAGGGAATACGAACGAGCCGTTGTCGGTGTAGAAGCAACCGTTATCGAGCGCTTCGTTCGTCGTTGCGCTCCCTGCGGCTATATTCGCTCTGTGCCGATTATACTCCGCCACCAAATCTTTCGCATAGTTCATAAATTCTTCTTTGTCGCTAAATCCGTATAAATTCGCTATCGCCGCCTGTAAATCGACGGTTTCGGGAACGGTGTCCGCTTTTCTCGTTATGGCATACGGGTAATTCGCTCCTACCACCACGCTCTTGTTGTAATCGCCGCCTTCGGTGTCGAACGTCGCAACCGCCCCTTTATAAACGTCTATCGCTTTTTGATAAAGATTGCTAAACGCGTTTAACGTCGAGAGAGAAACCGTTCCCGCGTATTCCGTTCCGTCCGTCGGTATCGTATGGTGCGACATAAACGTTGCGAACTGCGTGCTTAGCGTCTTTATTTTTCCGATCGTATCGGCAGACGGCGTCTTCGTCGTATGTTTGGTAAGGTTTTCGATATTTCCGAACTTTCCTGCTATCATTCCGAAGGGGTTGCAGTCGTCGTATTTGACGTAAACGTTCTCCCCGTTGTATCCCACTAGTTCGCTTTCGTACAGTTTGGAACAACGCCTGTTTCTGCACTGCTCCACCGCGCAATAGTGTTCGGTCGCGGTTTCTTCGGTCGTGCCGCTGATAAACTCGCTGCAAACGTGTTTAACGAATATCTCCGCCATTATCTCGCTCCGTCCTTCCGTCGTCGCGAAACTTACGTAGAACACGTTGTAAAGCGTTCCGTCGTACCCTTCGGATAGGTCGTAGAACATTCCGTCGTCGTCCATCGTCACCATTCCGTTATACGCTCTAAACATCGCGTCGTCGCGCCACGCTCTTCCTATATCGTTGGCAAATCTCGGCGTAACGGTGGCGTTGGATATAATTGTACCGTCATATCCGACCATCTTTTCAAGCACCGCGTTAATCGCGGATACGTTTGCCCTCATCGCCGTTACCAAATTGTTTTTCGCTCTGTATCCCGTTTGTTCGCCCGTTCCGTAACTTTCGTATTCGATTTGTTGTTGCCCTAAATCGAACGTAACGGGAACTACCGTGTCGCAGTGTTTACACGGTCTGCCGAGCACCGTCCTTCCGAAATAATTCGCCACGACGTACGGTTTGGTTTCGTCCGCTTCGTGCGCGCCTATGTCCGCGATTTTTCCGCAAGAAGAACATCTGTGAATAATCGAGGTTCCGTTGTTATACGGTTGATAAGAATTACAAATATGGTTAATTTTCGCGGTGTACGAACCCGTTGTCGAAACGCTGAGCGTTTTGCCCGTTTCCGCGTCAACGAGAACGACGTAGATAAGGTCGTACGCTACTTTGAGCGTTTCGTCGCCGTTAAGCACCCTTTCCGTTCTCTCTCGCAACTCGGTAAGGGGCGTCGTGACATCGCCTACGTTCGCTCTTGCAAAGTACGACTTACCGTCTATAAAGAACGCGTACCCTTTCAACGCCTCGTTCAAGTCTTCCGCCGTTCTCATATCCCCGACGACGGTAAATTCTACCGACGGGGCGTCTTCTCTCGTGCAACGCGCGCACGCGTGGGTCAGCACTTTGTCTCCGCTGTCCACGTATCCGAAAGTATACCCCGGCAACCCGTCTTGTCCGAACGACGTCGCGTTTAGCGTCCCTCGTTCTTCGCAAGCGTGTTCGGGCGAATACGCCGCTTTGCAGCCGTCCGTAGCGCAAACGTATTTTCCGCTCGTTCCGTCGTAAACGTATGCGTTGTGGTTATGTTTTACGCCGATTATTATCTTATGTTCGGAGCCGACTCTCGTCGCCGCGACTCCGAAATATTCTATGCCGCCGAATACGAACATAAACAAGTAGTTATCTCCGACCGTTCCGCTCGTAGCGTCAATCGTCACGTTATATTGCGCGTTTATCTCGTTTTGCATACTTGCGATTTGCGTATCGCCGTCGTGCTGTCCGACGTTGAGTATTCCGTTGGAATCGCCGCAATTTTGACAAACGTACTCTATCGCGTAATAATCCGTTCCCGCAAATCTGTCGATAAACGTTTCTTTCGTGCTATCGTATTCGTGGTTGGCTTGTTCTCCCTGCGCCTCTTCTCCGCAACCGATACAAACGTGTTTACCGTTTTCACAGATATAATAGTGGTTTTCGTCCGTATGCTCGATAAGAATATAGTTGGTATCGGGCTCGCTGTCCACGTCTATCGGTATGGCGTAGTATTTTTTCGTTTTGTCTACGGTAAGGTCGTCTTTTTTAAGATAAACGAGTTTTCTTTCCGCGTATTTAATTAACGGTTCGTCTTTGTCGAACGCGAAGTTTACCTTGACGAACACCCTTTTGCGTTCTCCGTTGTCTAAAATTTCCACGCGGTGCAGATAATTCATCGCATTAAATTGTTTAATCGTAGTCGAAGCGTCCGCAATGGCTATTCCCTTGCTCGTTTTATACGCGCAGTAATCGCAACTCTCGCCGTAAACGCCCAGCGCGTTTTCATTTGCGTCGTCAACGAAACACGCGTTTCCGAGGCGGCTTAGGTTTTTCTTTTCGTAAGTGTGTTGTTCTTCCCAACCGCATACGCTGCAATAATGTCCGCTGCCGTCCGCCTTAGGAATGAACGTGTGCAATCCCGTCGCCGGGGTGACGTTTTTCCTTTCGTGACGAATTTCAATCTTCGTGCCGTCTTCCAGCGTGCCGACGTACTCGTAAATACATCTGTCGCCGCCTTCTTCTCCGCAAGTCGCCGAATGCGTCTTGTACGACGCGGCGGTGCAGTTGCTTACCACAAAACCGCTCGTTTTGCCGAAAATCTCGTACTCGTATTTTACGGTTTTTATATCTTCCGACTTAACTTTGCCGGTATTTGTGCCGTTGTCGTACCCGATAAAACTGTTTCCTTCGAGTTCGTCCGCGCTACCGACGAACATCCAACCGCGATTGTCGATAAACACGCCGCTTACGGCAAGGTTCGTTCCCATCTCAAAAGAAACTTTATGCACGGTAAGCGTTCCGAAATAATGTTCCGCGCCGCCGCCGTTCATAAGATAAAACTCTTCCGCGTGTACGTCCGCACCGTTTTGAAGAACAATCCTGCCTTCTCTTACGTCGTCGCCGGTTATAACCAACTGCCCGTACTTGCTTGCTTCCGCGTTGTTTATCTTAACTTCGATTTTCGCGCGGACTTTTATCTTCCCGTATACGAACATAGCGTTGCTCTTTTTCGTAAAGAACTTCGTATCGCCGTTAATATCCGCGTCGTATCTCGTTGTTCCCTCTATGCTTATCTCGTTGCCTGCGCCCGACAACGTAAGCGTCTTAGGCTGTCTTTCGTCGCTAAGCGCAACCGAACCGTTTATCACGACTTTCTCGGTAAATTCCGTGTTTGCGCCTAACAAAAGTTTCTCGTTTATCGTAAACTTTCCGCCAAGAGCGACGTCGTTACCGTACACGGAAACGATTCTCGTCGTAATCTCGGTCTCTTTCGGGTTCACCGTCGTCGCATTGCCGTTTTTCCTTATTTCCACGGTTGCGTCAGTAAGCGTCAACTCGCTTATATAAGCGTCTTCGTATAGAATAATCTTTCCTCCGAACACTTCTACCTTGCCCGACAACGACGAATACTCTATATCGGCTTCGTCCTGATCGTAAACGTCGTTCCCTATCGATATCGTGCCGTAGTTTTCGATAACGCCTTTTTCCGACAACGCTAAACGTCTGAAAAAGTTCGCGCTTGCGCTCTCGTTGATCGTCATTCCCGAAGTAAGATCGATCGTACCGTAGTTTCCTTCGGCGGTCTTCGTCACACTAAACGCTCCGCCGACGATAAGTTCTTTTCCTTCTAAGGCGGATTTAGCCCCGATTATTCTTCCGCTTGCGGACACGTTTCCGCTTGCTGTCACCGCTCCTCCGACTATGCCGAGCGTTCCCGATACGTTTCCGTTACTCCACACCAAGTCTTGAGCAACCACCAGCGTTTTCTCTTTTTCGACGTCGCCGCCGTAAGTAAGTCCGCCGCCGATTACTCTTACGTAGTTCGAAAAATTCAGCGCTTCCGCTACGTCGGTATGCTCCGTTACGTAACGAACGGTACTTAACGTTCCCGTCGCGACTTCGAGGGAAAGAACCGAGCAGTTTTGGAAAATTCTCGTCCTGCTGCCGTTATACTCGTACACGCCGTCGCCCGCGCCGAACTCCGCCGCGTTTTTATAAAGTACAATTTCGTCCCCGACAAGCGAATACTGTTCTGCGTCGTCGCTTGCTCCGCTCTTTACGTCAAACGTCTGTACGAGGGCGGCTTTTCTTCCGATAATCGTTGCCGTACTTAATTCGAGGGTTTTTCTCGCCGTTCCGTCGTTAAGCACTTCTTCTCTGTCGTACCCGACGTACAATATCGCGTCGCCGTTTTCGTTTTTCGCCGTAGCGGTCGCGGTCAATTCCGCGCTTACGTTGTTGCCTGCCTGCCCTTTGTCTTTTTCGACGATGACTATCGCGCCTTTATACAGCCCGTTGTTTTCCGCATTAACTCCCCTCTCGGCGGTCGCGGTTACCTCTCCTTTAAGCAGGTACTTCCCTGCTCCGACGAGTATCGCGCCTGCGTCCGTTCCCGCGATAACGCTGCCCGCTTCCGCGACCAACGCCGCGTCGGAATCGGACGGTTCTCCCGTTTCGCTTATGTATAGCGCGGTTTTACCCGTTATCGAACCCGTTCCTAAAAGTTTGACTTCCAACGCCCGCCCGACTATCTTGACGGCAGTTCCGCCAACGGATTCCACGACGCCGCCTATTTCCGCTTTCGCGCCGATTGCGCTGCTTTCCATAAGCAATCCGTACGTCTTGCCTCTTACCGCGCCGTTTATCGTCGCTTTGTCGCACATAAGAGCAACGCCTTCTTCGCTTATTATCTCCGCGCCGCTCTCGACGGTAACGTGTAATTTGGCGTCTATCGCGTTGTTCTTCGCTTTAATCGTTCCGCTTTCCACGAAAAGATAGCCCGTATCCGCTTGCCCTCTTATTATCGCTCCGCCGTTTTCGGTCGCCTTAAAGTCGGCGTTTTGTATCCTTAAATTGCCGAAAAGGGTCATTCCGCCGTTTTTAATCGATAAAGTATACCCGTTAAAATCGAGCGTCGTGTCCGCTTTGGGCGTTTGTACGTTGAACTCGTCGTACGTCGCGCTCCTTTCCAAAACAATCGTTCTCTTCTCGTTCGCCGAATCGTTAAACCCTTTTTCAAGCGACCCGAAATAACTCTTTACGTTGTTTCCGAGAGCGGACACCGCCGCCGATACCGTCCACTTAACGCCGCTTGCCGCGCCGCCGTACTCTTTCAATCTCAGCACCGCGTCGTCCTCTATCGCAAGGAACGAACCGCTTTCCGCCGTATACGTAGAAAGCGTCGCGGTAAAGTCTACCGCAAGCGTCGCGTCTTTTTTTACGCCTATCCCGTAACTCGAATCCTGCGTGTAGTCTTTGTTAATTCTCAATTCGCCCGTGACTACGGTATAAGTAAACCGCGATCCGTTGGAATACAACTCGGTCGTTCCGCTCGTTACTCTCAAACCGCTGTCGGTCGCGCTAAGGTCTACGCCGTCGTTGAAAAATTTCTTTCCGTCTACCGTAACCGCCGCGTTTTCCGTTACGCGAATTCTGCCTACGAGTCTACCTTTCGCGTTAAGCGTTTTTCCGCTCATCGTACAAGACGAGCCCGTTTCCGTAACCACTTTGAACGTGTTTACCGACAATTCGTAACTGTCGCCGCTAAACGTTACTTTCGCTCCCTCGTTTATCGTAAACTCTTCGCCGTTTACGACAAGATTTTCCGTAAAGTCCATATCCGCCGCGATTACCCTGTGCGTGTATTCGGCGTACGCGTTTTTCTCGCCGAAATCGTCTTTGGTAAACGCAATCGCCCTGAATACGACGTTTTCGTCTTTCTTCTCGACGTTCGAGCCGGTTTCGGGCGTAAACTTACCCTTTATCGTGGTTTCCGCGGCGATATTGAGTTTCGCTCCCGTCGCCACGACGAGTTCGTCTTCCTTTTCCACTGTAACGGAGCCGTTCGTCTTCATCGCGCCGTTTATCGTCGCCTTTATCCCGGTTCCCGTCTTGACCGCGTTTACCGCGCCGTCTTCGTTTTCCGCGACAAACCACACCCCGTTCATGCTTTTCCCGAACGCTCTTATCGTGTTTATCTTTCCTTTTATCGAACTAAACGCATACGCATCGACGGAAATTTCGCTCACGTCCTCGTTTATGGCGACGCTGTTTATCGACGCTCCGCGGAACGCGTATTTACCTACCGAAAGAGATTGTCTTACGGGAATATTTACCGTGGTGACGCCCGTTTCCGCAAACGCGCTCGCTCCGATAACAAGCGGCTTGACCGCGTCCGCCGCGATTACAAACCTTGTAAGTCTTTCGGTTTTTGAAAACGCGTTTTCTTTTATTTTCGTTACGTTATTGCCGAATCTGACCGTCATTCCGCTTTCCGCGCCCGACCCGTAGAACGGGTTTGCCGTGCTGCTCATTTCATAATCGTCGCCGTTAATTTCAAAATCGATTTCACTAAGCGCGTTCATATGCGCAAACGCGTACGCACCGATACTCGCGACGTTGGACGGAACGGCAATTTTCTTTACCGACCCGACGTTGTAAAACATTCTTGCAGGAACGCGTTTCACGTTCGCGCCTATCGTAATCGCGACGTCTCCGATACTTTGCATATTCATAAACGGCGAAGAATCGGTTGAACTTACGTCGCCGCCGTTTTCCACGTCGTACGTTATGTTTTTAATTCCGCGCGCGCCTTCGAACACGCTAACGCCTATATATGCTTTTTTACCGCCTAAATAAACGGTTTTTACGCCTACCGCGCCGTAAAACGCCTGTTTCCCCAACGTTACCGTGTTCGGAAGTTTTATTTCGTCCGCAGGGGTTTCTTTATCGCGCTCGGTAATCGAAGTAAAGCGTCTTAACGCGCTTATTGCGCTCGTCGCGCTTCCGCCGCCTGCGGCGAACGCCCTTTCTTCTATTGCGGTTATACCGTTTTCTCCGCGATAATACACCGACTCCAAGTCCATGCAGTTTGAAAATGCGGCTACGCCTATCGACGTTATTTCTTCGGACAGTATGACGGTTTTTAATTTGCTGTTCGCGAATGAGGACGCGTCAACCGCTGTAAGTCCGCTTCCTTCGAAGTCGAACTCGGTAAAGTTTTTACATCCTTCGAACGCGCTCGATTTTATGCTTTTCAGTCTGCCGTTCGGTTCGAGCGTTCTCATTCCCGAATATGCAAAAGCCCCTTCCCCTATCGTAACGGATTTCTCTTTTCCTTGCTCGAAAACGACGGAAAAAAGGTATTTCGCGCTTTTTTCGTTCGACCCGCCGAACAATCCCTTGGGGACGACCGTAACCGCCGACCCGATCGTAAGCGTAATTCCGCTCGTGTTCTCTCCGGCGTCGTCGAATACGTTTATTCCGATAGAATGATTTACCGTCTGTACGGAATTGTAGAAAATGTTCGTTAAGTTACTCGTTTTCTCGAACGCTTTCGCGCCTATGTTATTCACGTTTTTTCCGAGATAAACTTCGCTAATCGCGCTACACCCGGAATACGCTCTTCCGCCTATTTCGACAACCGCGTCGGTAATTCCCGTTTCGGCAAGGGATATGCACCCTTCGAACGCGCTTGCTCCTATGGTTTTTATCGTGTTCGGAAGAGTAACTTTCACCAGGCTTCTCATCCCCTTAAACGCTTCGTTCGCTATCGTAACGACTTCTTTTCCGTCCGAGCCTTTTTCGGGTACGGTTATCTCGTTGTAATGCATACGGAAATATTGAGAATAGTTAGGCGTGTCTTTTATCGTTCCGTTAAGTTTGCCTTCGCCCTCGTACGTTTTTACGAGCCTTATAAGATAGCACGACAAATAAACGTGCGACGGGGCTTTGTTCGATTTTTTCTCGTGCGTGTATTTCCACGTGCCGTCCGGATTCGCCCCGTTCTCTTTGAACCCTTCTCCTTCGGCATCCGTCGAAAGAAGCGCGTTTTTATCGTACCAACCGCTAAACATAGCGCCTTCGTATTCGAGCCCTTCCGCGGCGGCGATTTGTTTCACTCTTTCCTCGGTTGCCAACGAAACGGTTTGTTTGAGTTTTACCGTGTAATACGCTCCGTCGTTGTCTTGACAAGTCGTAACGAAACGGTTGTTTAGCGATTTTAGCGAATCCGACGCCGTATAAACGGTATAATAAATTCGATAATCTATGTCTTCTTTTTCCGTTACTACTTCCACGGAATTCGTATATTGTTTCGTTCTTCCGCGCGCTTCGGGGCTTGTTTCCGTGCCGTAGGGATAAGAAAGCGTTTCTTCGTCAAACCCCGTCGGTATGGTTTCTTTCTCCGCCGTCGCGTCGGACGCGTCGGAAATAACGAAAGCGGTTACTTTCCTGCCCGACATCATCATATCTCGGCAGGAATATTTTATTTTTAACGCGCTGCCGTACTCGAAAGATATAGCCGTAGCGTACTCTTCGCTGCCGTCAACGGCTATTTGCGTTTCGTCTTTCGACGTCGCCGTAAACGTTTTTACGGAAAATCCCGCTTTTATTTTGCAGTCGTCGGTAAGGAACAGCGTAATCGTGTCGTCGTCGTTTACCCTGTATTTGAACGTGTATCTACCCGAATACGCGGTTGCCGATAAAATCTTGCCTACTTCCGCGCCCGTTACGGTAAACTCCGCGTAATCGTTGATGTTCGACCCGGCGGTTATGCGCCATCTCGTGAAGTCGTAACCCGTGGGGGAATGTCTTTTTATCGTGTATTCCGAAAAATACAACCGTTTACTCACCGTGTACTCTCCGTCGTCGTAGTTCGTTTCCGAACCCCCTTCGACTATTTTTTTAACTTCCGCGGTGTTGATTGCCGTCCCCGCGTTCCCGTCGAAACGGAAAGTGTCCTTTTCCAACGTTACGCTGTATTTTCTCAGGTTAAGCGTGCCGTACGCCCATAAATCGCCGTCGGGCATGGTTGCGCCTGAATACGGCTTGTCGTCAAACATTCTCGACCAGCCGCCGAAATCGTACCGTGCCTTAGTCGCGTTGATAAGCGCGTCCGCCACCGAATCGTTATAAACAAGACCCGTTATCGTAGCGTCGCGCAGATACTCGTCCTGCCCGACCAAAAGTTTGTTAAGTTTATAATATTTTTCTCCGTCTACGAGTTTGTACTCGTTTTTGTCGATTTCCGCACACGCGCTGAGCGGATTTTCCTCGTCGTTCTGCTCGTAGTCCGTTCTGACATAGTATGTAATCGTAAACTCGTTTTGTTTGGACGAAAACGAATAAACGACATTGTCCGCGTCGGATACGAGGGCAAACGTCGCTTCCCCTTTGTACCTGTCGTCAGAGTTTTCGACGTATGAATACCCTTCTTCCGCGTCAAGAGTTTTGCCGTTTGCCTGTACGCCGTCTATCGAGCGACCCCTTTCGAGCGACACCGAAAAGACGAACTTCGCTCCGTAAGGAACGATATAACTGTCTGCGCCGTATTTGTATTTTTCGGGCGAATTGCCGTTTATCGTCTTTATTTCGGGCTTTATTCCTTCTTTAAGGGAAATCGTGACGTTATGGCTCTTTATCGTACAGACCGAACGTACTACGACGTCTTTTTTCGGCATACTGAACTCGCCGCTTACGTCCAACCCCTCGCCGTCGGCGACCCAGTCGCTTACCGTCCAGTGCTTCGCTTCGAATTTAAGCGCAAGGTCGTACGCCGCGTTCTCCCCGCCTTTAATCGTATATTTATCGTCAAGGGTAACCTTTTCGCCGTACTTTTTCGACACAACTCTTACCGCATAACCTTCTTTGTACGTACCGGGCATAAAAAACGTTTCGTCGTTCGTTACGTCCGTTCCGTCGTAAATCATTTTGAAAATATAAGTTATGGTATATCTCCTGTTTTGGAAAACGCAGGTAAATTTTTCGTTGCCTTTAACCGTGTAAAAGAAAGAATACGTTATTCTTTCTCCTTTTACGGGTTCTTCTTTGCTCTCGATTCTGTCGCTCGCATCTTTTTCTTCCGTGTCTTTCCACTGCAAAAATTCGTACCCTTCAAACGCAACGACGTAGAATTCGATAATGCTGCCGTAGGCATAGGAACCGCTCTTTACTCCGTTCGAACCGCCTATTCTCGCTTCGCCGTACTCGGACATAACGCCCGATAAATCGACAAGGTATCTTCTCGCGGAAAACGAACCGGTAACTTGCACGTTTCTGTTCGGCATATTCGACGGCGTCTTTCCCTCTCCGACGCTTTGCCATTGTCCGAATTCGTAATGCTCCATCTCCGGCACTTTCGCAAGCATAATCCCGTCGTTGTAGTTATAATGCTCTTCTTTGACGAAAATTCCGTTTTCGCGCTTCTCGAACCCTGCGCCGATAATCGCTTTTTCCATATCTTCGTCAAGAAAATATTTGCCGTTTATGTTACAGTTAAGCGTATAGGTAAGTAAATAATCCTTGTCTTCGAACCTGCCGCGTATGAGCGTGTTCGACCCGCCCGCAATCTTTACGCCGAGTTTTTCGAGTTCGGCAAGCGTAAACGAACCGCTTTCGGGTATGCTCGTAGCCGATACGTCGGCAGCCGCAACGGTAACGACGGTTTTTTCTTTTTCGGAATAATAAACCGCTTTCTTTTCTCCGCCGTCTTCTTCGTAAACGAGACAGAACGAGCCGTCGCCGGTACGCGCAAGCACCGCCGTTTTTCCTCCGTAAGCAATCGTCCAATCAAGAAAATTCTTACCCGTAGGCACCGCGCCGATTAACACGATGTCTTCGTTTTTTCCGTACGAACCGCTGCCTCCGCCGCTTACGACGGTAACTTTATACGCTTCGCGGTACTTCGCCGAAAACGTGTACGTCTTATTCGCTTTTACAAATTCCTGATTTAAGTCAAAATAGAAACTCGATACGGTCGCTATGCTCTGTTTTATCTCTTTTTCCGTCCCGTTTTCGATTTCCGTATAAGATAATTCCCAGCCGAAACACGCCATATCCGTTATTTCGTCCGCTTTTATTTCCACCGAACCGTCTTCGACGTAGGCTTTGAATTTGCGCTGTTCTTCGCCGGTGCCGCCGTTTTTGATGACGACGTAAACGTACGGGTTCTCTTCGTAAACGGCGACGAAAAGCGTGCTTGTTCCGTCATACGGTTCGAGCGAAACGCCGTTTTTGTCGGTAACCTTTTTGCCGTTTGCTTCCCAACAAACGAATTTATGCCTGTCTTTGACGGGAACGGGCAAAGAATAGTCGTATCCGCTAAGCAACGCGCCGTCGTACGACGCCGTCGAGCCGAACGCCGTTACCGTTACGTTCTGATTGTCCGCTTTCCCTCCGTTGTAAGACAAAGTAATCTTCTTATCGCTCGCGTAAACGGCACGCACCACCGCGTCTTCCGTTACGACGTATTCCGCGTTCCGCTCGTACGACAACGGTTTGTCGTTTGCCACCCAACAAACGAATTTCATATCCGCGACCAAATCGGCGGAAAGAGCGATTTTCGTCCCGTATGCGTACGCTCTCGACCGGTTATTCTCTCCGCTTATTATCTGCACGGTTCTCACCGCGTCGGAAAACACCCCTCGAATAGTGACGTCGGTCGTAACTTTGTAGACCAAACTCTTTTCCGTCGAATAACGCTCCCCGTTTACTTCCCAGTACTCGAACTCCTGTCCTTGCGCAACGTTCGGGGTAAGGGTAATCGTCGCTCCGACGTCGTACTCCTTGGTTTCGGTAAACGAACCGTTGACAATCGTAACAGTCTTCTTCCCCGATAAATCCTGCTCGGAACAAGCCGTAATCCCGAAAGCGAAAATTATCGCCGCGATAATTACGAAAACGACCGTCAATTTGCGTTTCATAGTAAAACCTCCGTGTCGGGGCGTTCCCCGCATACGCGCGCGTCTTGCGCTCGCGAAAATAGTCTAATTTAATATTATAATATAAACCTTAAAAAAGTCAATAGCCCCGCCCCATCCTTTCACGCGTCGAAAATCGTCGTTATTCCGCTTAAATTTCATCGATTTTTCCTCCGCTTGCGAATTCTTGACTTCCTCTTACTTTTTTTATATGATGTAGGCGTAGGTAAACGGTATTGCTTTATTATATCCGAAAAAATAAACTAAAAATTGTCCAACAATTCGACCTTTTACTATTGTTAATATTTTGATGAATCATGATTCACGACAAACTTGAAAAAAAAGTCATAAAATTGAAAAACGGCGACACCTCTGCGTTCGACTATATTTACGAACGCACCAACCGTTCTGTCTATTTTACGATTTTTCGCATAGTTAAAGACAAGATGTCTGCCGAAGACGTGCTGCAAGACACCTATATGCGCGCGATTTCCGCCATTGAGCAATATAGAGAAGGAACCAACTTTATCGGTTGGTTATGTTCTATCGGAAAATCTCTTGCCTTAAACCGCCTTAAAAAATACAGGCGCGAAATCTCTACCGATTTTGAAGCGCAAGCCTACAAATACGGTACAGAAGAACCCGAACTCCCTTATATTTTCGATATAGCGTCGAAAATTCTATCGGAGGACGAATACAAAATCGTTATGCTCTGTCACGTTTCGGGGTATAAACGTCGCGAAGTTTCGGATATGCTCGGTCTTCCCGTCGGAACGGTTACTTGGAAAAACAACGAAGCATTGAAAAAACTCAAATCCTATCTTGAAAAGGAGGACCGCTTATGAAAAACGTAAAAAAACTCTTGGCGCGATACAAGTCGGAAATTTTACCCGACGAAAAAATAAAAGATAACATAAAACGCGAACTCGGTTTTGACGACAAGGAACGTTCCCTTGTTTATGCAAACGGCGGAGAACGGGTAGCGGACTCGCACCGCCGCAATAAAATCATTACGGTTTGCGCCTCCGCTCTGATCGTTATACTGGTTCTCGGAATACTTATTCCCGTTTTGCTAAACAAACATCGAGATACGGAGTTTCCCTCTATCGTAAATAAGTTTACTCAAATAACTGACGCCGATTCTTTCTACGCCTACGGCGCGGTTTCCGTCGGAACCATACTCTCTTCTTCGGTTTCGCAATCCGTTTCTCCGTCCGCACGGTCGGTTTGCAAAATCGTAAGTGCGTCCGTTCCCGAAAAAACAAACTCGGCAAAACTTTCCGCCGCCGCCGACAACGACCCCGAACAACTGGCAAACGTCAATCGCTATATGCCCTTGGTCGAAAGTTTGTTGAGCGAAAAGAAAATCGAGGCGTCCTCTATCTCCGGCGAATACGGGTATAACTACGGTATGACGGCAACCTACACGGATTTACGCGGAATTTCCGTATCTTACCGATTATTCTACGACAAGTTCCCGGTCAAAACGGATTCGGATGACGATAAATCGAAAAAAAACTATTCTATATCGGGTATTCTCCTAATCGGAACCGCCGAATATCCGGCGGAAGGATTATACAAAACGGAAACGGATGACGACGAAACGGAAAGCGACCTTTACTTTAAGGCTTTTACGAATGCCGACAAAACTTCTTATATCGAAGCGCGCCATAAATACGAAACCGAAAAAGAAAAGGACAAAACCGAAATCGAACAGGAATTCGTTTACTCCGTCTACAAAAACAATAAATTAATCGAACGAACGGTAGTCGAATACGAATCGGAAAAAGACGAACTCGAATTAAAAATGTCTATTTCGAAAGACGGAAAAACGGATACCCTTAAATTCAAAGGAAAAATTGAAAACGGCAAAAATATCCTTATTGCCGAAGGCATTATAAACGGTCAATCTCTACGTTTTCGCGTCCTTATGCAACAGGACGGCTATCGTTACGTCTTCGACGACGGCTCGTTCTCGGATTTAGATCGCGACGACATCGACGACGATGACGACGATAGTTCCGACGATGACGGCTCCGACGACGATGACGACGACGATTGACAAACCGTATTTTAATCATAAAAACCGCCGAAAAACGGCGGTTTTTCTCGCTTTTTTATGAACGCTACTCTCTGCGTTCCGTCCGTTTTTTCTTCTCGGATAAACTTTTTGGAATTTTTTTATTTTTTTTCCAACAATTCGGCGTTGCCGCTTTGTTATATAGATGAATGCGGAAAAATTCCGGAGTTTCCGTCTTAAAAAACAAAAAGGAGTTTTCGTTATGAAAAAATTATTTATGATTATATCACTATCGTTGGTGCTTGTGCTCGCATTCGGGCTTGTCGCTTGCAAAGTCACTCTTCCCGACGGTCCCGACGACAAAAACGACAAAGGAAAATTTACAAATCTGACAACCGCCGAATCCGTATTCGGGTTCAGCGCCGCTTCGGCAGGAATGATTGTTTCTTCTATGTCCGACGGAGCCGCCGTCAATCTTTCTTCGGAAAATCTCTCGACGACGAGCAATCCGTCGGCAACGACTCTTTCCGTCGCGATATCCGACAACGCTTCGCTCGGAAAAACATCCGACGTATCCGATGTTCCCGACGCCGAAAAAACTCCCGATTTCGACGGTATCGAAACGACGGAACTCGATAGATACATGGCTTTGGTGGAAAGTTTGCTGAGCGACGGCGGCTTCAACATCGATTCTCAGCCTTCGGAAAGAGAAGGTTTTTCCGAAAAAACGGTCGTTTCTTACAAAGATATGAAAGGTAATTCTTTACAATACGTAATGTACTACAATCAAATTCTTAAAGGAACCGAAACGGATGACGACGGCGAAATCGAAGAAAATTATTCCATCGAGGGCGTTATGGTCATCGACGGAAAAGATTATGAAATTCGCGGAGAAAAAACCAACGAAACCGAACTTGACGAAAGCGAAACCGAAACCGAATTCGTGGTTAAACTCAGCGATACGCGCTATATCCGCGTCGAACAAAGCGTCGAAACGGAAAACGGCGAATCCGAGCAAGAATACAGTTATTCCGTATATGACAACGGTCGCCTTATCGAGCGCAGTACGTTCTCTTACGAAACCGAGCAGAACGAAACCGAATTAAAAATGACTTCTTTCAAAGACGGAAAAACACAAGTTTTCTATTTTGAAAAAGAACTCAAAAAAGGCGAGGAAGTCATTGAAATACATATCGGCAACGGAAAAAGCGGCAAAGGGTACATAGTGCGCATAGAAACCGACGAAAACGGCAACAATCGCTACGTATACGAACCTACGAAATTCGACGACTGATCACCGCAGAACCGCTCTAAAAACCTTAACGAACTCGCTCCGTAAAATCATTGCGGAGCGTTTTTTACGATATCGGCTTTTTTCTCCGTCGCAAAACGCCGATTTTTTTCCTTTTCGCGTCGCTTTGTCAAAACTCTATAAAAACGTTTTACGTTTTCATCTCGTTTTTCCCCTGCCGCAATGTCTTTTCGGAGATTATTTTCGCAAAAAAATTTTGGCGGTTAAATTATGGTAAAACGCGTTTCGGCGATTCTCTCGCTTGCTTGACTTTATCCGGGCAAGTCACTAAACTACGGCTCGGGAAAAGGGTAAACTATTAATGGAAAAAGCAATAAAAAAGCGCGGATTAGGCGAGTTAATAAAAAATATGTTCCGTCCGATAGATATGACGGAAGGGTCGATATGGAAAGTGATATCGCAATTTTCCGTCCCTATAATTTTGTCGTACGTTTTGCAACAACTTTACGTTTTGAGCGACGCGGCTATTTGCGGACAGACGCTTTCGGCAAACGAAGTCGCCGGCGTAAACGACACGTCGCCCATAGTGTTTATCTTCATGCAGTTTGCGTTCGGTTGCACCGCGGGGTTCGGCGTTATCGTTTCCAACGCGGTCGGCTCGAAAGACGAAGCGGCTATACGCCGTTCGTTCGCCACGCAAATCGTTTTATGCTCTATAATCACGGTTTTGCTGACGATTGTTTCCGTTTTTTGCATAAAACCGATGCTTGCCTGGGTAAACGTAACAGAGCAGAACCCCGAAGTTTATCGCGCGGCGTACACTTACTGTTTCGTTATTTTTCTCGGCGTCGGCGCGCAACTGTTTTTTAACTTTATTCTTTCTATTTTGCGAGGTATCGGCGACTCGGTCACTCCCCTGATGTTTTTGCTTGCGTCCGCCGTGCTCAACGTCGGGCTTGACATTTTGTTTATCAAGGCTTTTCGCTTCGGCGTCGCCGGCGCGGCGGGAGCAACCGTGCTTACCCAACTTCTTTGCACCGCGGCGTGTTTCGTCTACGCTCGGTTCCGATACAAAAATCTCGCTCTCAAAAAAGACGATTTTCGTTTTACCGAAAAAGACATAACCGAGCATCTAAAACAAGGAATTCCGCTCGGACTTCAATTTTCGATACTGTCCGTAGGTCTTATCGTAATGCTTGCGGAAACGGTAAAATTCGACCTGCTCCCCGACGGGTCTATGGTCGTCGGCAACCCTGCTCAAAACGGCATGGGCGCGGCAAACAAACTACTTTCGCTTGCGATGGCTCCTCTGTCCGCTCTCGGCACGGCTTTGGTAAGTTTCAACGCGCAAAATCTCGGCGCAAACAACCGCGAACGGATAAGAAAAGGCACGAACTGCGCCCTGCTTATTTCTTTGATTTTGTTCGTTTTCTGCGCGGGAACGGGTCTGCTTTTGACGATAAACGGCGCGTATCAAAGAATATTTTTAAGTCCGGACAAAATTTCCGCTCGCTCGCTGTATTTCGGCACGACTTATCTCGAAATCGACTTCGGATTGTTTGCCGTGCTCGGCGCGTTGTTCGTATTGCGCAACGCCGTCCAAGGCGTCGGCAAATCCGTTTGGACGCTCGCCGCAGGCGGCGGCGAACTCGTCGCGAGAGTTCTTATATGCTCGTTCCTTCCGTCGTTGTTTAACGGCGGCGCGGTAAACGCTCTCGCTTCGGAAAGCGCGTTCATCGCGCTGTGTTTCGGCGACCCCGGAGCCTGGTTCGTCGCGGTAGCGATTCTTATCGTGCCTTACATAAAATATATCGTTTTACCCGACCGTCGATTCCATAGACACACCCGCGATATTCGTAGATTTTACGCTCGCCAGCATTAATCGCCGTTATATTCGTTCGTTTTGCGCGCGCCCTCTTGCTTTTACTCTCGTTTCGTATTATCATATTTACGACAATTTTTTTTAACGGGCAAAAAACCCGTTGCGAGGACGCAAATGGAACTAAAAAACTTTTTATCTTCTTCCCTTACCTCTTATCACGCCGTTTCTCTATCCGCTCGTTTTCTCGAAGAAAACGGATTTGAAAAAATAACACTTGCGGACAAACGAACGCTCGAAATCGGCGGCAAGTACTACGTCGAAAAAAACGATTCGTCATTAATCGCTTTCCGCATCGGGAAAAACTTTGCGTTTAACGTAGCGACAAGTCACACCGACTCCCCGTCCCTTCGCGTCAAAGGTCGCTCCTTATCTCCTTCACCTGCCGGAATGCGCCTGAACGTAGAAAAATACGGCGGTCTTATCCTGTACTCGATTATGGACTCTCCCCTTAAAATCGCCGGCAGGCTTATCGTCGAACGCAACGGAAAACTCGTAAAAAAACTCGTCGAAAGCCCCTACTTCGTCACGGTCCCGTCAGTGGCAATTCACCACAACCCGACCGTAAACGACGGTTGTTTGCTCAACGTGCAGAGCGATATGTTGCCGCTTTTAGGCTCCGTAACAGATATTTACGGGAGCCTAACCGACGAAAAAGTTGTTGACGCAGACCTTTACGTCGTACCGGCGATCTCGCCGTACGAAAGCGGCGCAAAAAGCGAATTTTTATGCTCGCCGAGAATAGATAATCTTACGAGCGTGTACTCTTCCTTGACCGCCTTAACGTTATGCTCGCCGCAATCGATAGCGGTTTGTTGTTGTTTCGACAACGAAGAAATCGGCAGCGAAACGAAACAAGGCGCGAACTCGGTTTTCATCGAACGCGTTCTTAAAAAGATAACTTTTGGGTTGGGCAAAACCGACGAAGACTACTTTGCGGCGTGTGAAAACGGCTTCGTCGCGTCGGTAGACAACGCGCACGCGACGCACCCCGCTCACCCCGAAAAATCCGACCCGGAGAATAAAGTTTTGCTTAACAAAGGAATAGTCGTAAAACACCACGTCAACTACTCCACGGACGGAGTGTCTTCCGCGATATTCAAGACTTTACTCGATAAAGCGGATGTCGAATATCAAGACTATTATAACCGCTCGGACCTGCGGTGCGGCGGCACCATCGGACTGACGTTAAGCACGAAATTAGGAATGGACGCGTGCGACATAGGTCTTGCGCAACTCGCGATGCATTCGGGCGTGGAAACCGTAGGAGCAAGCGACGTAGATAAAATGACAGCCGGACTAACCGCGTTTTTCAACGCGAAAATAACCCGAACAAACGACGAAATCGTCGTTTAACCCGCGTTTTATATACGCGTTTTTTCTTAGTTATAACAAAAAAACACACGTTTTTTTCGTGTGTTTTTTTGAAAACATTACGTTTTTCTCGACTTATAACCGTATTAGAACCGCTCTTTTTTCGAGTTCTTTTTGCTCGCCAGTATTATCGTTGCCGAGATTAACAATATGAGAACCACGCTTAAAACAATAAATATGTTTTTGTATATGTTTGCGTTTTTCTCGCTTTCGGTTTGCAAAGCGTTAATTTTTTCTTCTAACTCGTTGTCCCTTTTCTCCAAATCACGTTTCGCCGCATCGAGATTTTCTTGCACCCGACGTATCCCTGCCAAAAGCGCGTCGTCCGCATTCGCATACGCTTTTTCTAACGCGACAATCTTTTTTTCAAGTTCCGCGTCTTTGCTTTGGAAATCCGTTCTTAATACCGCGTCCGCCGCTTTGTATGCGGTATCTACCGCGGTCAGTTTACTTTCTATATCCGATTTATTGTCGTTAATCGTTTTATTTAATTCCGATACTGCGGTATTTAGATTTGTCTGTACTTTGTCGATTGCTTTTTGTAATTCGACGTCCGCCGCTTTATACGCGGTATCTAACGCGGTTATGTCCGTCGTGAATTTTTCGTCCAGCGCGGTTATATTTCCGCTAATTATTGCGTCCGCCGCTTTGTATGCGGTATCTACCGCGGACAGTTTGCTTTCTACGTCCGATTTATTGTCGTTAATCGTTTTCTTTAATTCCGATACCGCGGCGGTAAGATTTGTTTGAACTTTATCGATTGCCTTTTGTAATTCGACGTCCGCCGCTTTATACGCGGTATCTAACGCGGTTATGTTCGTCGTGAATTTTTCGTCCAGCGCAGTTATATTTCCGCTAATTATTGCGTCCGCCGCTTTGTACGCGGTATCTACCGCGGACAGTTTGCTTTCTACATCCGATTTATTGTCGTTAATAGTTTTATTTAATTCCGATACTGCGGCGGTAAGATTTGTTTGTACTTTATCGATTGCTTTTTGTAATTCGACGTCCGCCGCTTTATACGCGGTATCTAACTCGGTTATGTTCGTCGTGAATTTTTCGTCCAGCGCGGTTAGATTTCCGCTAATTATTGCGTCCGCCGCTTTGTATGCGGTATCTACCGCGGACAGTTTACTTTCTATATCCGA
>CAKQTC010000006.1 GCA_934274515.1 uncultured Clostridia bacterium
GTGGACTTATAGGATAGACGCGACGAACGGCACGGTAATCGAGAAGAACAAAACGACGCTGTTTATTTCCTTGCAACGAGCAAGAGAAATCGCGTTGAAAGACGCAGAGATTAGCGACGAAAACGAAGTGACATTTACAAAAGAAGAATTAAATCGCAGTACGGAATGTCCATGTTGGATTATCGAGTTTTATACCGAAAAGTATCAATTCTCTTACAAAATCGACGCCAAAATGGGAGAAATACTTTTCAAGACTCGCTACATAAGTATGTCGAGGGCAAAAGAAATCGCACTTGCGAACGCAGGGATTCCCGTCGGGAACAGGGTTGAATTTACCGTGGAAGAACTAGTTGACGGCGGAATAAAAACCCCGTATTATCTGTTCGAGTTCAACGACGGTCGCACGCAGTGGACGTATCGCATAGACGCGACAAGCGGAAGCATAATATATAGCAATAAAGAAAGCGTGATGATATCTTTGGATAAAGCAAAAGAGATAGCCACGGCGAATGCCGAGATTCCCGAAGGCGTCGCAGTCGTATATACCAAAGAAGAGTTGAGCCGCAATTCCGGTCGTCCGTGCTGGGTTTTGGAGTTTTACATCGAAAAGTATCAATTCAGTTACAAGATCGACGCTAAAAACGGTGAAATTATCTACAATCGCAGATACATGTACATTGAAAGAGCAAGGGAAATCGCTTTGAAGGACGCAATAGGCGAAGACGTCGGGAAGGTTGAATTCACCGTGGAAGAACTAGTTGACGGCGGAATAAAAACCCCGTATTTCTACTTTGTGTTTAACAATGACACCACGCAGTGGACTTATAGGATAGACGCGACGAACGGCGGAATTCAATTTGCGAATAAAGAAAAGTTGGTTAAAGCGGGAACGTAGCCGTTCGGATGAATTTTCGATAGAAATAAAAAATGTCGATTAAAGGCAATGAAAACGCATTAAAAAGTGTTCGGCGAAAATTCTTTTAGTTCCTTGCGTCCCACACCTTTTGCGGGAAGGAGAAATCGATTATTATGAAAAAAGAAAGATTGTTGAACGCAATCGGTCAGATTGACGAAAAAATGATTGCGGACGCACTCGACGAAAAAGCGCTTGCGTCCGCAAGAAAAGAAATTCGGATTAAACGAAAAAAAGTTACGCAATGGGTTTCTGCATTGGCGGCGTGTCTTGTTTTGGCTCTGTTCGTCGGATTGATAACTCCTTTCGCGGTCGGAAACGCAAAAGCGGGAAAGGTAACGATGGAAATTAATCCCGGAGTAGAGTACGTGATAACAAAAAACGGCGACGTGAAGACGGTTCGATTTTTGAACGAGGACGCGAAGAAGTTGTTAGAAGAAGTCGAGATGAAAGGACAAAACATTAAAACCGCCGTCGCGCTTACCATTGCCGCATACAAAAACTCAGGGTATATGGAAAGAAACGATACGGTATTGATTTCATTCGACAAAAAGTTAAGCGAGAACGAAAAATTAAAGGAAAGCGTGTCCGAATTCGTGCGAGAAGCACTGGAAGAGTCAAAATCCGTCCATACCGTGGTATACGTTACCGCAACTGACGACGCGAAAACAACCGAGATTGCGGAAAAACACGGTATTTCGCAAGGCAAAGCCAAACTCGTCGCCGACGCGGCGGCAAACAACGATATATCCGAAGAAGAATTAGTCAAACTTCCGCTTGACGAACTTGTCGGACTGCAAAGAGAAATTAACTCGACTGTCGTAGACACCAAATATATCGGCATACTCAAAGCCAAGGAAATCGCGCTGAAAGACGCCGGTTGCACGACGAGAGTGGAGTTTACCGAGGCAGTGCTTGTCGATAACGGCGTTAAATATCCATATTACCGCCTTGTGTTCAAAAATAAATATACACAATGGACGTATCTCGTAAACGCGGTAAACGGCGAGATTATCGAAAAGAACGAACTCGCGCTGTTCATATCTTTGGACGAAGCGAAAACAATCGCCCTGAAACACTCCGGGATTAGCGATAAGCCCGAAATAAAAGTCGTGTTTACCAAAGAAGAATTGAGCCGTAATCAAGGACGTCCGTGCTGGATTTTGGAGTTTTACACGGCAGAATTTCAGTATTTTTATAAAATCGACGCAAAAACGGGCGAAGTGTTCTTTTTCGAGTACCATATCGATATAAGAAAAGCCAAGGAAATCGCGTTGACCGATGCGGGAGTAATAGCGGAAATAGGGAAAATAACGTTTACGGTAGAAGAATACGTCGGAGGCGGAATAAAAACCCCGTATTTCTACTTTGTGTTTAACAACGACGCTACGCAGTGGACTTATAGGATAGACGCGACGAACGGCACGGTAATCGAGAAGAACAAAACGACGCTGTTTATTTCCTTGCAACAAGCAAGAGAAATCGCGTTGAAAGACTCCGGAATCGCAAGAGAAAGCAAGATCGTTATTACAAAAGAAGAGTTAATTAATCTCGAAGCCGAGATGCCGTATTTTTTCTTCGTGTTTAATGACGGACAAGCACGATGGACGTACCGTATCGATGCCGCAAGCGGCAAAATACTCGATAGTAAAAAAGAACCGCTGAAAGCAATCCATAAAGAGTCGGATGTATGACGTATGCGTAAAAAGAAGTATCGAACGAAAGCGGCGGACAAACGCTCTTATCGCGCCGCCGCAAACCGAGAAAACAACGTAAAGCGTCGCACCGAAAAGTAAGCCGTTATCGAAAAATTCGCAAAAACCGAAAATTATCTCGGCAAAAATCAAAGCCGTCGAACTCGGCTCCTATTTGCGAATAATAACAGTCCGAAGAAACTCCGCGCAAAAAACGCGGAGTTTCTATAAAAGAAAATTTAGCGTGAAGTAACGAGGTAAACCGATTATTGATCTTTTTTCACATCCCAAACCACAGGACGCCCCGACGGATTCCAATCGCTATTCCAACCTTTCGGCTGATGTGCCGTTTCACAGTAAATCGTAAGAGAAGAGCAATATTCGAACGCTCGAAAACCGATGTTTTTTACGCTGTTCGGTATAGTTATGCCTGTAATGGACGAACAACCGCCGAACGCCCAAATACCGATATTCGTTACGCTCTTGGCGATTGTTACGTTATTCAACGTCGTACAACCGTAGAACGCGCTTTCCCCGATGTCTGTCACAATGTCGGGAACGGTAAACGCGGTATCCGTTTTGCCTATTGCATATTGAATTAAGGTTTTGCAGTTTTTAGTGTACAGATTACCCTTTATCGATTTATAGTTAGCATTTTTATCGCTTACAGTTATGTTTGAAAGAGAAGAACAGTTATAAAACGCTCGCTCCCCGATATTTTTTACGTCGTCGGGTATGGTAACTTTGGTAATTTTAGAATTTTCGTAAAACGCGTATTGATATATCTCGGTTATATTTTTGGGTAAGGAAATTTCCGTTTTCGTACCGGTATAACCTATAAGTATTTTGTCTTTTCCGTCGGTATAAACAATATATCCGTTTTCGTCGACAGACAATTTACTTGTATATTCTTTGGTATAAATTGCTTTTGCGTAGTAACCTACGAAACCGTTGTCGCGACTTTTTGCCTTAACGTCCAGCGAAGATTTATTGTATACTTCGACAAGTTTATAGCAATCGAAGAACGCATATTCGCCGATATTCGTCACGTTGCCACCTAAAGTAGTAACGGTAAGAGAAGAACAACCGTTAAATGCATACTGACCGATGTTTTTCACGTTTTTACCCGTAGTTATGCGGAACAGAGAAGAGCAATAGGAAAACGACCAATCGCCGATATTCGTCACGCTGTCGGGGAAAGAAACGTCGGTGAGAGAAACGCATCGAGAAAACGCCTCCGCGTCGATAGTTTGCACGCCTTGACCGAAGGATATGCCGAGAAGAGAACCGCAACCGTAAAACGCTCGTTCCCCGATGCCGGTCACTCCGTCGGATATGGTTACCAGATTAAGAGAAGAGCAGTTAAAAAACGCATGGTCGGGGATTTTCTTTCCGCTCGTAACGGTAACGTTTGTCAAAGAGTTACTTCTTACGCTCGCAATGGCGATGACGGGAATAACGGTAGTTTTTATCGGGCAACCGTAAAACACGCTCGAACCGATATTTGTCACGCTGTCGGGTATAGTTACGCTCGTAAGAGAGGAACAATCGGAAAAGGCGTAATCGTCTATGTTAGTTACCTTTTCGGGCAATGTTACGTCGGTAAAAGAAGCACAAAGACTAAACGCTTTTTCGCCGATACTCGTTACGCTATCGGGTAAGACTATATCGGGAAGAGAAGAGCAACCGTAGAACGAACTTTCTTCAATAGTCGTTATGCCGTACGGTATGGTTATTTTCGTAAGGGAAGAGCAACCGCGGAAAGCACCCGAACCGATTTTTGTCACGCGGCGAGTACCGTTGATTCCGTCATCGTACGTGTCGGATATGGCGGCTTCGATTAATTCGCCCGAATAACCCGTTACGGCATAAGAATTGCTATCTTCGATATAAGAATACGACACCTTTCCGTTTTCTTTTTTACACCTGGTACAAACATAATCTACAAAGTCATGTCCCGACGCGGGTTTTTCGACGTATGTCGTGTAGTCGCAATTAGCGCACGTGTTATAGTTATCCCAACCTATTGCCGTACAAGTGGGCGTTTTTGCTGTATGTTTTATTATTTTATGTCCGTTTGCCGGCAATTCGGTAATCTCGCTTTTTTCGTCGCAACGTAAGCAATGTTTCGATTTACTTCCTTTTTCCGTGCAGGTAGGTTCGACGTCGATGGTAAAAGTCGAGGCAAAATCGTGTCCGAGCGGAAACAACGCGGCTATCGTCGCCGTTTCGGTTTTACCGCAAAAACAGGTGCGTTTTTTTACGCCGTCGGTAAGACACGTCGCTTTGGTGACGATTTCCCATTCGTCGAAAACGTGTATATGTTCCGTCAGGTCGGGGACGTCGGGAGTATTCGGCTTAGGAGCGTCGGGAACATCGTTCTCCCCCGGCGGAGCGGCGTCTTTGTCTTTATCACCGTTTTGTCCGCAAGAAACGGCAAACGTAGCGATAAGAACAATTATAAGTATTGCAAAAAAAGATTTGAAAAAATTTTTCATAACTTATCTCCTTATGTAGCCTTATGTAAAGTTTTGTTATAAGCCGCTTTTGCGATTATAAAACCCTTTTTAGCAAATTTTGCACATAAATGCATATTATTTATATAATATATTAGTATAGTCATAATTATGACTATTGTCAAATATATGACTAACAAATTAGAATTGACGTATGATTGTATACGCTCCGTTTTGGGAAACGATGAAAAAGAAAGGAGAATCGACGTATACGTTAATCGAAAAATACGGGATAAGCAGTGCGACCATAGACAGGCTTCGTAAAAACAAAGGCATAAGTACCGCAAAGATTAACGATTTATGCTCGATACTTAATTGTACGGTTTCGGAAATACTGGAGTACATACCCGATAACGCATAAGAAAGGCTGTTTGCGAATTAAAACTAAAACGCGAAACGGCTTTTTTTATAGAGAAAGTTAGCGTGCTTTTGAGTTCGTTTTACGTTGAGTATGGTTTTTATGGGAATTCGATTTAGATTTACGACGGTTTGTCGGCGTTCGGCGATACGCGGTGAAATTATCGTTATAGTTGCATTCAGACGCGAGTTATGCTACAATATGGTAAAATAAAAACGGAGAATTTTTATGACAGACAATAAATTCGTACTTGATTTTGTAGATAAATATCGCACTCTTTTTACGCCCGACGAGGTTGTTTGGGTGGACGGGAGCAAAGAACAGCACAGGATGCTTACTTGTGACGCTATTGCTACCGGGGAAGTTATCAAATTAAGCAACTCGCTTATGCCCGGATGTTTATATCACAGAACCGACCCCGACGACGTGGCGAGAGTGGAAGACCGCACGTTTATCTGTACCACGGACAAGCGCGACGCCGGAATAACCAACAACTGGATGGCGCCGACGGAAGCGTACGAAAAACTCGACGCGATTGCAAAGGGCGCGATGAAAGGGCGCACGATGTACGTTATCCCGTTTTCTATGGCTAAAATCGGTTCGCCGTTTGCCAAATACGGTATCGAACTCACCGACAGTTTGTACGTCGTTCTTAATATGATGATAATGACGCGCGTTACCGAAAAAGTTTACGCTCGTATCGACGGCGATAATTTTGTCAAAGGTATCCATAGCACGGTTACTCTCGACCCGCAAAACCGCTATATTTGTCAATTCCCCGAAGACAACGTTATTTATTCGCTTAACAGCGGATACGGCGGAAACGTGCTTCTCGGAAAGAAATGTTTTGCGTTGCGCATAGCGAGTTATCAAGGCTGGAAAGAGAACTGGCTTGCCGAACATATGTTAATTCTCGGCGTAGAGAAACCGAACGGCGAAACAAAATACGTTTGCGCGGCGTTCCCGTCGGCGTGCGGCAAAACCAACTTGGCAATGCTTATTCCGCCCGAAACCTACCGCAATAAAGGTTACAAAATATGGACCGTCGGCGACGATATTGCTTGGCTTAGGAAAAAGAACGGAACGTTTTACGCGGTTAACCCCGAAAACGGTTTTTTCGGCGTTGCGCCCGGCACGAACGAACAGTCCAACCCGAACGCTCTCACGACAATGCGTCGAAACACCATTTTTACCAACGTGTGTTTCAACCCGAAAAACAACACCGTTTGGTGGGAAGGGAGCAAAATCGAAGCGCCGAAAAAAGCGCTTGACTGGCAGGGCAGACCGTGGCACGAGCATATGCGCGACGAGAACGGCAATCCCGTAAAAGGCGCGCACCCGAACAGTCGATTTACCGCGCCGGCAAAGAATTGCCCGTGTCTTAGTCCCGAATTCGACAACGGCAGGGGAGTTCCGATAAGCGCGATTATCTTCGGCGGAAGAAGATCGAAAGTAGATCCGCTCGTTTACGAAGCGAGAGACTGGGAGCACGGCGTATTCGTCGGCGCGACTATGGCTAGCGAAACCACGGCGGCAGCCGCAGGCAAAGTCGGCGTCGTTCGTCGCGACCCGATGGCAATGCTGCCGTTTTGCGGTTACAATATGTGCGACTATTTCGCGCACTGGCTTAAAATGGGGGTAAGAATGTCGAACGCGCCTAAGATTTTCCACGTAAACTGGTTCCGTACGGACGCAAACGGCAATTATATTTGGCCCGGGTTCGGTGATAATATGAGAGTGCTCGACTGGATAATTCGTCGTTGCGACGGAGAAGTCGAGGCAGAGGAAACGCCCATCGGACTTATGCCTAAAAAAGAAGATATAAACATCGAAGGAATGGACGCGTTTAACGAAGTTAAACTCGAAGAAGTCCTTGACGTAAACGTATCCGCTTGGAAAAAAGAAGCGGAAGGGATAAGCGAATTTTTCGATAAGTTCGGCGACGAACTCCCCGAAAAACTTGCAAAACAACTTAGAATACTCAAACACAATTTAAGGAACGAGAACAAATAAAAAATGAAAATCGTAGTTATCGGTTGCGATAAAATAGGCTCCGCGATAGTGGAGCATCTCATAAGCGACAATCACGACTTATGCGTCATCGACATCGAGGCGTCGAGAGTAAAACGAGCGTACGATAAGTACGAAATTACCGGCGTCGTCGGCAACGGCGCGTCATACGACGTGCAGAAAAAAGCAGGCGTAGACAAAGCGGACCTCGTAATCGCCGGCACGAACGTGGACGAAGTAAACATTCTTTGCTGTATGGTCGCAAAAGACCTGGGCGCAGAGCACACCGTCATCATCAACAACAACGAAAAATACTACGAACAAATCGAACATTTACGAGATAGGTTTAATATTAACCTATCCATAAGTCCGGAAAAAGAAGCGGCGGCGGAAGTCGCGCGTATGCTCCGTTTTCCCTCGGCGTTGCAAGTAGAACTTTTTGCTGACAGCAAGATGGAACTTATCGACGTGTTTCTTCCCTTCGATAGCCCGTTTATCGGACAAACCATAGCGGCAGGACACGGCAAAACGTATCCCGACGTGCAAATATGCGCGGTGGAAAGAAACGGCGAAATCATTATTCCGTCGGGCAATCTCGTACTCGAAAAAGGCGATAGGCTCAGCATAGCGTCCACCGTTACGGGCGTGGTCAAATACCTTAAAAGCACGGGATTGTATCAGACGAGAATCAAACGCGTCCTTATCTTAGGGGGAGGCAACTCGTCGTATTACCTTGCTAAACGAATTCTTGCCGCGGGAATGCTTGTCACCATTATCGAAAGCGACAGAGAAAGGTGCCGATACCTGAGCGAAGAGTTACCCAAAGCCATAGTTATCAACGGCAGCGACAACGATTACGAACTGATGCGAAACGAGGGAATAGGAACGTGCGACGCGTTTGTTTCGTTTACTTCCAACAACGAAAGAAACATTATAGCCGCGCTTTACGCGCTTAATAAAAACGTACCTAAGGTAATAGTTTCCATTGACGAATACAACCTGTTTAGCGTGGTGGGAGAACTCGATATAGGCAGCGTGGTTTCGCAAAACGTACTCACGGCAAACAGGGTTTTGCATTTTGTGAAAGGACTTCAATCCGCCCGCGACCTGGGTTCTAGGTTGAACGCGATATTCACGCTTGGCGGAAGCGATGCGTTCGTGCTGGAATTCGACGTCAACGATATGTTTGCGGCGCACGATATACCGCTGAAAAATCTTAAACTCAAACCCGATACGCTTATCGGAATGATAATAAGAAAGGGAAAAACGATTATTCCGAGGGGAAACGATTTCATTGCCGAAGGGGATAAAGTTATCGTCGTAACCAAACAGAAAGGTATGGACGGGATAAACGAGGTGCTTGAATAAGTATGAACGTTAGATATACCGTATTTTTTACGGGAAGAATATTAAAAACCGTTGCGTTTCTGTTCCTGTTTCCGTCATTAATCGCGATTATTTACGGCGAGTACGCTAATCTCGCAGCGTTTTTGCCGCTCGGAGCGGGCGTTTTCCTTATAGGGTTGCTTTGCTGCGTCAAAGAGCCGAAGAACAAACGTTTGTCGGCAACCGAAGGGTTTATCATCGTTGCGTTAAGTTGGCTTGTCCTTTCGCTTGTCGTTGCGGTATCGTACAGAATTACGGGCGAAATAGGAAACTTCGTGAATTGCTTTTTCGAGGCAGCGTCGGGATTTACCACGACGGGAGCGAGCGTCGTAAGCGACGTGGAAAAACTCAGTCACAGCGTAAACGCGTTGCGCCTGTTCACACACTGGGTCGGCGGTATGGGAATACTCGTACTGGTGCTTGCGATTGTCCCGAAAAATCAAGACGCCACGACGATGAACATATTCAAAGCGGAAGTTCCCGGACACAGCGTGGAAAAATTCACGAGTAAACTTGCGGTTACCGCAAAAATTCTGTACCTTATATATACGGGTATGACGATTGTGCTTGCGGCAAGTTTTATGATAGCGAAAATGCCCGTGTTCGACAGCGTGGTGCATGCTATGAGTATTGCCGGAACAGGCGGCTTTTCCATTAAAAACGGGAGTTTAGGCGCGTATAACAGCCTTGCGATAGAAATTATAGCGACCGTCGGTATGTTTTTGTTCGGCATAAATATGAACATTTTTTACCTTATAATAATAGGTAAATTCACGACCGCGTTAAAAAGCGAAGAACTTCGCGTTTATGCGATGATTTTTGTCTTTTCCGTTTTGATAATGGCGACGGAACTAACGCTAAAAGGAAATTATTCGTCGTTCGGAGAATCTCTAAGATACGCGTCGTTTCAGACTGCCGCGATAATGTCCACGACCGGTATGTACGTTATCGATTTTTCGCTTTGGTCAACGCTTTGTCAGGCAATCATCTTTATTCTTTTGTTTATCGGCGGTTCGTCGGGTTCGACGGCAGGCGGACTTAAAGTGTCGCGAATAATGATTGCGTCGAAGTATATTCGCAATCAGTGCTATAAATCCGCTCGCCCCAACAGGGTTAGAACAATAAAACTCGAAGGAGAAAGACTCGATAATCAAACGGTATCGGCAACGATGGCTTTTTTCGGTTTGTATATCTCTACGATACTCGTTTCGCTTGTTTTGGTAGCCCTATTTGACGATATAAGCGCAAACGATAACAGTACGTTTATAGAAAAACTTACGTCTATTATATCGTGTATAAGCAACGTCGGACCCGGGTTCGGACAATTTGCGACGGGTAGTTACGACGGGTTTAGCGCGGCGTCGAAAATCGTGTTGTCGTTCGATATGCTTGCCGGTAGGTTGGAAATATTGCCGATGCTGTTCCTGTTTAATCCGAAAACCTGGTTCGGGAAATAACGGAAAAACGGTCAAGGCAATATATATAATGAAACAAAAGTGCGATTGTCGGCGAAAAAACTCGATTCGGCGAACGGTTGATTTTGTGAAAAAATTTGAAAAAACGCGTTTTTTTGCTTGCTAAAAGCATTGAAATGTGATAAATTATTAAATAACCGCATAGAAAGGGTAGATAAGTGCGTTTTGCCACCCCGACAGCGAGTCTTCAAAAGGAGGTTATGTTTTATGTACGCAATTATTGTTTCCGGCGGAAAGCAGTACAAAGTCGAACAGGACTCGGTTATTAAAGTCGAGTTGCTTAACAGCGAAGCGGGCGATACCGTTAAGTTTGACGTTCTTATGCTCAACAAAGACGGAAATGTCGCAGCGGGCAAAGAAGTTGCCGACGCTTATGCGGAAGCCGTCGTTATCAAAAACGGCAAAGGTCCGAAAATCGACATTTTCAAATATAAGTCGAAAAAGAACGAACGTAAACGTCAAGGTCATCGTCAACCGTATTCCGAAGTTAAAATTACCAACATCGTTGGCTAAATAACGACTTCAATCGACAATGATTAAGATTTTGGTAGAATATCGAGACGGCGATATATCGCGAGTGACGGCGAAAGGACACGCGGGTTACGCAAAGTACGGCAAAGACGTCGTATGCAGCGCAGTCGGCGCAATAATACAAACCGCGCTTATAGCGATTATCGATATGTCCGACGCCGACGTCAAGTACGAAAAAAACGACGACGGATTTTTGCGTTTTGAAGTTCCCAAGCCGAAAAGCGAGGAAGAACGTATCAAACAGCAAGCCGTACTGCGCGCGATGGTATTAGGCGTAGGCGATGTGGAAAAAGGGTATGGACCCTATGTGAAAATGGAGGTAAACCGATAATGTTTATGAATATCCAACTGTTCGCCCATAAGAAAGGTATGGGTAGTACCAGAAACGGTCGTGACAGCGAAGCAAAAAGACTCGGACCTAAGAAAAGCGACGGACAACATTGCCTCGCGGGAAACATTCTCGTTCGTCAAAGAGGAACGAAATTCCACGCAGGTAAAAACGTAGGTATCGGAAGCGACGATACTTTGTACGCGCTTATCGACGGCGTAGTCAGATTTGAAGAAGCCGGCAGCAGACTGAACAGATATAAACAAGTAAGCGTAATAGAAAAAGCGTAAACGCACGATTTTTTATCGAACCGATTTTTCGGTTCGATAAAAGCGCATAAAAAAACTTTGAATTACGAATATTACGGAAAAGACGAAATAAGAATTTATTCGACGGATGAATTCGACGCAGAACACATTTTCGATTGCGGACAGGTGTTCAGGTACCGAAACGACGGAGATTGTCATACAATAATAAGCAAAGATAAAATTTGCCTATTGCAAAAGACAAACTCGTATGTTATAATGAAAACTAAGGATAGGGAGTATTTTCATAAATACTTTGACTTAGATACGGATTACGACGGTATCAAGCGCGCCTTGCGGAAGTACGAAGGGCTTAGCGACGCGGTCGAGTTCGGTAGCGGAATAAGAATATTAAAGCAAGACCCGTTTGAAACGATAATATCGTTTATCGTATCGGCAAACAATAATATACCTAGGATAAAGAGTATATTAGAACGGATTTGCGTTGCGCTCGGAGAGAAGAAAGACGGTTATTATGCGTTCCCGACGGCAGAAAGAATGGCGGACGCGGGGGCGGAACTGTTTAAGAGTTTAGGCGCAGGGTACAGAGCGGAATATCTTGCGGAAACGAGTCGAAAACTTGTCGGGTTCGATTACGAAATCATCGAAAAATCGAACACGGACGAGGCGCGAAAGATATTGACTTCGTTTAAGGGGGTAGGGAATAAGGTCGCGGACTGCATATTGTTATTTGCGTTCGGAAAGACGGATTTGTTTCCGATGGACACTTGGACGAAGAAAATATACCGCATATTAGGATTTCCCGAAGAGAACAATCCTAAAACGATGGCGGCAAGACTCGTTAATCGGTTCGGCGCGCTCGCCGGATATGCACAACAGTATCTGTACTATTATTACAGAGAAAAATAAAAAAACAAACGCACTATGTTAGGAGGACACAATGAATAAGCCGAAAATTGCTTTACTTATCGACCTTGCGAGCCTTAAAGTTTCCTGCAACGGATTTAAGCAACTGCTCGCCGAGATTGAAGAACAATACGAAGTATCTTTCGTAAAGTTTTATAGTTACGTAGCAAAACGTAACCGTGACTTTAACGAATTTATCGCCGCTAAGGGATACGACGCGGTTACGCCCGTAGCGAGCCGTAGAAGAAACAAACTCGATTCTCGTCAAATTATCGACGGAACGAAACTCGGCATATACAGCACGGTAGACGCGGTTGGATTTGCGGTAGGCGAAGGAGATATTCTTCCGATTATTACCGAACTCAAACAGACCGGCAAAGACGTCGTAGAAATCGCGGTCGAAGAAGGCGCATATTCCGACGCGTTTAGTTCTTTCATCGCAGTCAATACTTCTTATCTCAGAGAAGGATACGCTGCTCCTACCAAGAAGAGAGAAAAGAAAGCGCCTAAGGTCGTTGCTCCGAAAGAGAACCCGTACGCGCAGGAAGTCAATAAGATTTTCGACGCGAAGAACTTCCTTGAAAAATACAGAAACAAGAAATAAGAAGTTTTTTATAACATCTAACATAGAATAATGTAAAACAGGTATTCTTGCGGATAATCCGTGAGAATGCCTTTTTGCGTCTACAAAACGAACGCTTTGCGTTCGTTTTTTTATTTGTAAATTCGACAAAATACGTCTAAAAAATCATTTTTCGATAAGTTATAATTCGTGATATGGCACGGATAATAGTAGTGACAAGCGGAAAAGGCGGAGTAGGAAAGACGACTGTCAGCGCGAATTTAAGTATGGCGTTGTCGGCGCGAGGCAAAAAAGTCGCGGCGGTAGAGGGCGATATAGGTCTAAACAATCTTGACGTCGTTCTCGGAGTGGAGGACAGGATAGTTTACGACGCGGGAGAAGTGGCTCTCGGTAAAGCGACCGTGATGCAGGCACTCGTTCCCATAAGCGATAATTTATATCTTTTTCCTGCGACGACGGGCGCGGCGAACGTGGTCACGACGGATGTATTTCTTAACATAGTAAGAGAACTCGCGGTCGGATTCGACTACGTCATTATAGACAGTCCTGCCGGGATAGAAGAGAACTTTCACCGTGCGGCGATAGGTGCCGGGGAGGCGATAGTCGTGACGACGCCGCACATTCCGGCGGTGAGAGACGGGGTAAAAACCGTTAAAATGTTGCATACATACGGAGTGGAAAAAGTCGGTCTTGTACTTAACAGGGTACGCGGCGAACTCGTGGCGGATAAGCAAATGCTATCTCCGAAAGAAGTGTCCGACGTAATGCAACTACCATTATTGGGAATACTTCCCGAAGACGATTTCGTTAATCTTACGGGTGTAGCCGACGTAAGAAATAAGAGAACGGGCATAGGATATTCGTTTTCCTTACTTGCGGCATACGTTGACGGCGGTGATAAAAAATTGTACGATTGCGTGTCCGAGCATAAGTCCGTAATCGGCAGATTAAAAAGGTGGCTTAACGTATGAAAGGCGTGACAGACGATTTGATAAGACTGAAAAGAGTATTGTTGACCGATTCGTTAAAAATACCGAACGGCGTGATTGAGGCGCTTAAAAACGACATCAACGGGATACTAAACTCGTATTTCGAGTTGACAAACGAGGGGGTAAAAACCGAAATAAGCGTAGACGAAAACGGTATTTATCACGTTGCGCTTACCGCGAGAGCCACTGCGGCGCGAAAGATGAAAACGATATGATTTTAGCGAATAACGCCGCCGCCTAAACAGACTCTGTCGTCGTAGAGGACGCAGTATTGACCCGGGGTTACGGCGCGTTGACTGTCTTTGAAAACAACGGTTACACCGCCGTCCGAGTTAGTGACGAATCGTGCTTTTTGTAAGGGTTGGCGGTGACGAATACGGACGAGAACCTCGCCTTCGGGAACGAAATCGGTGATGAAGTTGAACTTGTCGGTGACGAGTTCGTTTGTGTATAAATCGGGTGTTTCGCCCTGATTGACGTACAGGACGTTGTTTTTGACGTCTTTTTTGATTATATACCAAGGCTCGGTGTTATTTTGCCCCGCTACGCCGCCGAGCCCGAAGCCCTTATGCTGACCGACGGTATAATAATAAACGCCTTTATGCGTGCCTACGACCTTACCGTCGAGAGTTTTTATCGCACCTTCTTTCATCGGGAGGTACGAGGCAAGGAACTTGCGGAAATTGCGTTCGCCGATAAAGCAAACGCCCGTCGAGTCTTTCTTTTTTGCGGTGACAAGATTATATTTTTCCGCAATTTGACGGACTAGACTTTTGTCTGTGACGTCGGACAACGGAAAAATAACGTTGTTGATTTGTTTTTCGGTTACTTGATTAAGAAAATAAGTTTGGTCCTTATTTTCGTCGGCGGAACGGGTAAGGTAAGTTTTGCCGTTTTCGTGTTTAACTCCGCAATAATGTCCCGTTGCGATATAATCCGCGCCGATTTTCATAGCGTAGTCGCGAAAAACGCCGAACTTGATTTCGCGGTTGCACAATACGTCGGGGTTCGGAGTTCTGCCGAGCGCGTATTCGGAAAGAAAATGAGAAAAGACGTTGTCGTAATATTCCTTGGAAAAATCGATGGAATAGTACGGAATACCGATTGACGAGCAAACCCTACGTACGTCGGTGTAGTCTTGCTCGGCAGTGCAACAACCGTTATCGTCGGTTTCTTGCCAGTTATGCATAAACAGCCCGATTACTTCGTATCCTTGTTCTTTAAGGAGTAACGCCGCAACGCTACTGTCCACGCCGCCGCTCATTCCGATTACGACTTTTTTTGCCATAGTATTCTCCGATTTGTATTTTCGATTTATTTTAACACATAATTATTGCTTATGCAATTTTATTTCGTTTCGTCGAAAAAGAAGAACCGCACTTTTTTGCGAATTGTTTTGCCGAGCGCGAAGTTACGGTCAAGTGTGACGTTTCGATAACTTAAACCTACCGAGAACGATTCCGCGCACGTCGAGAACGTTGGTCGCAAAACAAGCGAGTGCGTAACAAACCGCTCCGACGACGCCTGCCGGGATAAACGCGAACGAGCCGAGAACGGGGGTGAAAATCGAGCAAAGACATTCGCAGACGAATGCCGACGGCAGGGTAAAAACAAGCGCAAGAAACGCATATTTGAGAAAGCCGCCGCCCATGCTCGTCGTTTTGTGAAGGGAAACGACGTTAAGCGTGCCGATAATCCCCGTGCAAAGAAAAGACGCCGCCGCAACGCTATAAATCCCGATAAGGGAGGGCAGAAAATAAATTACCGAAAGCATTACGACGTTACCGATAAGGTAGTTGACGAAAGCGGAATACTCCTTGCCGACGGAGTTGAGCGCACTTTGCGAGATCTGTGTAAGACAAACGGGCATCATAGCGAAAGTTGCGACTTGAAGGTATTGTCCGCTTACCTCGTCATTGTATAGAAAACGCGTTATTTCTTCGCCGAGAGAAGAGAAAACGACGATAAAAAGACCGCTTATGAGAAAAGAAAAGTTTATTCCGAGCGAAAGTTGTTTGTTAAGTTTGTCATAATCCTTTTTAACCATACTTGCGCTAAGTTCGGGAATGAGAACGATGCAAAGACTGCCTATGACGGCGTTGGGGGCATTGAGAAGGGGCATTGCCATGCCTGCGATTCTGCCGTACGACGCCGTTGCTTCCGCGCTCGTCATTCCTGCCGCGACAAGGCGTAAAGGTAGAAGAAACGCGATGAGCGTACCGATGAGTCCGGAACAGACGCGCATTGCGGTGACGGGGAGAGAAGGAAGAAGAATGTTTTTTACGTCCGACGGTTTGGCTAGTTTACCGCCTTTTGCGAAGAAAATAACGAAAAGAATAACCGCAACGAGAACGTCGCTTACGGTAAAAGCCCACGCTATCGCGTAAACGCCGCTAAGAGAAGCGATTAAACCGCTTAAAAAGAAAACGCCGAAAACGATACGCAAGGCTTCTTCGATGGTTTCGGTAGCGGAAAACGCGGCGAAGTATTTTTCTCCCCAAAGCCAACCGCGAATAACGCAATATACGGACGACGATACGAGCGCGGGTATCATTATGAGAAAAACGGGGTGCGCCGCAACGTCCGAAAAAAGGAAAGTAAGACGGCTTTGGAGCAGCGTAAGCAAACCGAACAGGGTTAAACTCGAAACCGTGCAAATAACGAGAGCGGAAGTAAAAAGAGAAAACGTTTTGTTTTCGCCAAGCGCATTGTTTTCGGCGGTTTTTCTGCTAAGAAGCAAAGGAACGCCCGATGAAGAAAGGGAAGCGAAAAGGAAAAAAACCGAAAGCGCGATTTGGTAAATGCCGAGTGCTTCCGCGCCGAGAGCGCGCGAAAGATAGATTTTGAAAAGGAACCCGATAAACCGAGTGAACACGCCGAACACAGTCACGGTGGCGACCGCGCCGATTACTTTCTTTGTTTTTTTCATAAAAAAATTTTATGAGAAAAAACGTTTTGTTATGCTTGACGCTTGACTTAGACGGATAAAAACCGTATATTTATTTATGCAGAGTAAGCAAGACGCGTTAAGTGTTGCGAAATGGGATGTTGTTCGCAAACGAAAATCGCCGAGCGGTTGCGGTGTCTTGTTGCGTCCGTTGCGAAAAAACTTTTTTATCGTAAATGGCCGCCCCTGTACGGGAGGTTATTTTTTATGAAATCGAAACGAAAATACAATGGTTTAAGCGTAAAAACGATTGCGTATTGTGCAATTTTTGTCGCTTTGAGCGTCGTTGCAAACACGTTTACCATATACATAGGTATCGGCGGCAGCAACGCGCTTAGTTTCGTGTACACGGTGTGCTTTTTATCGGGCGCGACGCTCGGTCCGCTCGGCGGATTTATTACGGGCGTATGCGGCGACGTTTTAGGCTGGCTAATTAACCCTTCGGGCGGAGCGTTTAACCCTGCCATATCGCTTATAAGCGGACTTATCGGACTTGTATCGGGACTTACTTTCTTCGTTGCGAAGAAAACGGGCAAAGGCGAAAAAACTATTATTCCGACGATTATAAGTTTCGTTCTTATATGGCTCGTCTGCACAAACCTTAACACGGTCGCTCTTTATTTCTATTATATGTCGGCAAAATATTCGTTTTGGGCATATTATGCGATAAGGACGCCGAAACAACTCATTTTTTGGGCAATCAATTTCGCGCTGTCGCTCGCGCTCGTCAAACCCGTGAAAAAACTTGTAAAAATATAGTTATTCGTATCCTTAGATACAAATAAGCCGATATATTCGGCTTATTTTTGCGTATTACGGATTTAAGAAAAAATTAAACAAAGTACGGGAAAGGGTATTGCATAATGGAATATATTTTGTTATAATATAATTAATTCGTATAAAAAGGGCGTATTATGCGCATTTTTACGGAAACTATATTACGACTTTTGAGGGAGAGCCTTTTTTATGATATATGATTTTGCAAGCGCAAGCGTAACGAAGTTGGACAGAGTATGTGCCGGGCACGCTTATTTTTTGCCTTTTTCGGACATAGGGGTATGCCTTGATAGCGGAAAGAACGCTTTTGTAAGCGACAGGACGTTTTCGCTTAACGGAGAATGGGGTGCTGCCGTTCTTCCCCTAAACGCCCCGTCGGCGGATACGCTTAAAATCGATTTCGCTCCGATTACCGTTCCCGAAGACGGACGGGGCTATGCGTTTGAAGACGGGGAAGGCGACGACAAGTGTTTTGTTTTCGTAAAAGATTTCGAAGTATACGATGCCGACAGAAAACATTTTGTTTCGATAGACGGAGTAGCGGGAGATTTTCAAGTTTTCGTCAACGGAAAGTTCGTCGGTTGTTCCTCGGTCGGGTCGGGCGAGTTCGACGTGAGCGGTCTGCTCGTGGAAGGGACGAACGCGCTTTTGGTTCGGATTGTCCGTTCTGCCGTGAACTCATCGGACGACAGGCTCATGGGAATATACGGCAACGTTTTGCTCGAAGTTAAGTCTGACGCGTACCTGACCGATTACGAGTTCGTTTGCGAAAGGAGCGACGCCATACTTACCGGTACGCTTACGGCAACGGCGGAAGCAAAAGACGGAGTTACTTTGTCGGTGGTGTTTGCGGACGGGGAAGAGATTATCGCGGAAGAAATCGCGTCGTTCGTCGACGGGAAGGCGGCGGTAAGCGTGTCGGGAATGTTCAAAACTTATTCTGCGGAAACTCCGCAACTTTACGACGCGTACGTTAGACTGGTGGACGGCGAGGAAGAGAAAGAATGTTCGTTCGTTTCGTTCGGGTTTGCGCCCGTGTCGGTAGCGGAAGGCGTGATTAAAATCGATTCCGTAAACGTCAAAATCAAAGGTGCGACGTACAAACCGGCATCGTGCAAGGACTTTGACGACGAAACCGAGATAGCAAAGAGTTTTAACCTTAACGCATTGTTTGTGAAAGGGGAAGCAACGCCCGAATTTTACGGGGTTTGCGCAAGAAACGGGTTGTACGTCGTCAACGAATTGCCGTTTGTCGTAGAACATCGAGAAAAGGCGAAACGCGCGCATAAAGAAGAAACGAACGATGAAGAAACGGCGTTTATCGAAAAAGCGGAATATTTCGTGAAAAAGACGAAAAACTATCCGTGCGTTATCGGGTATGCGTTCGGCGCGCTTGCGGAAACGGAAAAAGGAAAGAAAGTTTGCGAAAAAATAGCAAAAGAAAGCGGCAAGGCGGTAGCGGGGGTTAACCTTACGCTGTTGGGCGGCGTTGCTTGCGAAGGCGGAGCGGTTATCGCGTTTGCGCCTAACGATAAAATTCAACCGAAAGAACTCGAAGCGATAGTGTCCGACCCGGAAATAGCGGGTGTAATTATCGACGGGTTCGGCGGAGAAGGGGGCGGAAGAAGCGAAGGGTTGTTCGACGAACATAACGTCGCGAAAGAGAGCGCGCAAATAGCAAAATACGCGTTCCGTCCGTTTACGGCGTTTCTTGCGGATAACCGCACTTTGATGTTGACCAACCGCAATTCGTTTGCGTCGGCGGACGGCGTAAGCGTTACGCTTTATAAAGTGAAAGGCGTAAACGAAGAAAAAATACAGACGATTTATCCCGTTATTATGCCGAAACAAACGCGCGAATACGGAATATACGTCGGAGAATACGACGAACACACGAAACTGCGCGTAGTTTACGAAAAAGACGACGCGGTAATTGCGAGTGAAACGCTGAGAATGAAAAAGGAGGAAGAACTTCCAAAACGAATAGAAAAATTTGAGGCGAAAAAATGTCTGTATACCGTTAAAAACCGAGTTTTCGCACCGGAAAAATACGAAGAAAACGTGCTTAGCGCAAGAAGTTTCTTCATACCGTGTTCGTCGGAAAGCGTCTGCAACGCAGGGAAAAGCGCGGAGCAAGGCACAATAAGCGATAGGGTCTATACTCTGAGCGGCGAATGGGATTTTGCTTATTACGCGGAAAACGCGCCCGTTACGTTCGGCGGCGAAGAAATGAGATGGGATACCGTTACGTTGCCTTGTTCGTGGGAAAACTCCGGATACGAGAAGTTCCGTTTTGCGCACGGTTACCCGTTTAAGCACAACTTGAAAAAATTTGAAATACGCGACGACGAAACGAGCAAGAACGGCGTCGGCATTTATCGCAGAATAGTCAATATCGCGGACAACGAGTTTGATTACACGCTGTCGTTTGAAAAAGTGAGCGGCAGTTTGGAACTGCAAATAAACGGCGAATACGTCGGGTACAGTATGCTCGGCGCGGCGGAATTCGACGTGACGAACTTCCTTAAACTCGGCGAAAACGAGATAGTCGTTATCGTAAAAAAATGGACGCCCGCGTCGTTCCTGTTCGGCGAAGACGGGTTTGTTTGCACGGGAATCATCGGTGACGTAAGGCTTATAAAACATCGTAAGAGCGGACTGTTTGACTATGATTTTACCGTTAAACGCCTCGGAGCGGATTATCTTGCCGATATAAAACTTAAATTTTTCGACAATGAAAACGGAACGGTAAAGGTAGAACTCAAAAAAGACGGAAAAACGCTTTACGAAAACGTATCTTCAAAGAACGAAGGCAAAGCAGAATTTATAATTCAAAACGCGTTCACGTCGTACAATACGGAAACGAGCGAAACGTACGACTTGTTTGTAAAAGTGGTCGAAAAGAATTTCGTCACCGAATGTACGAAAGTTAAAGTCGGGTTTAACTCGATTAGCATAATGGGCGACGTGGTTTATTACAACGAAGAACCGTTGAAAATCCGCGGTATCGCGTACAACTGTCAATATAACGAACTTGGCGGACTTATCAATATCGACGACGTGCGTCGCGATCTCGCGCTTATCAAGGCGTACGGGTTTAACGCCGTTCGTCCGATTTACTATGCGTCACCCGAATTCGTTGCGGTTGCTTGCGAGTACGGGTTGTTTGTTTTGGGCGGTTCACGCGTGAACACCAAAGCAGCGGCAGAAAAGAACGAAAAGACGAGAAATGCCGTAGTTTCCAACGAAGAATTCGCTACGCTTATCGAAAAAATTGAACTTAACGCTTGCATAAGAGATAAAAACGCGTGCAACGTGCCGTTCTACGTTATCGCGGAAGACGGAAGAATCGATAGCGTAAGCAACTGCGTAAGAAAAATCAAAGAACTCACCGCGCGCCCCGTGTTCTGTTACGGAGAGGGAGCGGGCGACGGACTTACGGTCGATTTCCCTGCGGTCAACGACGTTGTGGACAAAGTAAACGTCGCTGCGGATAAATTCCCGCTGTTTTTCGCGGATTACGCGCTCGCGACGGGCATAGGTTGCGCTACGATGAACGAATATGAAGAACTCGTATCCGCGACGCCGTGTTGCCTCGGCGGTTGCGTGGCGTATTTTGCGGACGACATAGTTAAAGGCGAGGGAAGAAAGGCCTGCGGAATTTTCACGTCGGATAGATTGCCTTATTCGGGCGCGGAGAGCATAAGGTATTTGTACAGACCTATCCGCAGCGAACTTATCAATAACGCGCAGTCGATTGAGATTACAAATACGAGAAGTTTTATAGCGACGCCGGACGTGTACGTTATGCTCAAAGTCATTATAGACGGCAGACTCGTTTCTTCGACAAGGCTCGATATAGGCATTCCGCCGCGTTCGAGAAAAAAATACGACGTTTTTGTCGGACATATCGAAGGGGATATGTTCCTTAACGTTGAATACCATGAAAAGGCGACGGAAAAATTGATGTACGTCGAACAACATATTCTAAACGCCGAAATGAAAGGAATAGACGTCAAGGCAGGAGTTAAACTTCTCGACGTAACGGAAATGTTCGATTATCTCGACGTAGCCTTCGATTGCGGAACCGTACGGTTTAATAAACGGCTCGGAAGTATCGTAAGATATACCTTAATGGGCAAAGATTTGATTAAATCGGAAAGCGTGCAAAAAGGCGGAAACGGGTTCGTTACCAACATAAGAAGACCGTTTATGCGTAATTTAACGGGGAAAAAGTGTGCGGAAGTAACGACGAAAGTCAAAAAATTCGAGTGCGATTACAAAAAGGGCGGCACGCTCGGCAGCGTACACGTCAATGTTGAAAACGTGATTATGCTCGGCGGAAAGGACAGTTATATCGTGTCGGACAAATACGTCGTGCATGCAAACGGAGCGATTGAGGTGTTTAGCGTACTTACTCCGCTTAAACGTAACTTGCCCGTGCTCGATTGTTTCGGTAAACAAATAAGACTTAACAACGCGTTCGGAAACGTGGTTTATTACGGAAACGGCGAAGGGGACAACTATATCGATATGTGCGAACACACGCACGTCGGATTGTTCGATATGAACGTGGATAAGACTTTTGAGAAATTGCCCGTATTGCAGGAATGCGGAAACAGAACCAACGTCAGATACGCCGTTGTGCGGGATAACGACGGCGACGGAATAGTTATTTCCGCAATTAAAGTGCCGTTCCAACTCCGAGTAAGTCCGTATAGCGATAAAGAAATAGCGGAAGCGTACCAAAGCGGCGAAAAACCGACGCAAAGCGGAGTATACGTAGACGTAAACGCGTTTGTGGGCGGCATAGGCTCGAGCGAAAACGGTTATCCGTTGCCGCAGTACGTAATTTGCTCGGGAGAACATGTGCTTAACTTCGATATTATTCCCGTTTCGCAATGCAAAGATTAAATACGTATTCTTAATTAATAAAAAAGACGCACAAAGCGTCTTTTTTTTTGTAAAACGGTCCCGCCCGCCCACCCTTAAAAAGAAAAGAGCGCGTTGCGAAAAAAAATTTTAAGAAATAGAAAAAGCCTTTCTGCTGAAAGGCTTGCTAATTAAGGTCGATATTGTCGGGATTAAAAAGTTCGGAAGAGAGAAATTCCTGCGGCGAAATTCCCAAAGCGTCCGATACTTGATATATCGTTTCCAAAGTCGGACTTTTGCTTTCGCCTTTCATTAAATTTACTAAGGTAGAACGTCCGATTCCCGAATTGACGCAGAATTTGTATAGACTCATATTGCGTTCGCTAAGTAATTCTTTTAATCTCGTCGCAAATGCTTCACATAACTTCATCTACTTCCTCCGCAATATATATTGTCATTTTAGCAAACGTACTATACAACATACGTACCGAATTCGGTCATATGTCCTAATTCGGTTGCAATCGCTCAACGAATTACTTATAATGTAAGCATGGTAGTGATATTTATAGGCGACAAAAAGATAAAGGCAAAAGAAAATATTAAAAAAAGCCTAATGACTATAATAAAATACATAACAATAGAAACGGAAGAAATATTTTTTATTTTTGGAGATGAAGGAAAGTTTTGTAAAATATGTTTAGAATTAGTTAGTGAAATGAAAAAAGATTTTCCTATGTTTTTTAGAATAAATGTTAGAGAAGAATATCAATACATTTCGAATAAGTATCGAAAGAAAATTATGCAAAGTTACGATTACACTTGTTTTCCGACAAAAATAAGAGATATCGGCGGAGATATTGAGATAAAACGCAATGAATATTTGATTGATAAGGCAGACGTTTGTATTTTCAATTATAATGAAAAAAAACAAGATAAAAAAAGCGGTGACGTGACGGGATATGCAGTTTCTTACGCAAAAAGAAAATCAAAAGAAATTTTTAATATTTTTTGACTAAACCCTTGCCGAAAAATCTGTTAAAAAAAGCCTTTCGATTGAAAGGCTTAGTGTTATACAATTTGAGTAAAGTTATTCATCAAAGAAATCGGGTTCGTTGACGGCGAGATTATGGGTGACAGATAAAAGCACGGAATCGTCTTTCATTATAAAACCGCCGATGCCGAGTTTTTTGTATACATATTCTTCAAAGCCGCCGATTCGGGTTCCTGAACCTAAGAAAAGGATACCCGATTTTGCCGCAGCGATAGAAAAATCTTTGTCAGCGTCAAGTAAAGCCGCGCTGATTAGGTCCGTTGTTTTGGAGTAAACGCCGTCGCAAAGAGGGTATACGTCTTTTGCGGCGAAGTATACCGACTTTTTACCCGTTGTTATTGCGTCCGTGCCTACGGCAATGATTTTGGAGTTGTCCGTGTCGAAAAGGGAACAAGATTTTTTTGCCACGTCCAAACTTGTTTCTACCGAGAGTTTTAGTTTTCCGTCGGCAAGAAATCTATCGCGTATTTGTTCCGCAAGAGCGGACAGCGACACGTCTATCGTGTGCGAACAAAGCAAGTTTCCTTCCGCGCCGAGAGCAAGTTCTGATACGTCGGTGTCCATATAAAGTCCGCAATAAAGGTTGTTAAACCCGAGTAAACGCGCGATGATTTTGGGTCGCGGCACGGTCGTCACTTTGGTGTAGCCGCACGCGTTAATCGAGCGAGTGATGGCGAAACGATCATCGGGGGATAAACCGCCGGAAACCAGCACGAAAACGGAAACCAAACGATTGTTGCCGAGAAGTTCTCTCAAAACAGAACGGAAGAGGATGCGCGCTGCGGTTTCGTCGATTATATGCCCGTCCTTAAACGGTGTGCAGTAAACTTCGGAAGAACCGAGAGCGTTTTTATTTTTTTCCGCCTCGTCGCCGTAAGAAACGACCACGGGGGCTTCCGTGGTTTTGCGGACAACGCTCGACGGACAGAGTTTAAGTAAAACTCCGTCTACCATAACGGCTATGCGTTCACTGTCAAAGTCAATTATTACCTTCTTCCTTAACATAAGTATATTTCCCGAGTATTTCTCGTACGCGTTCCGTCGGCAGTCCGATTATATTGTCTAAACTTCCGGCGTAACTCTCTACGATTATTCCGTCTTGTATTCCGTAACTTCCCGCCTTGTCGAGCGGTTTATATCTAACGACGTAATCGGCTATTTCTTCGTCGGTTAAGTTTTTGAAAACGACGTCCGAATTTACCGTAAATGTCGTTTCTTCGTCGCAAAATCGAACGTAAACGCCGCTTGTTACGACGTGTTTTCGGCCGTTAAGCAGTTTAATCATCTCGATTGCGCGGTTTTCGGTTTTCGGTTTGCCGTAAATAACTCCGTCGAGAGAAACGAGCGTGTCGCAAGCGAGAACAAAATCGCCGTCCACGGCTCGGCCTTTAAGTACGGCGTTCGTTTGAGCGACGAACTGCGGCGTACCGGCGTTAATTTCTTCGCACGACGGGTTTTCGATGACGAAATCGTCCGTTATTTTATGCAAAAGTTCCTTTCTTCGAGGGGAAGAAGAGGCGAGTATAAGCGTTTTTTGCATCACCTATTAAAGAATGTCGAGATTTTTCTTGAACGCGCGACGGAAATCCGCTACCGCACCCATCGCGTCTTGAATTTCAAGTGTGCAATCGCTCGTAGAGCAGGGTTTAAGTATAACGCTTTCTCCTAGAATGTCGCAGGTAAGAGAAGTTATGACGCCGCTCATACTGCGGTCGAAACATTCCGAAATACGCACGATAACGCCGAGTTTTTTAACCGCGTCAATGTCTTCTTCGGTGAGCATGGAAAGATATTGCTGTATTTCTACCCCTTCGAGAGAAGAGTTTCCGTGCATTCCGGCAATCAGCGCAGCCATTACAAGGTCTTTTTGCTGTATGCCGTAAAGATTACTGTTAAGTATAAAATAGAACGAATGTTTCGGGTGGTCGTAGTACTTGAAACTCGTGCCTATATCGTGAAGTTGCGCCGCAACCCGAAGTACGCGTACGTAATAACGCGGCAGTTTGTGCAGAACTTTAAGTTGACGATAAAGTTGCAACGAAATGTCAAAAACGTGCTCGGAATGAGGGATATTCATATTAAAGTGACTAAGCATAGTGTAAATGCTGTGTCCGAGAACGTCTCCGAGCGGTTTTTCCATAGTGGAAGGAACGGCATAACGGAACATCGCGCCTTCGCGAAGCCCCGCGCTCGAAATGGTGATTTCGTCAAAGTGCGTAGCGTCCTTAAACGCTTGTACGCAACTTAACGCGGCAGGGAGTATCTCCGCGCGCGCGCTGGAAAGACCTTTAATACGCACGGGTTTGGTGACGTCCACACCCTTCATCGAATTGTAAATGTTTTCAAACTCGTCCATCGAAATATGATAGTTATGCGCCATATCGAGAGGATAACGCTTAAACCGACGGCTTATTCTGCCGAGATTACGCACCGCACCGCCGACAGCGACGAGTTGTACGTCGGGTTCGAGTTTGTTAAGCCATTCGATTTTCGCAAGTTCTTGTCCGACGTATTCTTCTATCATTTTAGCACGCACGAACCCGTCCGCAACGTCCGCGAATTTTTCCGTGAGAGAAACCGCGCCGAAAGGAAGAGTATCGTGATTAAGAAGAACTCTGCGATTGTAATAAATGAGTTTTATGCTCGCACCGCCCACGTCGATGATAACGCCGCGCGGTATGTCGAGAGAATTAACCACGCCCGTGTAAACGAGCATAGCCTCCTCGTCCTGCGTGAGAACCGTGAGTTTTATTCCGCATTGAGCGAGAACTTCGTCAACGAACGTTTTTTTGTTTTTTGCTCTGCGAACCGCCGCCGTAGCATACGCGAAAACCTTGTTGACGTGATGACTTTCGTAAAGATTTTTGAAAGTTTTTAACGTTTTTATCATTTGTTGAATACGCATGGGACGCAAATATCCGTCCGTTTCCATTCCCTTGGCGAGCCTGACGGGTTCTTTAAGTTCGTCCACAACGTTAAAATAACCGCCTTCCAAAATATTCGCGATCACTATCCGTGCCGTATTTGAGCCTATGTCGATAATTGCAATTTTTTCCAAAGTGTTTCAAGCCCCTTTTTCCGTATTTTTCCTTATAATTTCATCCTTAATAAAGATTATATATTAAATTAAAATAAAGTGCAATATCATTTACTATTATTTTACCGCGTGTCGGGAAAAAGAATAAAAAACAACGCGTAAATCGAAAACGAAAAGGAAAAACGTACGAAAAAAAGCAAAAACGCAAAAAAATATATAAAACGGTATTGTTTTCGAGAAAGCGGGAACGACGATAAAAACGTGCGACGCGGAGCGTTGCACGTTAATCGAAAGAGCGTATTCGGTAAAACGAAAGTTACGCGTTATTCGGTTTTTAGTGCGGCGACGGGGTCTTTTTTTGCTGCGAATATGGCGGGGAACAATCCCGACAGACACGTCAAAAGCATCGACGTGCAGACTATAAGCAGAGAATGCCACCACACCGGGCGGACGAGGTTCGTTATGTTTAGATACTTTTCGAGTAATGAGTTGGCAAGCGGCGTGAGCGCGTATCCGATAGCGACGCCGATTACTCCGCTTAAAAATCCGAGAAGTATGGTTTCCGCATTAAAAATGTTCATTACGTCGAGTTTTCTCGCGCCCATACTGCGCAAAATACCGATTTCTTTCGTCCTGTCCTGGACGGAAATGTACATAATTATCGCGACCATAAACAGCGAAACGATTACGGCAAGACAAGTAACCGCCACAAGCACGTACGTTATCGTGTTTACTACGCTTTGTAAATTCACCATCAACGCCTCCAAGTCGTTGGAATATTTGACGGAATTGTCTTTTTCCGTTTTTCCCGCTTTGAAGTCGCGTTTTGCTTTTTGATTGTAACCATCGATGAATTCCTCGATTTCTTTGACGGATTCCACGCCGGAAGGGTAGAATTCTATCGTTTCGGGCGAGTCCTTGTCTACAACGCCAAGGTCGAGCATAAGAGTTTTATAATCGGTTTCGTTTGCCAGCGACCGTCCGGAAATCGCACACTTAAATTGAAACTTTTCGTAAAGCGCAAGTTCTTCGGGGGTAAGCGTTTCCTGCGTTTTTGTTCCCTGCGTGAGAGATAGCAACAACTTTTCGTAGTCGGCGTGTTCGGGCAAATTCATCTTTTTTATGTATTCGTCGTAATAGGCTTTTTGTTCGTTGGCTATATCCGAGTTTATTCCCGTCTTTATAATATAGTCTACAAGCCCTTGCGAGTACCCGATATCGCCGTTTATGCAACCCGAATCGACGCCTTCGCGCAAACGAACTATGCCGGATATTTTGATTTTCGGAGCGGTGGAAAGTTTTTTAGACACGACGGTTTCGTCGGATTCTTTGTCTTCGTAAAGCCCGTTTTCGGCTTTAACGTAATAATCGCTTTCGGTAAGAAGGCGGAACTCGTGACCGATAAAATCTTTGAAGTCGTAAGAAAGACGAAGTTCCTCTCCTATGTTTTTGAAAATCGAAAAGTTTGCGCCTTCGATGAGTTGGTTGAGAATGTCGCCCGCCTGTTTGATAAAACTAAAAAAGAGTTCTTGAAAAGATATATAGTCGAGAGCGTAAAGCGACGCGTCGGTGATGCGATTGAATTTATCCACGACAAGCACTGCGCCGTAGGTATTGTTTTCTTCGTCGTCAACGGGCCACGAACCTTCGAGAAGTTCGTACTGTCCTTCGAGAACTCTTCTGTCGTTTACTAGAGAATCCCAAAACGAAAGACTGGAAAGCGCGCTTTTTACGTTGTTTATGTCGCGTGACGACAGTTCGATTTTAAGCCTTGCGAGAAGGAAATTGAGTTTTTCGAGGTCGTTGGAAACGCGCGTCGAGAACGGCATGATTTGAGAATACGAAGTAACCGCGCCCGTATCGTCGGTTTTAACGTTATAAACGTTGGTTGTGATTTTATACCGATACTTGACGGTTGCGAAGTCGCTTGAAAAGTTTTTGTCAACGTATTTTTTGAACTCGGTAGTATCGTTTTCTTTAAGGTACTGCCCGAAGTTTGCACCCAACCCGGTAATCATTTTTTCGATGTAAACTTTTTGCTCGTCGGTGTACTTTTTCATATTGACGTCGTTGTTTTTAAGCATATCCAAAATCATATTCGAGTCGAAATTTTTGAAATCGCCGCCTAACCCCGCTACTTTTTTGAACATATCTTCGACTTCGCTCATATTCGATTGCATTTTCGACACTTTGACGGGATATTTGGAAACGGAATTCCGTTGATAAGTTTCCGCATATGAAGCGAACCCGGAGTTAAGCCCGAGAATTATCGTTATGCTGATTACGCCTAAACAACCCGCTATCGACGTTATTGCGGTGCGCCCGATTTTGTGATAAAGATTTTTTATGCTTGTGCCGAACGCGGAAAAAATGTTCATATTCGGCTTTTTGCGACGTTTTTTGCGCTCTTCTTTAACGTTTTCGGGTTGTGAAGACGACGACGGGACAGGTTCGGTCAATGTTACGTCGCCGACAATCTCGCCGTCTTTCATTTTTATTATACGGTCGCTGTACTGTTCCGCGAGTTCGGCGTTGTGAGTGACGATGACCACGAGCGTGTTGCGCGACAGTTCTTTGAGAATATCGAGAATTTGGACGGAATTTTCGCTATCCAACGCGCCCGTAGGCTCGTCGGCTAAAATTATCGAAGGCTTGTTTGCTATTGCGCGCGCTATGGCAACGCGTTGCGCTTGCCCCCCGGAAAGTTGACGCGGCTTTTTTTTCATTTGAGTTTTTAACCCGACAGATTCGAGCGCGGCAACGGCTTTTTTTGTCTGTTCTTTTTTTGTCAGCCCGGACAGTTTCATTCCGATTTGCACGTTTTCGAGAACGTTAAGATGAGGAATAAGGTAGTAATTTTGGAAAACGAACCCGACATAATGGTTTCGGTACGAATTCCAGTCGGATTGTTTGAAATCTTTGGTGGAAACGCCGGAACAAACGATTTCGCCCGACGTCGGGTGGTCAAGACCGCCGAGAACGTTTAGTAGCGTGGTTTTTCCGCAACCGCTTTGCCCTAGGACAGAAACAAGACCGCAGTCGGGAAGAGTGACGGATACGTTTTTTAGTGCGTAAAGCATATTTTCTCCGTCGCCGTATTTTTTCGTAACGTTTTTTAATTCGAGCATCTGTTCTCCGTGCGTCTTATAAAGACGAATGATAGTTTGTTTCGTTAAGTATGATGTAAATATTATAGATTATATCATATATAGAAGATTATTACAATACGGAGTTTGACAACGGGGACCGATAAAGGTTATAATGCGTTATTATGAGTTACTTTATTATATTGTTTGTTACGCTTGTTTTTTCGGTATCCCTTGCGTCGATTACGAAACGTTCGTTCGGCAGAGTAGTCGCCGTCGGGAATTTAACGCTTATATTCGTCGTGTATACCTTCGGACTTTTTAAGCGGCTCGACGTAGGAGTTTACGTTTATATCGGAATCGCCGCGTGCCTTGCGACAGCGGCGATAATCAAAGAAATAAAAACAAAAAGCGGATATTTGAAAAATATAATTAAACAACCGCTTTTTATTTTTTATTCCGTAATCGCCGTTGCGTTAGGTATTATGTTCATCAATAAAATAAGTTTCGATTACGACGAACTCTCGCACTGGGCGTTGGTTACGAAAAATATGATTGCGTACGACAACTTCGGCAACATAGGCGATACGACGACGATGTTTAATAAATACGTTCCCGCAACCGGCGTGTTTATGTATGCGTTTCAGATTTTCAACAAAACAATTATAAACGGGCATTTCTACGCCGCGTTCGATTTGTTAATTTTTTCGATGCTTTTAATTCTTCCCGACAGATACGGAAAGAAACTTTCATTGCCGTTTTTCGGCATCCTTATTCTTACGTTTAGCATACCATTGCTTATCAAAACGAACGTATACAGCAATTTGCTCGTAGACGGCATTCTTGCGGTCATGACGGCGTATATGTATCTTGTTTATTTGTCGGACAGGACGAAAGCAAACGTTTTTACCATACTCGACATATCGCTATGCGCGCTTGTGACCGTACTTACGAAATCGTCGGGATTGCCCCTCGTGTGCTTTGCGTACGCGTTTATTCTCGTTGACGTTTTGACTAGGGGACGGCAGTATATAAAACCTTTTTTCAAGAACAAACTTAACGCGTGTTTTCTGGTGTTTGTCGTGCTTGCCGTCGTTTACGCGAAAGTGTCGTGGAATATTTATTGCGAGCATAACGTGACGAGAGCGGGGTGGGATTCGTCCGAGATGACGCCGTCTGCGATACTTGAATTTTTCAAAAACCCGAACGAGTTCCAAGTTCAGGTACGGGATAAATTCTTAAAAACGTTTTTTATAGGAAAATTTTTCTACGAATACGGCGTGTATTTGCAACAACCGAACGTTTTCGTGATAGCGATTTTCGCGTTGTGCGGCGCGGCGGTGTGCGTAAAAAACAAAAAAGCGTCGTTCGGGGCGAGTATGTTTGCGTTAACCGCGTTGCTCGTTTTAGGGTACGGCGTCGTAATGCTGTTTATGTATATATTTAGTTTTTCGTACGGCGAAAGTCTTCGTCTTGCGTCGTATCCGAGATATTTCGGAACGGTGGTTTCCGCATTCGCACTTATTTGGCTCGGACTTATAAGCGACGCGTTTTTCCCGATGGAAAGTTACGGAATATCAAACAAACGAGCGATATCGCCGATATACAAGGCGAGCGTAGGAACCGTTTTCGGGATAATAGTAACGATAGCGACGTTGCTCGTAAACGGCGCGGCTACCGTCAAAACGCAAAAGTTTACCGAGCCGTATAAAGAATGGATAGCGGCGGTGTCCGAACTCGAAGATACCGACAAAGTGTATTACGCAATGCGTTCGTTCGAGTACAAGGGGAACAACGTGAGAGAATATTTAAGGGTAAGATATTACGCCACCCCAACGAGATGTTCCGGATTTAACGAAGGCGGAAGTTATGCCGACGGAAGGAACGCGCCGTCGCCGTATACGGGAAATCCGTTCGAGATGAAAAAAACAACAGTGGAGCAACTTAACGAGATTTTGCTGTCGTACGACTATTTCTTTATCGATAATGCCGATGACGCTTTTAGGAAAAAATACGGTAAATTGTTCGACGGCGATATAAAATCGAAAACCATGTACGTCGTGAAAACCGACGGGAACAAAGTCGTTTTGACGGAAAAAAGATAATATCCGCTTGCCATCGATAAGCGGAGCGGTTATAATATAAACGAAATCATGGGGAAAGTGCGGTGAAAATCCGTCGCAACAACCATTGCCGTTACAGTCGGAATGCCCGTTTTTTCGTCAGCGGTCAAGTTCTTGGGCAAATGGAGAACGTACCCGAAAAGGTATTTGCTTTCGTTTAACGGCGAAGGCGCGATTTGCCTCGGAAAAAAATTATTTTTTCGGAGGATTTTTTATAATGAAAAACAGAAACAGGAGAATACTGTTTACGGCGGTAATGCTTATCGTCGTAACGGTGCTAAGCCTAGTTTGTTTCACCGCTTGCGGCGACAAAAAAGGCAAAGGCGACGTCACCGTGGTAATCGCCTACGAAGACGGCGCGAAAGAGTATTACGTCAACGAAAAAGACGTCGAAGGAGAAGGAGTTATCCCGATTATGCTCTATCTTAAAGAGAAAAAAGGGCTTAACTTCGTAACGACCGAAGGCGCTTACGGCGCGTTTATTACAGAAATAGGCGACCTTAAACCCGACGCGGGAAAAAAACAATTTATATCGATTTACACGTCCGTAGGAAAAGATAAAGACGTATCGGAATATGCGACTACCGTCACATATAAGGGTAGCGTCCTTACTTCTTCCGGATTAGGGATAAGCAGTATGCACGTCGAACCGGACGCGATTATATATTTTGTAATGCTTACATATTAAGATGAAATTCAAAGAAGAGGCTCGCTTAGGCGCAAAAAAAGTCGCTCTCGTCGCGGTTATGACCGCTGCCGTGGAAGGAGCGAAACTCGCGCTCGCCGCTATCCCGAACGTTGAGGCGGTTACGCTCTTATGCGCCGCTTACGGTTACGTGTTCGGCGGTTTAGGGATACTGGCGACGAGCCTTTTCGTCATAATAGAAACTTTTATTTGGGGCGTAAACACATGGGTATTATCCTACGTTATTCACTGGAACGGCGTATGTCTGGTGTTTTGGATTTTGTCGAAAAGAAAGATAAGGAGCAGGTTCTGGCTCACGTTTACCGCGGCTATTCTTACCGTTTGGTTCGGCGTATTGACGAGTTTGGTGGACATAGGGCTTTTCGGCGGTACGTATAAAGATTTTTGGTCGCGGTTTGCGATTTATTATATGCGCGGAATATGGTTCTACGTGGTACAGGTAGCGTGCAATTTGCTGCTTTTCCCGATAGCCTTTTTACCCCTCGTAAAAGTGCTTGAAAAGTCCCAAAACAGAATATTTCCACCTAAAAAGTTAAATGCGGACGAGAAAGAAAATAAACTTAGCGTAACCGAAAAAGAGAACTCTTAGCGAGTTTTTTTATTAAAATTAAACTTATAAAACTAACGAAAATTATTTAATAGTCACGAAAAAGCCTTTTTTATTAAGTTTTTCCAAGATAAGCGACAGAATAAGGAAGTATGCGACTAAGGTGCAAAAAGCGATTATCGTAAGCAAAACCGTTCCGACGGGAATAAGTCCGACGAGCGCGTTTATCACCGTGCCTGCCGGTACGAAAATTACAAGATGCGTCATATACAAAAGCAGCGAATTTTTCCCGGCGACGGAAAGGGGAGAATATCTCGTTTTTATTCCGTTAAAGCAGTCGAAAAAGGCAAATACGAGCAAACTGAACGAAGAAGTAAGCAAAACGTAGGTTAAGTTTACCGCCGATTTCGACGGAAGAAAATATTCGTTAAGAATAAATCCGAGCGCGCATAATACTGCGCCGAAAGAAAGAGCGGATACGGGCGAAATTTTGCGTAAATCGGCGGCGGCGAGAGCGTATGCGCTAAGCAAAGCCCAACCGAACGAGCCGAGCAAACCGCCGTGCGTGAAGAAAACGAAGTTTTCCTGCGGAATAAAAAAGTTGCATGCAAAATACATCGCGGTAAATACGACGCAAAAGATAAGTTTTGCGTAAACGTTAAGTTTTTTAATCGGAAAAACGAGCAGCAAAGCAAAACCGATCGAGCCGAGAACGCTCCAGTGCGTATGCGAAACGGACTTTCCGGCAAGGAATAAGCCGTTTTCGACTATCGCCGTAACGAATGCGAAAATTCCGACGAAAAGGATAAAATTCCGCAAAACGGACGATACCGTTTTTCGGTTTATTTTCTTCGTTTTCAGCCCGATAAACCAAAGGCAAACGAGAAGGATTGCGATAATCGAGAAAGAAATGAACACGAAAGAAAGGGGCTTTCCGTCGGGAAGAGTAAACGCCGCTCCCAGACCGAGCAGGGAAAAAACTTTGCGAAAGTGAGTTTTCGGAGAAACTTTGCGTAAAGGCGACGACGGCACGGAAAGGCTTAACCCGAAAGCAAAAACGAAAAGGGGCGCGATAAGGTCGTAAAAAGCGAGCGACGGCATAACGAGCGTCGCTTTCGTCAGATCGTGAGTGGACATTCCGAGAAGAACGGGAGAAACGGCAAGAGATTGCGCCGCGCCGAATATTATCATAAGAGCGAGTGCAAAACCACGGAATCTGTCGATTGACGGAATGCGTTTGTTTTCGGGGAGGACGTGCATAATTTTCTTCCTTATTAAATATAAAGCGGCGCGAAAAATCGTGCCGCTTTGTTTCTGAGATAAACCGTATCAGTTAAACGCTTTTCCGTTGCAACCGAGCACGTCTACGAGTTTGTGACGAACAAGTTCGGTAATGGCTGCTCTTGCGGGTTTCAGGTATTGACGAGGGTCAAAGTGCGACGGGTTTTCCTTGAAATATTTTCTTATCGTCGCGGTCATCGCCATACGTAAGTCGGAGTCGATGTTGATTTTACATACCGCCATAGACGCGGCTTGACGAAGCATTTCTTCGGGTACGCCTTTCGCTCCGGGCATATTGCCGCCGTATTCGTTGATTTGGTCTACGAGATATTGCGGAACGCTGCTCGCGCCGTGAAGAACGATGGGGAATTCGGGAAGACGTTTGCCGACTTCTTCGAGAATATCGAAACGAAGTTTGGGTTCGCTCTTGAATTTATACGCGCCGTGGCTTGTCCCGATTGCGATAGCAAGGGAATCGACGCCGGTTTTTTGGACGAATTCCTGTACTTGGTCGGGGTCGGTGTATGCGGAATCTTTTTCGCTTACGTTTACCGCGTCTTCGATACCGGCAAGTCTGCCGAGTTCCGCTTCGACGACTACGCCGTGGTCGTGAGCGTAATCAACGACGTTTTTGGTGATTTTGATATTTTCTTCAAACGGGTGATGCGACGCGTCTATCATAACGGAAGTAAATCCGTTATCGACGCAGTCTTTGCAAAGTTCGAACGTGTCGCCGTGGTCAAGGTGCATACAAATCGGAAGACCGCTTTCTTCAACCGCAGCCTCGATAAGTTTTCTCAAATAAATCGGGTTGGCGTATTTTCTCGCTCCGCTCGAAACTTGAAGAATGAGAGGGGCTTGTTCGATTTTAGCGGCTTCGACTACGCCTTGAATGATTTCCATATTGTTTACGTTAAACGCGCCGATGGCATATCCGCCGGCATACGCTTTTTTGAACATTTCGGTGCTTGTTACTAATGGCATATAAATACCTCCAAGAATATTTTCGTTATTATTATACAACTTTTATCTTGTTCGGTCTACTAAATAGGCATTTTTTTTGACAACTTAGCAAAAAAAAAATATAATAATTTTATGCTTAAAGAAAACGAACGGATAGACGACCTGCTTTGTCGGGGATATCGCATAATACAAGACCCGAACGGATATTGTTTTACTTCTGACAGCGTACTGCTTGCGAATCTCGCCGTAGTCAAAAACAAAGACAGGGTGGTTGACCTATGCACGGGAAGCGGAGTTATCGCATTGCTCATAAACGCAAAATATTCCCCGAAAACGGTAATAGGCGCGGAAATACAACCTAGACTTGCCGATATGGCGGCGCGTAGCGTCGCGCTTAACGGCGCGGAAAACAGCGTTACGATAGTAAACGCGTCGGTGATAGGTTTGACGAAACTAATCGGTTCGGGGTATGACGTGGTTACGGCAAATCCACCATACGAACCCGTGACGAACGAAAAAAACGCGACGGAAAGCGACGTTTGCAAAACAGAAATAAGCCTTACAGCGGAAGAATTGATAGCGGAAAGCGCAAAACTTCTTAGGTTCGGCGGTTCGTTTTATATGGTGCATAGAACGCGAAGAATGGCGGAAATCATTTTGCTTATGTCGAAATACGGCATAGAACCGAAAAAAATATATTTGGTTTATCCGAAAAAGGGGAAAAACGCCGATACGTTCATCGTGGAAGGCAAAAGGGGCGGGAAAAGCGGGCTTCTCGTTCCGCCGCCGATAGTAGTTTACGATGAAAACGGGGACTACACGCCCGAAGTAAGGAGTTTGTACAACAAATGAAAGGAACGCTTTATATAGTGGGAACGCCGATAGGGAATCTGTCGGACATAACCCTTCGCGCGCTGGAAACGCTGAAAAACGCGGACGTAATCGCGTGCGAGGACACGAGAAGAACTCTCGCGATGCTCAATAAATACGAAATAAAGAAACCGCTTATCAGTTATTACAAACAAAAAGAGAAAGAAGGCGCGATAAAGATAGCCGAACTGCTCGACGAAGGGAAAGCGGTCGCGCTCGTCACCGACGCAGGAATGCCGTGTATAAGCGACCCGGGAAGCGTGCTTGTCAAACACCTGAGAAAAAACGACTATCCCTACACCGTAATTCCCGGTCCGACCGCAGTAACGAGCGCGGCGGCGCTCGTAGGAGCGGAAAAAGGTTTTACTTTCGTAGGTTTTTTACCCGAAAAAAACAAACAAAGAAAACAAGTGTTGGAAAGCGTGAAAAATCTGGGACATACGGTATTTTTTTACGCCGCGCCGCACGACGTGAACGACACGTTGGATTTGTTGTACGAAACCTACGGCGACAGGGAAGTCTTCGTTATCAAAGAAATCACGAAAATATACGAAACGGTAACGCAAGGCACTTTAAGCACGCTTAGGATAGACAACCCGAAAGGGGAGTTCGTAATAGGGGTTGAACCCGAAAAAATTAACGAAGAAACCGTGACCGACGAAGAAATGATTGAAGAATTAAAAACGTTAATAAATTCGGGAATCGATAAAAAAACCGCTATAAAACAAACGACGGAAAAATTCGGAATATCGAAAAATATCGTCTATAAATTGTCGCTTAAAATTTAAGTATATTTACATAAATTTGCATAAAATACATGCCGCTACGACGCCGAAAAAGGACGCGGCAAGCGAAATCGGAATTGCTTTCGGAGCGCGTTTGTCGTCTGAGGCGGAAAGGTATACGGCTACCACGTAAAAGACCGTGTCCGAAGAACCGCTTATTACCGACGCACATCTCGCGACGTAGGAGTCCGCGCCGTATTTATTAAGTATGTCTTCGAGTACGCACAGACTGCCGCTACCTGACAGCGGACGAATAATAATTAGTTCGGACAACTCTTTCGGGATACCGAAAAAGGACAATACATACCCCAAATACTTACTTATGTAATTATTCAATCCGCTTACCTGAAATACTTCGATAAGTAAAAAAACGGCGGTGAGAAAAGGTAAAAGATTTAGAATAAGGCGCGCCGCCTCTTTTCCGCCGAGTACGAAACCGTCATAGACGGACGCTTTTTTTATCACGGCGAAAATCAAAGTAAGAATAATCGCGAAAGGAACGACATAATTCATTTTTTAACGAAAACCTTGACGAGAATAATTCCGAAAATCGCGCTTAAAAACGTCGAAATTACAGTTGGCAAAATTATATCGGTTTTTGCGTTTTGCAGGCTGCGTAAAGCAATTATAGTAGTAGGTATAAGTTGGATTGACGACGAATTTATCACAAGTAGCATCGTACGATTTTTCGGAGACGTCATCGATTTCGACGCATTCATTCCGGCAGGCGTCCCGGCACTTCCCATACCTAAAAAATTAGCGGAAAGGTTGACCGACAACGAAGAATAACATTCGTCGCTTTCGCCGGGGAAAAGTCGTCGTAAAAGAGGGGAACTCTTTTTTGCCAGAAAGGCGTCGAAGCCGAGTTTTTGCCATATTCCGAGTACGGAAAGCCACACCGTGTAAATCGCGAAAAGTTTTATTGCAAAAGTCACGCCTTTACCCGCGCCCGAAATCAAAGCGGACAATGCTCCGTCCGGGTTTACGACGGTTATCGCGATTAACGACGCGACGATGATAAGCGTGAAAACGAAATTCATACTAGAAATATACGCCGTAAATCCGTAAATATGTAACGTATAACAGGGCGACAAAGGGAAAAAGACTAAAAAACCGTTATCGACGTACGTTCCTTTTTTCGCGTTAAAAGTAGGCAAAATCGATAAAAATCTTTAATTATTCTTAACCGTTTTTCTTTAATATTATTTTAATCCGTCCCGTATATACTGCAATCGTAAGAACCCCGACAAAGGGTTGCTTGCATTTCATTTTGTTCCCTCCTGTAAAGGCGTTCTCGATTTGAGAACGTCTTTACTTTTACGAGAGAAAAACGCCTTTACTTTTATAAAACCGAAAAAAGGACGCTCTAAGGTATTGTCAAACTCGCTTTCTTATTGTATAATGTTATAAACTATTATAAATTAATATTTATTAAGACGGTGATAAATATGAAGAACAAAAAAACTATCTATATAGCGTTTGCGTTGCTGCTGCTTTTCGCAGTTACCGCGATGGCGGCGTGCTCGTCCGATTTGATTACGGTTAAGTTTTACGTAGACGGTAAACTTTTCGTCGCGAAAACCGTTGAGAAAGGCGGCTCGCTCGACGACGTACCCGAAGTTCCCGTTAAGGACGGATACAAAGCGAGTTGGAGCGTAAATCGGTTTGACGAAATAAACGAAGATATGTCGGTTTACGCCGTTTACGAAAAAAATATTTACACCGTCGAGTTTTATGCGGATAACGTTCTTATAAAATCCGTCACCGAAAAGAAAGGCAAAATCATCACCGATATTCCGCTCGTTCCCGAAAAGGAAGGGTACGACGGGGAATGGAGTATTACGCTGTTTAACGGCATAAACACGGACACGCGGGTGGACGCAATATACACCGCTAAAGGAATTTACGTCAATTTTTACCGTTTTTCTTATGAATTTACACAAAAAGATGTAGAAGTCGGTGCGAAAGTGCCGATAGGAACGTATTACGTAAAAGCCGACGACGAATACGTTTTGACCACGGACGCAAAGTTTGTTTCGGGCAAGAAATATTATGTTAAAGAACGCGAATTGTACGCCTTGAAAAAAGTTTCCGCCGCTGGGATAGTCGAAGTTCCCGTACTGCCTACGGTAAAAGGGCGGAACGTAAAATGGCGCAAACTCGTCCGCACGGCAAACGGCGAAGAGTTTTATTCGTTTGTTCCGAACGGCATAACCCAAAGCGAAGAAGTCGTTGCGTACGAGTACGCAACGCTCGAACTCGTTGACCCGATAGACGGCACGGTTACCAAAATGGACGTCGATTTGGACGAAAAAATAATCGAGCCCGAACCGGACAAAAACAAAACCGATTATTTTTTCTACGGTTGGTTTTTGGACGACAAATGCAAAACGAAAGCGGAATTTCCGCGCGGTTTCGACAAAAACACGACCGTTTACGCTAAGTGGATTTCAAACAAAAGTACGGTCGGGTTGAAAATAGACAAAAACGTAGTCGTAGGTTACGACGGAACGGAAAGCGAAGTTTTCATTCCGCATATAAACAAGGACGCTGACGGGAAAAACTACGAAGTTACCGAAATAGCCGACGGCGCGTTTCGCGGAAACAGAACGATAAGAGCGGTGCATTTCCCGTTTACTATGGAAAAAATCGGCGTTGAGGCGTTTGCCGACAACGATAATTTGGCTACGGCGAATTTCCCGGACGGGTGCAACGTAAAAATTCTTTCTGCGGGCGCGTTCAAAGCGACGAGCGTCACCGCGATGGAAGTGAGCGACGAAACCGTCGAAATAGGCGAGGGGTGTTTCGCCGACTGCGCAAAACTCGTCGAGATAAAAGGAACGGGCGACAGCGCCGTTACCGAAATAGCGAAAAACGCGTTTTTCGGGTGCGTCGCATTAGACTTCGTAGCAATACCCGAAACGGTAACGAAAATACAAGAACAGGCGTTTTACGGAGCGACCGTCGCAAAAATCACGTTTAACGACGAAACCGTAGTAAAATATATCGGCGGTGCCGCATTTTACGAGTGCGGCGCGTTTACGGGAATAAGCGCGATTAACGCCGAATACATAGGCAAAAACGCGTTTTTCGGTTGTACGTCGATGGAAAAAGTTACGTTTGTAGCCGGGAGCGAAACCGAAGTCATCGGGGAAAAACGTTCGGAATTCATCTACGACGTTACTTTTGCCGCAGGCAACGGGAAGATTGCCGGCGGAGCGTTGAAAAAAATAAACACAGTCAAAAATATTACGATAGCCGAAGGGATATGGTCGATTGCAGACGAAGGGTTCGCGCTCGATTCGTCGCTTACGGCAAGCGAAGCGGAGTTGACGGTAACGCTGCCCGAAACGCTGATAGAAATAGGAAAAAAAGCGTTTTCGGGAAGAACCGACCTTAAAAAAATCGTTTTGCCGGACGGACTTAGCAAGATAGGAGATTACGCTTTTTACGGACTTAAACGCCTTGCGGAAATTACCGCAGGCAGCGGAACGAAGTTTACCGAAGTCGGACGGGACGTTTTCGGGGAAACCGAATGGTTCGAAGGGTTCGACGGGGTGGCGATTATCGGGAAGACGGTGTTCGGCGTGTCGGAAGCGTATTGCCGCAGCAAAGATTATACTTACGTTAAATCCGAAGATATGGGCTTCGCGGAAACGGTCGCGCCGTACGCGTTTTATCGAAACGACGCGCTTACGGGGGTAGAACTCGGGCAGAGAATCATATCCGTAGGAGAATATGCGTTTGCGTCCTGTGACGCGCTTAAAATTTTCCGTTTTAACTCGTCCGCAGGGTTCGGGTCGGAAAGAACAGTCGGAGAAAACGCGCTTAACGGACTTTCCGCGCTCGAAGAATTGCTTATTTACGACGATATAAAAGCGCGCGACACGTTCGGCGGAATATCGACCGCACAAACGGTAAGGCTGGAATACACGGGACGAAACGCCGTGGTAGGTCGCGAGTTTTTGTCGGTTTTCGACAGCGTAAAAGAGTTCTACGTCGGCAACGGGTTCGTACGTATTGAGAACCAAGCGTTTGTTATGGCTGAAAAACTCGAAAAAGTAAAATTAGGTAAAGACGTGAGCATTATCGGCGATAAGGCGTTTGAAGCGATTTCGTCGCTTACGTCGCTCGATATAACCGAATGTGCCGCGTTGATAAACATAGGCGCGCGAGCGTTTTACGGAACGAGCGTAACGAACGAAGAGGGCACGCCGTTCGTTTTCCCGGCTACAACTCGCGTCATAGACGCCGAAGCGTTTGGCGGAGCGCGTCTGACGGATATAGAATTCGGCGAAGGGTTACAATTCATCGGAGCGGCGGCTTTTTCCGACAACCGCAACTTAAAGCGCGCGGTTATTCCGACGGGAACGGAAAGTATAGACGAGTATGCGTTCCGCAACTGTAATTTAATCGAATTTACTCTGCCCGAAAGCGTTAAAAAAATCGGCAGGGGAATACTCGTCGGCAACGATAATTTCAGGGCGATTACCGTTTCTCGCGATTTGTCGGTATCCGATATGTTTTCAAAGGAGGAAAACGGAGCAATCGTGCGCGACGTGCCGCTTAACTTCCGTGAGGCGACCGTGCTTAAAGGCGAAATCGGCGACAAACAGTTTTTCGGCATAACGAGTTTGCAGAACGTCACCGTTACGCAGGGCGTGACGGCAATAGGAAAATCGGCGTTCGAAGGCTGTAAAGAACTTTTGAACGTAGACGTGCCTTCGACCGTAAAGAACGTAGGCGACAGAGCGTTTGCGTTGTGCGTAAACCTTTTGTCCGTGCGTTTCGACAAAGAAAACGGCTCGCTCGAAACAATGGGTAAAGAAATTTTTAGCGGCAACGTATCGCTAGGTTACGTTTCCCTTCCGAACACGGTACGCAACGTCGATTTTACCGGAATATTCGACGGGTGCAAAATGCTTAATACGGTTAATCTGCCGGAAACGGTTACCGTAATAGGAGATTATGCATACCGCAACTGCGCGTCTTTAATCGCGCCGTCCGTTCACGACAGGGTAACGAAGATAGGCGTTTCCGCGTTTGAGGGGTGCGAAAACGTAGACTTCGACGACGTGCGGTTCGACTTGCTTGCGCATATAGGAGAACGAGCGTTTGCAAACTGTTCGTCCATGCACGGGCTTAAAGCGGAAAAAGCGGAATATATAGGTAAGGACGCGTTTGTCGGTACAAAATCGCTCAACGAAATAACCGTGTCCGGCAACAAAGTAAGTTATTATACCGACAGCGAAGCGAGCGTGGAAACGGTAAACGTGACGGGCGACCCGACGGAAAACGCATTTGACGGTTGCACGGGGATAAAAACGATAGTGTTCTACGGGGAAGACGGCAAAGCGATAAGAACGGCGATAAGCGCGATTAATACCGACGAAGTGACGATTTTCGTAGCGGAAAAAGCGTACGCCGACCTTGCAGACAAAGCGTATCTAAACCCGACGAGCGCAACGTCGTTCGATTATTCTTACGACGAAAACACGCGTACCGCGAAAATAACGGGAATTAAGAGCGGCAATCAAAAAGTAGCGTATCTGCCGTCGGTTGTCGAAAAAGGAAAAGACAAATATACGATAACCGCCATAGGCGCGAGCGCTTTCAACGGAAACGGAACGCTCGAAAAAGTGATAATTCCCGCGGAAATAACGGTTGTCGAAGGAAACGCGTTTTATGCGTGCGAAAAACTCATCTCGGTGAGGTTCGAAACAGGCAGCAGAGTTACGCAAATAGGTTCGAGCGCGTTTGCGTCGTGCAAAAAATTGACGCAAATGATTTTCCCTAGCAGTCTTACTCGTATCGAGGAAGAAGCGTTTAATATGTGTGGCGAGTTGAAAAACATTACGTTTTACGCAAACAGTAAACTATCCTACATAGGGAAGTCCGCGTTTAACGACGCCGTCAGTTTGGAAAAGGTCGCTCTCACAAGCGAGATTAAGGATATAGGACAAAATGCTTTTGCCGGTTGTATCTCGTTAAAAACGTTTGATTTCGGTAAAAAAGCGGCGATTAATTCCGTTCCTGCCGCGTTGTTCTTAGGTTGCCGCGCGCTCGGAGAGGTAGAGATACCCGAAGGAGTAACGACAATAGGCAAAAACGCGTTCAAAAACTGCGTCGCGCTTAAAGCGATTAACGTACCGGACGCGACGACTCGAATCGAATCGGGAGCGTTCGGCTCGTCCGGAATAGCAAGCGTCGCTTTCGGAAGAAAACTCGCGAGCATAGGCGACGAAGCGTTCAAATCGTGCAATAATCTTATCGAAGCGATAATCCCCGATACGGTTACCGTCATCGGGAAACAGGCGTTTGCGGACTGTGCCGCGCTTACCGCGATTGCGATAGGGGAAAGAACGGAAATAATCGGAGAAGGCGCGTTTTATAACGCGAGAAAACTCGTCCGCGTGGCATATAACGCCGTTCGAGCGAATAATTTAACCGTCGGAGTAAACGCGTTTTACGGCGCGGGAACGAATACGAGTACGGGAAGCGGAATTACGTTTACCGTAGGAGCAAACGTCGAAAGAATACCTGCGTTTTTATTTGCTACCGCAGACACTGACAACGCGCCCGACGTGAGAATAATTTATTTTGACGGAACGTCTTCTTGCGAAGAAATAGGAGAAATGGCGTTCGTCGGGTTGAAAACGCTCAAAAGCATAGACCTGCCGGTAAGTTTGCTTAAAATCGGCAAATCGGTATTCAAAGGGACGGACGGGCTGGAAGTGTCGTTTGAATTAGCGGCGGTAACCGCAGGGTTCGAAGACGGTTGGAACGACGGTCTTACCGCGCAACCCGTGTTCGGAAAAAACAACAGAATAAGCGGCGATTACTCGTATGTAGAGCGGTTCGGTAAAGCGTATCTTACAAAATACAACGGCGACGCAACGGAAGTAACGGTACCCGATACGATAGAGCGACTGCCGGTAGCGGACGTGGGAGCGGCGTTTGAAAGAAATGAAACGGTTACGAAAATAATCGTGCCGAACGGCGCGGACAGAGCGGGTAGTTTTTATGGCTGTATCTCGCTCGGGTCGATTGTTTTACCCGAAAACATCTCGTATATATCGAGTAGCGCGTTCAAGGGCTGCGCGTCGCTTGACAACGTCGTAATACCGGCGAGCGTGGAAAGAATAGGCGAAGACGCGTTTTACGGATGTGAAAAACTGGAAACCGTATATATATGCGGCGATACTGTGGCGGAAATGGCTGCGAGAGGCAACCACGAGTCGAAAATTTCCGAAAACGCGGTGAATTACTATTTTGCAAAAGGAATAACCGCACGCCCCGACAGCGAGATTTACGGCAAAATCCCCGACGAAGAAACCGAAACGAGCGGTTATGTCGCGTATACGAAACTGTTCTGGACGAGCGAACGCGACGTCGGAAAAGACGTGTCGGTGTATCTCGTGAGCGACGGAACGGGGAATAGAACGTATAAAGCCGTCGTCGGAGGAACGGGCGAGATGAGAAACTACGAGGCGTTGTCGCTCGTGCCGTGGAGAAACTACGCCGACAGAATAACGATAACCGTTATAGAAAAGGAACTTGCTTCGCTCGGACAAAACGCTTTTGCCGGACTTTTCGCACTTACTTCGGTAAAATACGAAGCGATAACGGGAGCGTATACGCAAGACAAACGAGTGTTTGCAAACAGCGGCAAAAACGGCGGATTTACGCTTGAAATCGGCGCGGATACGACAGTTTTGCCGTCGTATTTGTTCTACAACAACACGTATTTGAGAGATATATCGTACGCGCAAGGCGGCGCGCTTAAAGAAATAGGACAATACGCGTTTTACGGTTGTACCGGTTTAGGCGAAATCACCGTTCCCGACACCGTGGCAAGCGTCGGAACGAACGCGTTTGCAAATTGCAGCAACGTAAAAGAAATTACCGTCGGAAAGAACGTAAAAGACTTGGGGAACAAGGCGTTTTACGACGCGGTTTCTCTTGAAAAACTGAACTATAACGCGGTTAAAGCAAACGACGGAACGGGAAATACGGACGTGTTCGGTTCTAGCGGGAAAACACAAGGGTTCGCGCTTGTCGTAAGTGCGGAAACCGTGCGAATACCGGCGTATATATTCTACGGAAACGAAAACGTTAAGGAAATAACGTTTGTCGGAAAAACCGCGCTCGCGGAAATAGGCAGGGAAGCGTTCTATAAATGCACAGCAATCGGGTCGATAACTTTGCCGTCGTCGTTGGAAACGATAGAAGAGAAAGCGTTTGCCGAAGCGACTATGCTCGGAACGATAAACTTTGCGCAAGGCGAAAGCAGGCTCAAAAAAATAGGCGCGGAATCGTTTATAAACACCGAGTTTTATCGCAACGCGGATAACTGGAAAGCGGACAATGGCGAAATCAACGAACGAGGCGCACTCATTCTTGCAAATAAATACTTTATCAAAGCGAAAAGCGGTTTGTCGGGCGAGTATTCGATCCCGACCAACGTCAAAGCGATAGCGAGCGACGCGTTCGGAGATTGTAACGGACTTGAATTCATTCGCGTGCCGATAACCGTGGAATACATAGGCGAAAACGCGTTTAACGGTTGCGACAGGTTAAAAACGTTGTTTATAGCGAGCAAGGCGGTTGCAACGGGGCTGGAAAACGATAAATCGTTCGGAGGAATAGCGAAAAACGCATTGCACGTATACGTTACGTCCGCCCTCGTCGAAGACGCCGCGGTTAAGGTGGGGCTTTACGTCAGAGAGAACTATACGGCAATCGCGGAAAAGGTGGAGTTTAACAAATCGGGCGATTACTACGCATACACCAAAGCCGCATGGAATTCGGGCGACGTAAAAGCGTATTTGATCAACGACGAAACGCACCTCGGTTATTACGAGGCGGTTGTTACGGGCGAAGGGAATATGGAAGACTATGCGTTAGGCTCGACGCCTTGGAGAGAGTTCGCCGCGACAATAAGCAAAACGACGATAAAGGCAGGGGTCAAAAAAATCGGAGCGCACGCATTCTACGACTGCTCGTCGCTTGTATCGTTAAGTCTTGCAAAGGGTGTGGAAATCGTAGGCGAAAAAGCGTTTTACGGTTGCGAAAGCCTTGCCGAATTAACCGTTCCTTCATCGATAACCGCGCTTGAAAACGGTGCGTTCGGGAATTGTTATTCGCTCAAAAAGATATCTTATATGGCGATTAAGGCTGCCGATTCCGCGGCGGATAACGGCGTTTTTGCGAACGCGGGAACGAACGTTGACAACGGGACGGAAGTCACGATAGACAGGTATGTCGAATACGTCCCCGCGTATCTGTTTTACCCGTTATCCGACGGAACGGGTACGCCCGATATACGGAGAATAAGTTTCTTGTCGGCGAACAATATCAACAACTGTAAAGAAATCGCGCCCTATGCGTTTGCCGGACTTAAAAAACTCGGTACGGCGCAATTTGCGACGGGAAATATTCTCGAAAAAATCGGCGAATACGCGTTCTACGGCTGTTCTTCGCTCGAAACAGTCACGCTTACCGCAGGAATAAAATACGTCGGTAAATCCGCGTTTAAGGACTGCTACGGAGTGAAAAGCGTTATCTTCGACGCGATAGAGTTTGCCGTAAGCGAAGAGGGAAACAGAGCGTTTGAAGGGGCAGGGAAGAACGAAGGGTTCGGACTTACCGTTTCGGTAAAAAGCAAAGCGGTGCCGTCGTTCTTGTTTGAAGGCGGTTCGTATATGAAAACGCTTGAATTCGTGTCGGGCGGAGTATGCGAAAACATAGGCGAAAGAGCGTTTGAAGACTGCTCGTCGCTCGAAACCGCGGTTGTTCCCGATACGGTAAAAACGATAGGCGCAGGCGCGTTTTCCGGTTGCGTCGCGCTTAAAAATTACACCGCGCCGTTTGTCGGCGGTAAAGCGGAAACCGTGAGGGCAAGCGCAATAACCGCTTTCGGGTATGTGTTCGGAACGGCGGAAAAACAGGGCGCGACCGCGGTAAGGCAAAATTACGGCGTAGGCTCGACGGTGTATTATATTCCCGATAGCGTCAGATACGTCGGAATAACGAAATATATCAATATATACTACGGCACGTTCTCGGGGTGCGGATATATACGCAACGTGTATCTTAACGTAAACAACGGCGTGGAAAAAGTCGTAGAGTACGGAAAAGACGAAAGCGGAGAAGAACATATAATAAGTCAAATCGACAACGGCGCATACGTGGAAGCGGAAGCGTTTTACGACTGCGCGTCATTGACGAGCGTAAACTTCTCGGGTATACTGCAATGGATAGGCAAAAACGCGTTCAAGGGCTGTACCGAACTTATAGAAGTTACCATTCCCGAAAACGTTAGAGAAATCGCGGCGGGCGCGTTTGAAAACTGTAAAGGGCTTACAACGATAAACTTCAACGCAATCGAATGTGCGGACGCGTTCGAAACAATCGACAAAAAAGCAAGAAGCAACAACGTTTTTGCCGCGGCAGGGGAAAACAAATCGGGAATATCAGTAAGAATAGGCAAATCTGTAAAGAAAATTCCCGCGTTCCTGTTTGCCGTTTCAAGCGCGAACAACCCCAAAATAGCGGAACTTGCGTTTGCCGACGGTTCGGTTTGCACGAGCATAGGAGAAAGCGCGTTTCAAGACGCGGGAGCGACCTCGTTCTTGAAAATACACATAGCGGAAAGCGTTACCAAAATAGGTAAAAACGCGTTTGACGGTACGGCGTATTACAAAGACGATAACAAATGGCGCGACGGCGTGTTGTATATCGACGAATGTCTTATTAAGGCAGCGCCTAAGGTTTCGACGTACACTTATAATATATTGACGGGCACGAGAATAATAGCGGACGACGCGTTTGACGGAACGATACTAACGGGTCTTGTGAAAATCATCGTCGCGGACTCGGTTACGCATATAGGCTCGTACGCATTCGCGGAACTTAAAGCCTTGGAAGAAATTACGTTTAACTCCGCGTCTAAACTCGTTTCCATAGGCGAAAGGGCGTTTAGCGGATGCGAGAAACTCGGTATGGCGAAAAACGACGAAGGCGAAGACGTCGGCATCTATATAAGGAAAAACGTAAACGTAATCGGAGCATACGCGTTTTACGCGTGTGATAATCTCGGTAAAGTATGGATAGACAGCGAAGCGATATCCGAAGAGTTACGACAAAACACTTACGATTGCTGCGGCGGAATTTTGACTAACGCCAAGATATTGTATATAAACACGAGTATAGCCAAGATAGGGTCGTATCTCGGAGAAACGAATAATTACGAAACCGGCACGCCCATCGGCGGATATAAGAAGTTCATAAGACGAGAAACAACGAAATAATCTACGTTAATAAAGAAATAATATTTTTTGGGAGCAGATAAATGAAAACCTACAAAACAAACGGCGACGGAAAACTGGAAGTCGAAGTAAGCGAACCTATCGAAACGGATAAAATTAAGGTGAGAATAACTCACGTTATGCCGGGATATACAGACGTAAACATCTTCGGCGGCGATTCGTCAACGACTTATCCGTTTATAATCGGACACAGCGCAATCGGAGTGATTAGCGACGATAGACCCGAATACGGGCTAAAACGCGGAACTAAAGTAATTCTAAACCCGTTCGTCACGGACGAAAACGTAGAAAGGCTTAACTGGGAAGAAAACGTTTCCACGAAAGGCGTGGACGAAGACGGCTTTTTACGGGAGTTCGTGTTCGTGGATAAAGAGCAAATCGTCCCGTTCCCCGAAGACGTGGACGAAGAAGAAGCGATATTTACCGAAAAAATCGCGTTTGCACTAAAAGCGCTTAACAGTTTTCAAGTGGAAAAAGGCGAATATATCGTTATAATCGGCGGAGATACCGTCTGTAACGTCATAGCGCAACTTGCTATCTATTTCCAACTTATTCCTATTATGATAGACAGCAACGCAAGCAACCTCGCACGAGCGGAAAAATGCGGCATCTATTATACGATAGACGAAACGAAAGACGCTCCGCTCGAAAAAGTAGCGGAAATAACTTGCGGCAGAATGGCGGAAAACACCGTAATTTCAATGAACCCCGAACTTACCGCGGCGTTTGTGTTCCCGATGACGAAAATCGGCGGGAAATGCGTAATAATGTGCGAAAATAAAATAGTTAAGTCGTTTGAAGCGGACGTGAGCGCGATATCTCGCCGCAGATTGCGCGTTCGAGGAATAAACAACGGCGCAAGCGAGTTCGATTCCGCAGTCAATATCCTAGCACAGAAAATATTAAAATTCGACGGGTTTATCGATAAAACGGTCGAAATCAAAGACGCCGAAATCTTGTTGCGAGAATTGAAATCCAACCCGGAAAGATATTTTAACCCGATAATTAAGTTGTAGGAACTATTATCTTAGATAAATCTACGACGTCACCCGCGCCGACAATGAGAATAATCTCGTCGGGCGCGGTTTTTTTGTAAAGAAGAGCAGCGGCTTCCACAAGGTCGGAGGCATAGTATTTTTCTTTGTTTTTACATTCGCGGAACAACGCAAGCGCGCTCATCCCGTCCGACGGAGTTTCGCGCGCGGCATACTCTTTCATTATTATTAACCTGTCGCAACCCGATAATGCCGATATAAACTCTTGTTTTAGACGCGCCGTACGACTGAAAGTGTGCGGTTGAAACACGACGGTGACAAACTTCTTTCCTAGCGATCGAGCCGTTTCCAAAGCGGAAAGTATCTCCGTAGGATGATGAGCATAGTCAACGTATACGGGATTGTTTTCAAAAATTCCTACATACTGAAATCGCCGTTTTACCCCGGAAAACCGCATAAGCGCCCGTTTAATAACTTCGCTTTTTATCCCGATAGACGCACATACGGCGACCGCCGCCAACGCGTCCAAAAGATTACACTTACCGGGAACTGAAAGTTTGATGTCGCAGAAAGGAACACCGAAACGCAGGATACGGAACCCGTAACAGCCGTTATCGTCGACTGTTACGTCAATCGCACGATAGTCGCAATTCGCGGACAAACCGAAAGTAATCGGCGAAAAAGGTTTTTGTCTGAGTTTGTAATATTCGCCGTCGCCGACGATTTTTAATCCGCGCGAAGAAGATAAAAAATCATCGAAAGCGTCGAAAACGTCGCTTTTGTCGCGATAGGTGTCCGGGTGGTCCACTTCGGCATTAAGAACGACCGCAACGGACGGGGAAAGCGAGAGCATACTGCGTTTGTATTCGCACGCCTCGGTAAGCAGATAATCGTCGCCCGAATAGTAGAACGCGCCTAAGTCGTTGCTCGTTCCGCCGATATGAGCGTAAAAGTCGAGTTCGTTTTCTTTCATAATCACCGCGCACATGGAAGTAACCGTGGTTTTGCCGTGAGTTCCGCCTATCGCTATTACGGAGCGGAAAAATTCGCTTAGGTACGGTAAAAACGAATGTCGTTCCAGACAGGGAATACCGCTCGAACGCAAATAGAGAAGTTCCGGGTCGGACGAATGAACGGCGGAAGAGTAAACGGCGAGATCGACTTCGCCGATTTGCGTCGGGTCGAACCCCACGTTTATTCGTACGCCTTCTTCGATTAGGGAAACGACGGTGTCGGAAAAAACGCTGTCGGTACCCGATACTTCGTACCCTTTGCTAAGGAAAAATCTTGCAAGCGACGACATACTTACGCCGCCTACGCCGAGAAACCGAATTTTTTTCACCGATGAAAAATCTAACATAAAATATTATATGCTGCGAGTTAAAATAAGTGTTCAAACGGTTGACACGAAAGCAATTTTTATATATAATTAGCGTACTGTTTAATGTAAACGAAGAAATTAATGCAAAATTCGAGGTGAAAAATGCAAAAAGATATTCAACCTAAGTACCAAATAGTTGACGTAACTTGTGCTTGCGGAGCGAAATTCAAAATCGGCACGACCAAACCCGTCGATTCTTTGAGAGTAGATATTTGCTCGCAATGCCATCCTTTCTATACCGGAAAACAAAAGACCGTTCAAAGCGGCGGTAGGGTAGAACGCTTCAATAAGAAATTCGGAGCAAACGCGCTTAAATAATTAAACGCGATTTGACGGCTGTGTTTCGGGCTGTAAAAACGTAAACGTGAAGCATTAATATCCCCGTCGGGATATTTTTGTTTTATAAAGGAAGGAATTAAGCCTATGCAAGAAATCGGCAAAAACCGAACTTTTTGCGTATAAAACGACACTTTTGGAGATAGTTAGTGAAAAAGAAAAACGTATGCAATATAGGCGGACAGGCGGTGCTCGAAGGCGTAATGATGCGCGGCAAAACTTCGATGGCTATCGCCGTAAGGGATGCGGACGATAAGATAGTAATCGAGTCAGAGCGACTTAACAAAAGCGAATCGCGAAAAAAAGTCGAAAAAATCCCGATTATTCGCGGCATAGTAAGTTTTTTCGAATCGCTTGTTTCGGGAATGAAAATCACGATGCGAGCGAGCGAAGTTTTCGGCGACACCGACGAGGCTCCGTCCAAGTTTGAAAAATGGCTTGCCAAAACGTTCAAGGTAGACGTAATGAACGTCGTCCTAACAGTGGGCAGTATTTTAGGAATATTGCTGGCGATAGCGTTGTTCGTCATCATACCGCAAGTCGTCGCTTTGGCTATTTTTTCGGGAGCGGGGCTAATAAATATCGAGTTTTCCAAAGGCGTGTGGAACGCGTTTAAGACTAGCACGCAAGGACTCGGGTTCGGTTGGAATATGCTGTACGAAGTCATTCGCGGTGCGGTGAGAATGTTGATTTTCATAGGATATATCGCGCTTATCAGCCTAATGAAAGACGTAAAACGGCTGTTTATGTACCACGGAGCAGAGCATAAAACCATAGCGTGTTACGAACACGGACTGCCGCTTACGCCCGAAAACGCGAAAACGATGACGAAAGAACACGACAGATGCGGCACGACGTTCATGTTTATAGTAATGGTTGTCAGCATACTGTTTTTCACGGTAGTGCCCGTGTCGATGATAGACGTCGGCAACGGCGCGCTTACGTTTTTGGTGCAACTGTTAATCAGACTATGCCTTATCCCGGTTGTTGCGGGCGTTTCGTACGAGTTTTTGAAACTTTTTGCCAAGTACGACAACGTTTTTGCGAGAATATGTAAAGCACCGGGGTTGTGGCTGCAAAAATTAACGACGAAAGAACCCGACGAAAAAATGTTGGAAGTCGCGATTGCGTCGTTTAACGAAGTGCTCGAACTGGAAAAAAATGCGGAATATCCGACGAAAAAATTCGTCACGTTTTCGACGGTGGAAAGAGCGGTTGCCATACTGGAAAAAATTCTCGGCAACGATAAAAAACACGAAGCGGAAATCATCGTAATGACCGTCGTCGGCGCAAACACGAAAACCGACCTTTACGACGGAAGAAGAATAACGAAAGAGCAACTCGAACAGTGCAAGAAATACGCGTATAATCGTCTTACCGGCGCGCCTCTGCAATACGTTCTCGGCACGACGTGTTTTTACGGAATAGATTTTAAGACGGACACACGCGCGCTCATACCGAGATTTGACACGGAAATACTTGTCGAACAGGCGATAAAAACCGCCGAAGAAATGAAAAAAACGAGAGAAACCGTAGAAGTTTTGGACCTTTGCACGGGTAGTGGTTGTATCGCGGCGACGATAAAAGCGAACGTCGATTGCGCGGTGTACGCGTCGGACGTATCGAAAGAAGCGATAAGTCTTGCGGAAGAGAATGCGACTCGACTCGGCGTTGACGTCGAATTTTCCACGGGAAGTTTGTATATGCCGTATAAAGGGAAACGGTTTGACGTGATAGTAAGCAATCCGCCGTATATCCCGTCGGGAGATATAGCAAAACTCGACGAGGAAGTAAAAGATTACGAGCCGCGACTTGCGCTTGACGGAGGAGCGGACGGACTTGATTTTTACCGCGATATATGCCGCGGCGCGAAAAACCATCTTAAAAACGGCGGAACGCTGTTGCTCGAAGCGGGAATAGGTCAGGCGGAACTAATCAAAGAAATGTTAGACGGGTTTGACGTGACGTTTGTCGAAGATTATAACACGCCGCCGGTAAAACGCGTTGTTTGCGCGCGTCTGACGGAAACCGTGGAAAGCGAAGAATTAGAGTAGAATAAGGTTAAGTAGACCGATTTTTCCGAATTAACGCATAAATAAAAGGGCTAATCGCCCGAAAGGATATAGAAATGTTTGAAAGACTCGAAAAAATGAGAGAAAGGTATAACTTTCTCGGCGAAGAGATAGTTAAACCCGAAGTGATGGCGAGAAGAGAAGAGTGGCAAAAACTCGTAAAAGAACACGCCGCGCTCGAACCGATTATCGCGGAATACGAAAAGTATCTCGGAATGGAAAAAGAGATGAGCGAGTGCCACGATATGATGGAAATAGGCGAGCCGGACATCAGAGAACTCGCCGAAGCCGAGTATTATCGACTTAAAGAAGAAAAAGAGAAACTCGTAGAAGAGATAAAAATATTGCTGTTGCCGAAAGACCCGATGGACGAAAAGAACGTTATCATAGAAATACGCGCGGGTGCAGGCGGCGAAGAAGCAAGTTTGTTCGGAATGGAATTGTTTAGAATGTACCATAGGTTTGCGGAAAGAAACCGATGGAAAGTGGAAGATATGGACGTAAACGAAACCGAACTCGGCGGAATAAAAGAAGCCACGTTTATGTTGAAAGGGCACGGTGCGTATAGCAAGATGAAGTACGAAAGCGGCGTACACAGAGTTCAAAGAGTACCGGAAACCGAATCGCAAGGAAGAGTTCATACGTCTACGATAACGGTAGCGGTACTGCCCGAAGCGGAAGAAGTCGATTTTGAAATAAACGACAAAGACCTTAAAGTCGATACGTATCGTAGCGGAGGCGCGGGAGGACAGCACATAAACAAGACCGACAGCGCGGTCAGAATGACGCACTTGCCGACGGGAATAGTCGTTTCGTGCCAAGACGAACGAAGTCAAATTAAAAACCGCGAAAAGGCGATGCGGGTACTCAAAAGTAGGCTTTACGACTACTATCAGAGCCAAAAAGACGCGGAGTATGCGCAAAACAGAAGAATGCAGGTGGGGACGGGAGACCGAAGCGAAAGAATAAGAACTTACAATTATCCGCAGGGAAGGGTTACCGATCACAGAATTAACATGACGATGTACTCGTTGCCCGAGTTTTTAGACGGAGATATGTTCCGTATGATAGAAGCGTTGGCACTAGCCGACCAAAACGCAAAACTTAGCAAAATGCAAGATTAATCAAAAAGGAGAGAGCGCGTATGAGCAATAAAACAGTCACAAACGAAGTTTATCTTAGTCCGTCACACCACATATTGGAAGAACACAGTTACAATTATATGTTGCAAGACGTAGACGAACCGCAACTCTTCCGTAACTTTTTCGATTACACGTCTATTCCTAAGGTAGCGTTTAACTTCCGTAGCGTTCCTATGAGTTGTCCCGAAGAGATATGGATTACGGACACGACGTTTAGAGACGGGCAGCAATCGAGATCGCCCTATACCGTGGAACAAATCGTGGATTTGTTTACAATGTTACATAAACTCGGCGGAGAGAAAGGCATTATAAGGCAGAGCGAATTTTTCCTGTACAGCGAAAAAGACAGAACCGCCGTAAGAAAATGTCAGGAACTCGGTTACGAATTCCCCGAAGTGACGAGTTGGATAAGAGCCAACGAAAAAGATTTTGCGTTGGTTAAGGAAATGAACGTTAAAGAAACGGGTATACTCGTAAGTTGCTCGGACTACCACATTTTCAAAAAAATGAATATGACGCGCCGTCAGGCACTCGACAAGTATCTCAGCATCGTTAAAGCCGCGCTCGACGCAGGAATAAGACCGAGATGTCACTTCGAGGACATTACGAGAGCGGACTATTACGGTTTCGTCGTTCCGTTCGCGTGCGAACTCAAACGTCTTATGGACGAAACTGGCATACCGATTAGAATTCGTTGTTGCGATACGCTCGGATACGGAATAACTTATCCCGGCGTCGCATTGCCGAGAAGCGTTCAAGGCATAATTTACGGATTGAAACACTACGCGGAAATCCCGTCGTCGCTTATCGAATGGCACGGGCATAACGATTTTTATAAAGCGGTCGTAAATGCGAGTACCGCGTGGTTGTACGGCGCAAGCGGAGTAAACTGCTCGCTTTTGGGTATAGGCGAAAGAACGGGGAACTGTCCGCTCGAAGCGATGACGATCGAGTATGCGTCCATTAAAGGCACGACCGACGGAATGGATTTGAGCGTGATTACCGACATAGCGCATTACTTTGAGAAGGAAATCGGTTATAAGATTCCGTCGTCCACGCCGTTTGTAGGGAAAAATTTTAACACGACGAGAGCGGGAATTCACGCGGACGGACTGTTGAAAGACGAAGAAATATATAATATTTTCGACACGGAAACCCTGCTTAAACGAAAAGTCGGGGTGGCGGTAGACAGTCATAGCGGACTTGCGGGTATTGCGTACTGGATGAACACGTACTTCAAATTGCCCGACGAATTCAAAGTCGATAAGAAAGACGAAATCGTCGCGAAAATCAAAAGCAAGGTCGATGAAGAGTACGCAGGCGGCAGAACGACGGCGATGAGCAATTACGAACTCAAAGAAATTATGAAAGAAATCGATTTGCCGTATTATCGTAAATTGAAATACATAGCGAACAACGAACAATAAGACGAAAAAGCGGAATTGCCATTCCGCTTTTAATATGGTTTGGCGATAAGGCGTGATTACTCTCGGATAAGTCGTTATTCGCAGTCGCCCGCCCACCCTATCTAAAATAGAAAAAATATTAATAGTTATCGATAAGAGTTGTCGTTAAAAATAGTTAAAGCACTTGTTTTAACGTTCGGCGTATGTTACAATAAAATAAATAATTAAATCTTCAAATAAGGAGTTTATAATGATTAAAATCATAGAAGGTGCGAAAGGCACGGGCAAAACCAAAAGAATTATCGATTTATCCACGGAAGTACTCGGTACTTGCAAGGGCGACATTGTGTTCCTTTCCACAACCACGAGATACAGACAGGAAGTTAAACCGCAGATCAAATTCGTTAATGCAAAAGAAGTAGGGATTAACGGTAAAGAAATGCTGTTCGGGTTTATCAAAGGCGTACTCGCGGCGAACTACGACGTCGAATATATCTTCATCGACGGAGTTTATAAAATAATGAACGTGGACATCGACAGTCCCGAAATGGCAGAACTGTTTATGTTATTAGACAAACTCACTGCGGACAATCACGTTAACTTCGTATTGACCGTTAGCAGCGCAAGAGAAGAACTCCCCGCGTTTATCGCGAAATACCTTGCGTAATCGCGGAGGGAAGAATGGAATTTTATTCAACCAGGGGCGAAGGTCCGGTAAGCGGAGCGCACGCTATCGTTAACGGCATCGCAAAGGACGGCGGACTGTACGTACCTGCCGAGTTTCCCATTATTACGCGCGCAGAACTCGAAGACCTTGTAGGACTCGAATATTACGAACGCGCGGCGTACATTATTAATAAATATCTCGACGAGTTTTCTTATGAAGAACTCAAATCTTACACAGAAAAAGCATATTCGAAGTTTGACGATTACCCCGCGCCGCTTACCAAAGTAGACGAAGGCACTTACATAATGGAACTTTGGCACGGACCGACGTGCGCGTTCAAAGACGTTGCGCTTACTCTACTGCCGTACTTGCTTACGGGTAGTAAAGTTAAATTAGGCGACGATAAAAAAACGCTTATACTCGTTGCGACGAGCGGAGATACGGGCAAAGCCGCGCTCGAAGGATTCAAAGACGTGGAAAACACGGAAATCGTCGTGCTGTACCCGTCCGACGGCGTTAGCGATATGCAAAAGAAACAAATGACGACGACCGACGGCAAAAACACGCACGTTATCGGAATAAAAGGTAACTTCGACGACGCGCAAAACGCCGTTAAACGCATTTTTGCAAGCAAAGAAATGAACGAAAAGTTTGCGAAAACAGGCTACGAACTGTCCAGCGCGAACTCGATTAACTTCGGACGGTTGGTTCCGCAAATCGTATATTATTTTTCGGCGTATCTCGACCTTCTCGCAGAAGGTGAAATCGAACCCGAAGAACAAATCAATTTTGTAGTTCCCAGCGGAAACTTCGGCAATATATTAGCGGGTTATTACGCGAAAAGAATGGGGCTTCCGATAAAACAACTTATCGTCGCGAGCAATGAAAACAACGTGCTTACCGAGTTTTTTGAAACGGGATTGTATAATGCGAGAAGAAAGTTCCGCAAAACGATGAGTCCGTCGATGGATATACTCGTAAGCAGCAATCTCGAAAGGCTCGTTTACGAGATGTTAAACCGCGAAAGCGACAAAGTCGTTTCTTTAATGGAAGAACTCAAAAAAGACGGAGAGTACTCGGTTGACGAAGACACGCTTTACGACGCCGCACCCGAATTTATCGGGTACTGGAGTTCGGAAGAAGAAACGAAAAACGTCATCGGAAACGTGTTTGACGAATACGGATATTTGCTCGATCCGCATACGGCGGTTGCGGTAAGCGCGTTTTTTAAGTTTATGAACGACGCGTACGACGCGGCTAGCGCGGTAATATTAAGCACGGCAAACCCGTATAAGTTTCCGCAAAGCGTGCTGGAAGCGGTGTCGGGGCAAAAAGAATCCGACGCGTTTAAGGCGATTAAAAAACTCGAAATGCTCACGGGCGCGGAAATCCCCGAAAGTATTGCAGAACTCAAAAACAAACCCGTTTTGCACGACGAAGTAGTGGAAATCAAAGATATAGAAGACGCGGTGCTTAGGGCAGTGAGAGCATAACGCATTTTCCGCCGAGCAAAAAGGAAAAATCGGCGAGAAAACGCAAAGAGAAAATAAGGAAAATAAAAATGATAGGCGAAAACAAAATAGTATACAGCGCGGTTCAACCGACCGGGTGTATTACGCTCGGCAATTATATCGGCGCGATAAACAACTGGCTTAAACTTCAAGACGAGTATAAGAGCATTTTCGCAATAGCGGATTTGCACGCGCTTACCGTAAGACAGGTTCCTGCCGAGTATCGCCAAAGAGCAGTCAGTTTCTTCGCGCAGTACCTTGCGTGCGGCATAGACCCCGAAAAAAGTATAATATATTTTCAGTCGCACGTTCCGCAACACGCAGAACTTACTTGGATACTTAACTGTTTCACTTATATCGGAGAGGCGTCGAGAATGACGCAGTTCAAAGATAAATCGGCAAAACATACCGACAATATCAATATGGGACTACTGGATTATCCGGTGCTTATGGCGGCGGATATTCTGCTGTACCAAACCGATTACGTACCCGTCGGCATCGACCAAAAACAACATCTCGAACTGTCGCGCGACCTTGCCGTCAGGTTTAACAATCTTTATTCGCCTACGTTTACCGTACCGGAAGGGTACATCCCGAAACAGGGAGCAAAAGTATTTTCGTTGCAAGACCCGACCAAAAAAATGAGCAAGTCCGACCCGGACGCAAACGCTACGGTTAGTTTGATAGACGCGCCCGACGCGATAATGAGAAAGTTCAAGCGCGCGGTAACCGACTGCGACGGGTTCATCGCATACGACGAAAAAAACAAACCCGGCGTCAGTAACCTGCTTACTATTTTGGAAGCGGTTACCGACAAGAGCGTGGAAACGTGGGTAAACGAACTCGAAGGTAAAGGCTATGCCGAACTTAAACGCATTTGCGGAGAAGCGGTGGTGGAGAAACTTCGTCCTATCCGAGAAAGATATAACCGTATCATAGACGATAAACGGTACATAATGGAAGTTGCGAAAAAAGGCGCGGAAGAAGCGCAAAAAATAGCGAGAAGAACGCTCGCCAAAGTATATAAAAAAGTAGGATTGGTTGAAGCGTAATGTTCGGGTACGTCGTGATTGATAAGCCTAATATACTGATTAAGGATTACCAAACGTACCGTTGTTATTATTGCGGACTTTGTAAAGCGATAGGCAAACGAACGGGACAGTGCATGCGTATGACCCTTAATTACGACATTGTTTTGCTTGCGCTGCTAGGATATAATTACGAAGATAAAGAACCCGTTTTCAAAAAAGGCAGATGCCCCGTACATCTGCTTAAAAAAGTCGAGTACGTGGAAGACAGCGAAATTTTGGAAAAAATCAGCGACGTCAATACGATACTCGGTTATTATAAACTCGTAGACGACGTAATCGACGAAAAAAAGCATAGAGTAATCAAAACGTTGGTAAAGGGATATTATAATAAAGCGAAGAAAAGATTACCGTCTTTTGCGGAAAGTACCGAAAAAGGGTATGAAAAGTTACGGGAAAAAGAAAAGGCGAACGAAGACGCGAACACGCTGGCGGAAGCGTTCGGAGAGATTTTAATGCGTGCGGCGGACGCGGTAAGCGATAAAGCGGACGCAAACTTACGAAAACTTCTTTTTTATGTCGGGAAGTGGATTTACGTCATCGACGCCATAGACGATTTGAAAGAAGATACGGAAAAACAAAATTTTAACCCGTTTTTAAGGGAAAATAAATGTTCGTTTGATAAGTTGAACGAAAAGGCAAAAGCCGAAGCGCGCGTAATAATATACGACGCTATCGACAACGCGACGAAAGCGTATAACGAGATGAATATTGCGATAAGCGAAGGACCGCTTAGCAATATAATATATCTGGGGCTAAAAAGTCGCGCCGAAAAAATACTCGAAGGGAGCAATAAAAAATGCCGAAAAATTCGTTTGTAGTGCTAGGAATAAGCCCTGACGCGTCCAAAAACGAGGCGTACAGAGCGTATAGAGATTTGCGTAACAAATACGAAAGTTTACGTTTTGAACCCGGCGATATAGGCGCGGACGCTTGCGCAAAACTCGAAGAAATCGACGCCGCGTACGACGACGTCGTAAGAATAATGGACGAGCGCGGCAGAGGCGAAGAGAGAGAAGATACGCGTTCTCGTTTCGTCAATGAAAAACTCGACGACGCCGAAACGAAAATAAGAAACGGCGACATCGACGGCGCGCAAAATTCGCTCGACGACTGCACGACGAGAACCGCTCGTTGGCACTACCTTCAATCGGTCGTTTTCTATCGCAAAAACTGGGCGGGCGACGCGCTTAAACAACTGGAACTCGCTTGCAATATGGAACCCGGCAACAAAAAATACGCCGACGCCAAAGCCGCTATGCAAAAACACGTCAAGGCGAATACAACCGCACAAGGAAACTCGTTTTACGAAAACGGCACGAAAGCGGAGAGAACTTACGCCGACAGTACAAACAACGGTTATAACAATAACTCAAGAGGTTGTAGCGCGTGCGACGTTTGTAGCGGATTGCTTTGCGCCGACTGCTGCTGCGAATGTATGGGCGGAGATTTGATTTCCTGTTGTTAATATGCGTAAAGTAAACGCTAAGGATATAGGTATAAGACTTGCGCTTGCAGGGGTGGGAACGGCATTAAGCGTGGCGTTCATCGCCCTTTCTTATTATTTGTCGTTTATGAGCGTCGGATTTACCGTGCTGACGACCGTCGGCATTATGTGTCCGCTCGCCAAAAACTATTATAGAGAGGGGATTCTTGCGGCAATCGCCGCAGGCGCGATAGGTTTCTTTATAGCAAACGTCAAAATAATTCCTTACGCAATGGCAAGCGGACTGTACGTCGTGCTTACCGTGTTTTTGTATAACAAAAAAGTCAACGTGATTTTGTTGACCGTGATAAAAGCCGCATATTCGTGCTTGATTTTTTGGATAATTTACAAAGTAACAAATATTTTCGTCGTAAACTTCGATAAACTTACGTTTTTAACTCGATTCAACGAAGTCGGAGTGTACGCAATATTAAACGTCGTGTTTGCCGTCGCGTTTTTAGCGTACGACGCACTCGTCATTTACGGGTATAAATACGCAAAACAACTAGCGGATAGGATAATAAAAAACAAAAATAAATGACGTTTAAGCAAATATTCTATTACGATTTGCCTCGGAACGCGACATCTTTTCGGATAACGGAACTTCATCGCGTTCCGTTGCTTTTACCGCGGAATATAAAACTTCATTGACGTAGGAATTAGCCACGTTGTAGTACATTTCCTTGCCTTTTCTGGTGCAAGTAACGATTTTTCGGTCTTTTAAGATACGCAGTTGGTGCGAAACCGTGCTTTGCCCCAAATGAAGATATTTCGATAAATCGTTTACGTTAAGTTCGCTTACGGAAAGCAAAATAATAATTTTAATACGCGTTTCTTGCGAAAAAACCGAAAAAAACTCTCCTATGTCACGAATGGCGGCGTCTTTCGGCATGTATTGAGATAAAAGTTCTTCAAGCGTCATTTGTTAATCTCCCTTTTTTTAATAAATTAAGTATAAATCGGTATCAATGCCGAACCTTGTCGCATATTGTAGAATAAACGTTTATTTCGGAGGTACGCCTTGAACAACAATACGCTACCGCTTTTATTACTGTTCCTTTTGAGCGGAAACGACGGAACAAGCGATAACAGGACAATGCTCGCAATGTGCCTTAGTTTGCTTCTGCTTTTTGACGACCCGACGGGTAACTGCTCGGCGTTTTAGACGTTCCCGTCGGCATCGCCACTTTGAACAACGTCTAAGGGTCGAGCGTAAGCGTATTCATAACTCTTCACTACTACGCATTTACGACTTGAAAAATTTTTTTCCGAGTGTATAATATATGTTAGGAAACCTGCTTGCAGAGTTTTCAAGCGCACAATGTTATAGAAAAAAGAAAATCGGGAGAGTGATTTATGGTACATTTCGGTAACGACTGGGACGAAATCCTTAAAGGCGAGTTCGACAAGGAATATTACACTATTTTACGGGGGTTCCTAAAACACGAATACGCTACGCAAAAAATCTATCCGCCGATGTACGACATTTTTAACGCGTTTAAGGAAACGCCCTATAAAGACGTCAAAGCGGTTATCATCGGACAAGACCCGTACGTACGCCCGAATCAAGCGCACGGTATGTGCTTTTCCGTCCGTTCCGGTATGCCGCTACCTGCTTCGCTAAAAAATATATATAAAGAACTAAATACCGATTTAGGTATCCCTATATCAAAAAACGGGTGCCTAAAACATTGGGCAGAGCAGGGAGTTTTGTTGTTAAACACAATACTTACCGTACGCGAAGGCGCGCCGCTTTCACATAAAGGATACGGTTGGGAAAAGTTTACCGACGACGTGCTTATTAAACTGAACGAGCATGAAAAGCCGATAATTTTTTTGTTATGGGGGACGCCCGCAAAAAAGAAAGCGATGCTTATCACCAACCCGAAACACGTTAAACTTACCGCCGCGCACCCGTCGCCGTTATCGGCGTATTACGGATTTTTCGGTTGCAAACATTTTTCGCAAACGAACGATATTCTCGTTAAACGGGGCGAAACGCCGATCGACTGGGAGATTAAGTAAAGGTTTTTCTCTGAAAAAAGCGGTTTTACGTCGGATTTTTTCCGACGTTTTTGTTTATATTTTGGTATTGCATTTTTCATTTAAGTATTATATAATATATTTACTATAAAAGTATGGGGTTTTGCAGTTGAAAAAAGGTCTTGCCGTTGTGCTAATCGTTCTAGCGACTTTGATTGTTGCGGTCGGGTGTACCGTAGACATCGAGTACGCCACCCCCGTAGTCAAGTCCATTGCCGTGGACGGCGTGAGCAAGGTCAAATATATTTCGGGAGATAAACTCGACATAAACGGCGCGAGAGTTATCGTGACTTACAGCAACGGCAAACACGAAACCATACCTCTCACCGAAGATATGCTCGACGACTCCAGTTACGATTTGAACGTTCCGGGAGAGCATAAAGTAATCGTTACTTACAAAAACGTTACCACTTATTTTACCATAACCATAGAAAAGTGGATTCTCGAATCCGTATCTTTAAGAGAAAAACCGTACGTTACCGACTACGTCGTCGGGGAAGAAATCGACCCTAAGGGCGCGATAATAGAATGTAAGTACGAAGGCAACAAGTACAATTTCGTAAACGTAGAAGCAGATATGCTCGAACCGTACGATAATCAAACGATAGGCAAAACCACGATTTACGTTAAGTATAGTAGCGAAAGAATAGGATTTGAAGTTAACTTTACCGAAAAAACGCCCGTCAGTATTAAAAAAATAGACGACGCCGCGGATAACTTTGTTTTCTTGGGCAAAGGGGATAAATTCAAACTTGACGGAATGACCGTCAAAGTGCGTTACGACAATAATCAAGAAACGGCGTATAACGTTAAGGACGAACTCGAAAAAGACGTATTTGTCAGTATCGACGACAGTTCCGTGCGTTCGGTTGACGCCGTTTTAATGTATTATCCCGAGAATTATAAAGAAACGTACGCGTACCGTTTTTACGGCGTTTCGAGAGTTAGCGTAGGCGACGTAGTCGAGCCGGGGCAAGAACTTGCCACCAACGAACTCGAACGTAACGGCAAGACAGTGCCTCTCGACCCTATCAAGAGTAAAAGTTACGGCACGGTAAAAGAAATCGTCACCAACGAAGACGGCAGCAGGTCGATGAAGATAACGACCACCGTTACGTACGAACTAAGCCAAGTGGAAGTCAAACCCGGCGACGTGATAGCGGACAAAACATATATAGGAAAACTCGGCACGAAAATCATTTATTCAATCGGCGGCGGAAGAGTAGAAAGCGTAGACAACGGTATGGTTACGATTAAAACCGCGCCAACGTTCAAATTCGTAAGTAACGTAAAAGAAAAGAGTTTCGCGTCGATGGAAATTCTCTCCTATCCTAAACCGACAACGTTTGTGAACACGACGATAGACAATATGATAGAGGGCGACACGTTGGACAAGAGCAAAGGCTACGTCCGCGTTACGTTCGACGACGGTTCGGTTGAAAATTTCCGTATGGACGACGAAAACAACATACGTCTTGTAAACGACGGAAAAGACCTGAAAGACAAGTTTACCCTTGTGCCGGGCAGAAACCACGTACTCGTCGTTTACGGCGAGGAGTTGAAAAACAAAAGTTCGTTCTACGTCCGCGTAGACAGCAAATACCCGGTAGAACTCAAGATAAGCGACGGAATAAACGGAAAAACGTATTATAAAGGCGACAGAATATCGATTGCCACGATGACCTACGAAGTCGCGTTTAACAACGGCGATTTAAGCGAGCAGGAACCGATAACCGAAGACATGGTAGACGAAGGGTATACGCTCGAATGTGCGGAAATCAAAGACCAAGCGGAAATCAGGTTCAAACTTCCGTCAAAGTACGAGAAACTTCTTCCCGATACAAGTTCGTCGTACGGTAAACCCGTTTGCGTGTATTCGGTGCGCCCGCAACCTATCCAGTCGATAGATTTCGTGGTTAAACCGATTAAAGTTTTCGTCAGTGACCCGAAAGACATCGTCTATACGAACGCGTCGCTCGACGTATATTATCGCAACAATAAATACAACAAAACCTATGGGTTCGGCGCGGATAGCAACCTTACTGTCAATCCGGTACAAATTATGGACTGGGAAGAAATCGAAAATTACGTTTATGAAAAAGACGGCAAAGCGAAATTATACGTGTTCACGCTAGAATCCGACAACAAAGACATTCCGATAAACGATATCGTAAGACGGAAAAACACCGGGTACGAGGCGAAAGCGGTATACGTTGACGAATACGGCGAAAGATGTGCCGCGTACGAAGACGGCGAAGGAAAAACGATTGAACCGTATGCGATGTTTAAGTGGTATAAAATTGAAAAAACGAAAGTGGTATCCGGCATAAAAATAACCGCTTTACGTGATAAAGACGGCAAAGAATATTACAAAAAGAACTATACGCAATACGAAGACTGGGACCTTAGCGGACTGGAAATGACCATTACTTATATGGGCGTAGACGGCGGCGAAACGACGGAAATAATAGACGAACTATATCCCGAAATGATATACGGCGGGAACACGAACACGATAGCGTCGGACGTTCAAATAAAGTTCGCTTATCTCGGAGCAATCGACGATTCATCGCTCAAAATAAACGTATCCGAAAGGAAACCCGAAACCATTACGCTCGAAAAGAAAGGCAAAGAAAGGTACGTCGGGAAATCGGGAATGAAACCGGACTTTTCGGGATATTCGTTTATTCTTGCGTACAATGCGGGCCCGTCGGAAAAAATACCGGGCAGCATGCTTGCTTCCATCGAAAACAAAGAAATACCTTCCGGATTTTGGTATAAGACTTACAATAAGAGGGGTGAAACGGTAGACAGCCTTATTCAAACGGGTACGGCAGTGTACGAACTTTGCTATTCGTATCCGGACGCGTCCGCGGAAAAAGGTTATTCGTATATAACGACCGCGTCGTATAAAGAAATACTATATCTTATGGAAAACGACTCGGAAAACGTAAAAATAAGGAATTATACGATCGAGGTCGTCGATAACAAGGATAAAGTAATATCGATTTCTTACGAACAGAACGTGGAATTTGACGGAGTTACGCTTAACCCGACGAACGGGCGTTTCCTTAACGCCGAATCGAGCATAACGGCGATTTTCCCCGAATACAACGCGGCAAACGCCCTCCCTGTGCTTGCCGAATCGGCAGTCGGTTGGGAAATAATGCTTAGCGAATACGCCAAAGGGAAAATATCCGACAAGATGCTTAGCGTGGTGAGGGAAGACGCGGCAGGCGTCAGAACCACGGACTACGTCAGAATTACGCCGAGTATGTTAAACTACGACGTTTCGGACAAAACAATAGGTTACAGACGAGTTACGATAACGTATATGAACGTCAAATGCGAAGTGTTTATTTATGTTTGGAGAGCAGAACTTAAAGGCGTCGAAGTGGAAATCGAACCGCTGAAAAACTATATATATACCGCGATAAACAGCGAAGACGACCTTGACCTTTCGGGCGGAATTATCAAACTTACGTTCCAAAAATACGCTCGCAACGGCGATGACGCCGGGAATATGAACAAGTACGTCGATATGGACAGCAATGACTTCACGTACTCGGGTTTTGTCAAGGGATTGTATTCCAAAGAAGGCGAAAACATCACGATAAACGCGGTTTATAAAGAATTTACGCAAGAGAATTTACGCGCGGGATATACGATTAAGGTCTACGACAGACAGGACGTAAACTTCTCGTATAACAACGTTATATTCTTCTACGGCAACGCCGCGCCTGCGTCGTACAACGCAAAACAAAGCATACCTGAGTTCTTCTTCCCGACTGATATCACGCTTAATTATATCGAAAGCAAGGATATGATTACGCTTGCGCAATATCTCGCGCTCGACGACGCGACGAAGGAATATTACGTTCCCGTTACCGTACGCGACAAGGACGAACAACTTGCGCCGGTTATGTTCGTGAAAGGGAGAAAACTGACGACGGAAGACGGTATAACGGGCGATATAAAACAAGTAAACTATCTCGACCCCGTGTACGGTTCGTATTACGTTAAATTCGGTACTATATATATGATAGCGGAGGAAGACTACGCGTTGTTCGAAGCCTCCGACCAAGCGAAGTTTACGCCCGTACCGACGTACGGAAAGAACGGCGAACTCGTAGAAACTTTCTATGTTACCGAAGACGGAACGGTAGGCGGCGCGGCGATGGCGAGCAAAATAAAGAAGTATGGCGACGTTGTCGTAGATAAAATAACCGCCGACGAGTACGCGGCTCTTACAGCCGAAAAGAAAAAAGAGTACGAAGAAGAAAACAACGCGTACTTTATATTGATGCGCGTTACCGACGACAGACCGTTAAAAACGAGATTTTACGAAACGGCGAACTACGCGCTGCAACACTATGCGATAATTCAAAAAGTTATCGAAGTCAGAGTGGAAGACAGTAGCGAAAAAGCGAAAGTGCTTAGAGTAAGCGCGAAGAAAGAGAGCGTGTCTTTCAGTGGAAACCCGTACGCGATTTATTATTTACACAACCCCGCGCTTGACGTTATCGGAAAAGCGAGAGCGAGAATAGAACAAAAATATCCGTCGGCTAAGCGTTATATAAACTCCGTATATCTTGCTTCGCCGAACGAGAAATATTTTGAAATTGTAGTGAGATTTACCGATAGTTACGTCGAAACGTCCGAAACTAAAAACGTGGTGGCGGAACTTTACTTCGAGATACTGACCGAACTGTTTGCCGACGAGTTCAAAAACGAGATGGAAGTAGAACTTTCGCACGTTAATTTTGACGGAAAAGAATGGAGCGGCGAGTATGATTTTAACCCTAACGACAGAGCGGCAACCGTAGAAAAAATAAAAGAAAAATGGTATAACGGTATAAACTTGTTTGACAAGAACGGGGTAGAAAGCGGCGAATACACGATTTCGTACGCGCTTACGTTCGGCGACACGAAAACAAGGAACGGAGTTTTGCAACTTTTGGACGGGAAACTTATCATAGTTAAGACGAAAGACGAAAACAATCAATATAAGTACACGGTAGAAGTAGGGACGCTTTGGCATAGAAGTTATACGGTGGACCTTGCAAGAGGCACGATTACCGAAAACGGTGACGCGCTTACGATAAAAAAATAAACACGACACAGATATAAATAATAAGGAGCGATTATGGCAAAAGCAATTCAACCACAAGAACCCGCGGATAATTTTAGAGATTATCTTAAAGCGACGGGAAACAGCGAAGGGCTTGATTTTATATCGGGCTTGGAAAGCGGCGGACATAAACTCACGGTACGCGGCGGCGGTTATATAGGTTTGTTCACCTTCGATTGCGTGTACGGTTACGACGTTTTCCAAAACGAAGAGAACAAACAAAAATACGCTAATCTTTTGGAAACGTCTTCTGAAGTAGGACAAGCGGCGGTTACCATGGCTTATTGTATCTTGTCCGGAAGCGTCCATACGCTTGTAAAAGCGGATTCCGAGTCGATTGCGAGAGTGTATATGAAAGTTATCAACGACGAATTTGAAAGAACGTACGACGACGGGGCGCGTTCGGTAGGATACCCGTTTAGAGCGAGGTTCGATTTGAAAAAAATCAGCGGGGCACACGCTATCTGGAACGCTCTCGGAGAAATTCACGGGTATAGCGCGATGGACGGAGAAACCAACCCGTATAACAGTCTTTCGTATCTTATGCGCGGAAACACGATTGCAAACCTCATTCTCGGAATAGAACTCGGAATATCGGATATAACGACGTTCGGAAACAAACTTTCGTCGAGAATCACGTTCAAACCGTACAAAGGGAAAACGGGATACGAAAAACTCAACGAAGTTTTGGAAGATATGAGAAAACGCTATGTGTACCCCTACGCAAGAGTCAAGGAAGAAACGTTTGCGTTGATTATCGGAGAAACAAGCGCGAGAAGCGGACGCCCTTACGCGAAAGTCGCAAAAAAGATGCATTGCTACAAAGGTCGTCACGACCTTACCGTAACCACGCTGTGTTCGTTTATGATAAGAAGGAAATACACGTTTGACCAAAGTACGAATATGTTGCAACTCGGCAGCGAAAATATGAACAATCTTATTATAGAAACGCTAGCCGAACTTAATAGATTGACGGGATATTCGTACGACTATATCGTTAAAAAAATGCTTTGCATAAGGGATACCGATTACAGACTCCTCGCGACGGTATTTATTCATTTGCATAAAGCGTACGGTTGGAATTTCGTCGAACTTTGCGAAAAATACCATATTGCTCGCGACGCGATGTACATTCGTTCGTTGTGTAATTTCTAAAAAACAGCGAATTTGCTCATAAAAAGCGCATATAACGCTTTACGCAGTATTGACTAATAATACAAAAAATGTTAAACTAAATAAGGTCGGAGGTTAATAATGGCTCAACTTAACAACTGTACGGTCTCGTTGACCGGGGAAATAGTAAACAAAAAGCGCTCGCGCCAAAACGTAAGCAGTTTGTACGACGGAACGGCGGGAAGGCACTTTTTTATGATGCTCGGCACGGCGTTGCTTTCGATTATCCCGTTTATCGGGTTGCCGAACGCGATATGCATACAGCAAAGATGGAATTGCCGTCACACGCAGATAGTCGGTATGCGCCTTAGATTTGAAGGAAGAGCGGGGAATTTGCTCGGCAGGCTGTTCGTATGGGGGTTCTTCTCGGTAATTACGCTAGGAATTTACGCGCTAGTGCTTGCGCCCGTAAGGTATAAACAATGGATAGTGGAACATACTATTTTCGAGGCGGTAGCGCAATAATCGGCGTTTACGGACAATGATTTGTAAAGAACCTTTGTTTGAAAAGGTTCTTTTTTTATGCGGACCCCGCCCACCCACCCGAAAGAAGTGAAAGAGGTTCGGTTTGCAAGGAAATGCCTGTATTGTAAAATGCCGACGAGAGTGTTTTTTATCAGGCGGAAAGAAAAAGTTGAATTTTCGGGATTGAATTGTAAAAGCGAGGAGAGTGTGGTATACTTTTTAAGGTATGGAAACGGATAAAACGGCGTTAAGGGAAAAACTAAAAAACCTACCGAGTAAGAGCGGCGTATATATAATGCTTGACGAATACGGCGGTATTTTGTATGTAGGCAAGGCGAAAATTCTTAAAAACAGGGTTCGTCAGTATTTTCATAACAGTGTAAAGAACGAAAAAACGACGCGGCTTGTAGAAAAAATAGCGGATTTTCGATATATCATCACGCAAAGCGAATACGAGGCGTTGATACTTGAAAACAATTTAATCAAGGAAAACAATCCGCCGTACAACATACTGCTAAAAGACGACAAGACGTATCCTTATATAAAGATAAACGTAAAAAACGATTTTCCGAGAGTAGAAATAGCGTATAAAATGAAAAGCGACGGAGCAAAGTACTTCGGACCGTATATGCTCGGTATGTCGGTGAGAGAACTTGTCGATATAATACAAACGGTTTTCCCGATAAGGACGTGTCGAACGATGCCGAAACGCGAATGTCTGAATTTTCATATAGGAAGATGCTGTGCGCCGTGTACCGGACGAGTGACGAAAGAAGAATATCGCGAAATCATAAACAAAGTCATAGCGTTTTTGAACGGGAACGACGATTTGGTGAGAGAAACGCTTAAAAAGAAAATGACGTATTTTGCCGAAAGAGAAGAGTTTGAAAAAGCGAAAATGTACCGCGATACGTTGTCCGCTTTGGAGAAAATATTGAGAAAACAGTCGATACCGTTCAAGCAGGAAGTAGATATAGACGTGTTCACGTTCGTGACGAACGGAATGGAATCCGCGGTAAACTGTTTTGCCGTAAGAGGGGGCAAATACCTTGGCGGAACAAACTTCCGTTGCGCGGACAACGAATATAACAACGGCTTGACGTCGTTTATAATGCAATATTATCAGTCAAATCCGCTAATTTGCACAGAAATTCTTGTAGACGAAGAACTTGAATTCGGAGCGGAGTTAAGCGATTATTTGACCAAAAAAGCAGGCAGAAAAATCGCGATAATCAAGCCGAGCGGCGGAATAAGGAAACAACTCGTAGAACTCGGAAAAGCCAACGGAGAAGAGTTTTTATCCGCTCAAATAGAAAAACAGGAGAAGTATGAAGACCTTACTTACGGCGCGACGGTGCAACTTAAAGAAGCGTTGAATTTGCCCGAAGTGCCAAAAAGAATCGAGTGTTACGACATATCTCATGTCAGCGGGACGAACAAAGTCGCAAGTATGGTTGTGTTTGAAAAAGGCGAAAAAGCGTCGAAAATGTATAGGCACTTCAAAATTAAGACCGTCGAAGGAAACAATGACTTCGCGTGTATGTACGAAACGCTCGGCAGACGCTTTGACGAACTGAAAAAACAAAAAGAAGCAAGTTTTTCGGTTAAACCCGACCTAATAATTATCGACGGAGGAAAAGGACAACTCGGTTACGCAATGCAGGCGATGAAAGACGCGGGAGTGGAAGTCAATATGATAAGCCTTGCTAAAAGAGAAGAAGAAATATATCTTCCCGATAAAGAAGAAAGCGTCATTTTACCGCGTAACAGCCTTGCGATAAAATTGATAATCAGGATAAGAGACGAAGCGCATAGATTTGCCATTACCTTCCACCGAGCACTCAGGGCCAAAAAGATGACGGAAAGCACGTTGACGCAAATCGACGGTATAGGAAAGACGAAAGCAAAATATCTAATTATGAAATTTAAGAAAGTAGAAAATATAGAAAAGGCAACCATAGAAGAACTTATGGACACCCAAAGCATAGGATTAGCCGACGCAGAAAACATAAAAAAGTTTTTTGAAAACAAAGGAAAAAAAAGATGAAGTATAAATTAATTTGTTCGGATTTGGACGACACTCTTATCAATTCTAAAGGGGAATTGTGTTCGGGAACGAAACAGGCGATTAAGGACTACGAAACCAAAGGGGGAATTTTTTGTATCGTCACGGGAAGAATGACGTCGGGTGCGGTGCCGCTTTACCGCGAACTCGGATTGAAAAACGAACTTGCCACGTTTCAAGGCGCGGTTATATCTTCGCCGATTACCGGGGAAGTGTTTTATAAAAACGCCATACCGTGCGAAAAAGCGGTCGAGATAGGCAGGTTTATCGAAGACAACGGTTTTTATTATCAAACCTACGACGGAGATAAGTTTTATACCGCCACGCCAAACGATTTTACGAGATTGTACGGAAGATTGAGCCACGCGGATTTTGTTGCAACCGGAAAAAAATTGTCCGAATTTATTCTGGGGGAAAAGATAAATCCGCCCAAAATTTTACTTATGGAAGAACCCGAAAAAATACCCGAAATTATGAAAAAATTAAAGGTTAAATTCGGCAAAGAATTTTTGATAAATACCAGTAAACCGTTTATAATCGAAATAATACCGCACGGCATAAATAAAGGATTGGCAGTGGATTTTATCGCGAAAAGGCACGGTATAAAGAAAGACGAAGTCATCTGCATAGGCGACTCGGAAAACGACCTTACAATGATAGAATATGCGGCTGTCGGCGCGTGTGTGGCAAGCGGCTCGCCCGTAGCAAAAGAAAAAGCCGACGTCATCGCTCCGTCCTGCGACGACGACCCGATAAAATGGCTGATTGACTCTTACTGTAAATAATTCGTAAACACGACCGAATTGTCGGGAAGTGTACTCATATTTTAATCCGACATAGAGTACGAATATAAGGTATATGCGCGTTGACTTAAACGCGTAGGAGGGTTATAATATATGAGTATAGTAAGTTTGGAAACCGACTGTTCGCGTCTGTCGTCGGTAGGTTGCGGAGGCGTGATAAAACGTGCGTTTTTTCCGCAAAACACGGCAGAACTAACGGAAATAGCGAGCGAAATCGCGCGCGACGAGTACGTCATTCTCGGCGGACTGACAAACACGCTCGTGTTGGACGAGTTTGACGGAGCGGCTGTGTTCGGCACGCTTATGAAAGGAATATCCGTGCGAGGCGATACGATACGGGTTAAATCCGGCGAAACGTTTGCAAAACTTTGCGGCGTTGCGCAGTATGCGTCGTTGGGCGGAGCGGAAAGTTTTTTCGGGTTGCCCGGCACGATAGGCGGCGCAGTCGTGGGGAATAGCGGTTGTTTCGGGTCGGAAATAAGCGAAGTGCTTGAAAGCGTGACGGTATTCAGGCTCGACGACGGCGAAACGGAAACGCTTAGCCGCGACGAAATCGCGTTCGGGTATCGGTACAGCAACCTAAGAAAGAACAAAGATTTTATTTTGGACGCGACGTTGAGGCTATATCCCGAACAAAGTCGCATTATCGCGGAAAAAATGGCGCAAACTCGGAAAATGCGGCAAATAAAGCAACCGAAGGGCAAATCGCTCGGCAGTTTTTTCAAACAGTATAACGGCGTGAGCGCAGGGTATTATATCGAAAAAGCAGGACTTAAAGGGTACGAAAAAAACGGCGTAAAAGTAAGCGAAACGCACGCGAATTTTTTGATAAACGAAACGGGAAATGCGGCGAATTATCTCGAAATCGCCGAGTTCATCGAAAAAACCGTGTACGATAAGTTAGGGATAAAACTTGATAGAGAGGTAAACGTAGTTGGAGAAGAAGACCGTAAGAGAAACAGTGACGGATGAACTGTGTTCGCTTGAAATAAAAAGAAACGCGCGATTTCCGTTTTTAAGCGGAGTCATCCGCGGCGCGGGCGAACTTCATTTCTCTTTCAATGGTTTTATCACCGAAATTAGGCATAAAAACGAAAAATTCGTTAATCTTGTCGCGGAAGTTTTAAGCGATATTTATGGCGAACGCCCGGAAATAATGACTACGGGAGAAATCGTCGGAGGGGAGAGAGAGCGGCTGTTTTCCATAGCGTTGTCTGTCGAGAAATCCGCCGATTTGCTTGAAAAATGCCGCATTGTCAAGGATAAGTACGAATTTGTGGACGGGTTGCCGAAAGATTTTATAGAGCAAAACGGCGCAAGACGAGCGTTTTTACGCGGCTTGTACCTTGCCTGCGGTTCGCTGCGAGTTCCGGAAGACAAAACCGACAAAAAAAGCGGCGGTTATACGCTGTCGTTTAATCTTAACTCGGACAAAGTAAAACAAGACGTAATCGAACTGTTGGCGCGCGAAGCGCAAATAGAAAAAGACGCGGTAAAGTCAAAAAAAACGGGCAACGGGATTTACGTTAAAAATTCCGAAGCGGTGTGCAACGTGCTTACCGCACTCGGCAGCGTACGCGGCGCACTCGAAACGTACGACATCATCGCAAAACGACAAATTATGAACAACGTTAATCGCGCGCGTAACTGCGATATGGCAAACATCGACAAAACGGTAAGAGCGGTGAGAGTTCAACTCGAAGCCATAAAAAAACTCGAACAGAGCGGAAAAATAAACGACGTCAGCGAGGAGTTACAACAAACTTGTCGTCTTAGAAAGGAGTTTCCCGACATAGGGATAGAAGAACTCGGCGCCCAGTTTAATCCGCCGGTCGGCAAAAGTTGCGTCAACCACAGGCTACGGAGAATAATAGAACTTGCGTCCGAAACCGGCGATTAGACGGTTCGGGGGCAAAAAGACATAACGAATAGACGAAACACGAAAAGAACGGAAAACACGGGAGAAGAAATGAAAGAATTCGTACATCTTCATAATCATACGGAATACAGTTTGCTTGACGGTTGCGCAAGAGTGACCGCGCTCGTCCGAAAAGCGAAAGAAGAGGGCGCGCGCGCGGTTGCGATTACCGATCACGGCAATATGTACGGCGCGATTAAGTTTTATAAAGAATGTCTAAAAAACGACATAAAACCGATAATCGGAATGGAAGCGTATATGTGCGACGATATGACGGAAAAAAGTCGTAAGCGTTATCACCTTATTTTGCTTGCAAAAGACGACGTCGGATTCCATAATCTTGCAAAAATATCGAGCGAAGCGTTTGTGGACGGGTTTTACGAAAAACCGAGAGCGGACTTTGCACTTCTCGAAAAATACAAAGAAGGGCTTATTTGTCTTTCGGCGTGTATCGCCGGCGAAATTCCGCAAAAACTTCTCGAACGCGACTTTAAGGGCGCGCTTGCCGTGGCAAGAAAATATAAGGATCTTTTCGGCGACGATTTTTATATCGAACTACAAAACCACGGGTTGCCCGAAGAAAGGGAAGTCATCAATAATCTTAAACGCATAGCGTACGAAATAGGAGCGAAAACCGTCGCGACGAACGACTTGCATTATATCGACAAGTCGGATTGGAAAGCGCAGGATATCTTGTTGTGTATTCAAACAGGCTCTGACCTTGACGACCCGAAACGGTTCAAATTCCCGAACCACGAATTTTATTATAAAACGTACGACGAAATGATGGACGCAATTCAAGACGAAGACGCGCTTGCGACTTCTCTCGAAATAGCGGATAAATGCAATCTCGTCATCGAATTCCATAAATATACCATACCGAAATATATTCCGCCCGAAGGCTACGAAGACGACAAAGACTTTTTGCGGAAAATGGCGATGCAAGGGCTTAAAGACAGATATAAAGTAGTTACGCCTAAGATAATAAAACGCGCGGAAGACGAACTCAACACCATAATCACGATGGGGTTCGCGTCGTATTACCTTATCGTTTGGGATTTTATCAACTATGCAAAAAGCCACGGTATTCCCGTAGGGGCGGGGCGCGGTAGCGGCGTAGGAAGCATAGTCGCGTACGCGATAAGAATAACCGACGTCGATCCGCTTAAATACGACTTGATTTTTGAAAGGTTTCTCAATTCGAGCCGTCAGACGATGCCCGACTTCGACGTAGACTTCTGCTCGGACAGACGGGAAGAAGTCATCGAATACGTAAGAGAAAAATACCACTCCGACCACGTCGCGCAAATAATAACGTTCGGAACGATGAAGAAAAAGAACGCGATAAAAAACGTGGCGAGGGTATATAAAATTCCGTTCTCCGAAGCCAACGCGCTCGTAAAAAACATCACCGATAACGACAAAAAAGTTCATATCGCCGACTTGCTCGACCGTAAAGGCGGACATTGCGTGGAAGAACTCGCAGATATGTACGAAAATAACTCGACTTATAAGGAAATTATCGATCTTGCCATGCAAATCGAAGATATGCCGAAGGACAGGGGCAAACACGCCGCAGGCGTCATAATATGCTCCATTCCCGTAAGCGATAAAGTTCCGCTCGCACGCAACGACGAAGATATCGTTACGCAATTCGATATGGTCGAGTGCGAGGAGTTAGGGTTACTGAAAATGGACTTTTTGGCACTCAAAACCCTTACAGATATAGATATGACAAAGCGGTTTCTCAAAAAATATCGCAATCGAGAAATCGACTTTAACGAACTCGGATACGACGATCAAGAAACGTATAAGATGATAGGCGACGGGGATACAGATACGGTGTTCCAACTCGAAAGCGGCGGAATGAAAGACTTTATGCGTAAGTTAAAACCGTCTATACTCGAAGAAATCATAGCAGGCGTTAGTTTGTACAGACCGGGGCCTATGGCGTATATCCCGGCTTATATCACCAACAAATTTAACCCCGACAAAATCGATTATCAACACCCGAAACTCGTCGATATATTAAAGACGACGTACGGAATAGTCGTTTATCAAGAACAAGCGATGAGAATTACGCAGGCGCTTGCCGGGTATTCGCTTAACGAAGCGGATAACTTCCGTAAGTTTATAAGTAAGAAAAAACTCGACCAAATACCCGCGCAGAGAAAGAAGTTCGTTGACGGTTGCGTTAAGAACAACGTAAGCGAAGAGTTTGCGCTGAGCATGTGGAACAAACTCGAAGAATTCGGGCGGTACGCGTTTAACAAATCGCACGCCGCGGCGTATTCGGTGCTTACGTACCAAACGGCGTATCTAAAACATTATTATCCCGTCGAATATCTGTGTTCGGTAATCAATAACCGTATTACCAACCCCGTGGACACGGCGAAATATCTAAGACTGATAAAGGAAATGGGAATAACGCTGTATCAACCGGATATAAACCACAGCGAAGGGCTGTTCGTTCCGGAAAAAGAAGGAATTCGCTACGGGCTTGCGTGTATTAAAAACGTCGGGAAAGCGGCGGTGGATTCGGTTGTAGCCGAAAGAGAGAAAAACGGCGAGTTCAAAGACCTGTCAGATTTTATCAGAAGAGCGAGTAGCGAAGCGATAAACAGAAGAATGATAGAAAGCCTTATAAAAGGCGGCGCATTCGACTGTTTCGGACACAACCGCGCCACGCTTATGGCAAATTACGAAAACGTAATGGAAATAGAAACGAAAAACAAAGCGTTGTTGGACGGCGGTCAGTTCTTTTTCGATTTTATGCTCGATAATAGCGATTTTAAGTATAAACCCGTATCGGAAAGCAAACAGTCAAGACTGAAACTCGAAAAAGAAGTTTTAGGCAGGTACGTTACCGGACATCCGCTCGAAGACCACGAAGAAGAGTTTAAGAAGTTCAACTTCAATACGACGATGCTCGCACCCATCGAGGACGAAACGGAAGAACCGGAGTACGACGACGACGGAAACGTAATCGAACACTATAAGTATAACGTAAACGACGGGGACGTAATACTTTTCGGCGGGCTGCTAAGCGACGTTACGATAAAAGTCAATAAAAACAATAAAAAATGGGGTTTTGCCACCATAGAAGACTTCTACGGCAGCGCGGAAATCACGTTTTTCGGAAATTCGTATACGAAATATAAAGACTTGCTCGTGGACGATAACCTTGTAAAAATACGCGGTAAAATCAGCATAAGCGAAGACAGACCGACGCCGAGAATAGAAGTGCAGGCTGTGTTGCCGTGGGGGTTGTCCGACAAGGAAATCGCCGAAGATACGCGTTCGCTTTGTCTTAGAATGGAAAACGACGAAGAAATTTACACGAAAGTAACTAACCTTCTTTCAAGTTATTCCGATCCGCACGGCGCGAAAGTAAAAATTCAAGTGGACGGGAAACTTTTTCTCCTTGATTTGCGTGTGGCGAACGTCGAAGGGATAAAAAGCCGTTTGGTCGGAATATTAGGTTATAATAACGTGAAAATCTTGGATTAAGTAACCAAATAACGCCCGCGCAAACCACGACAGCACCGCCGAGCGCGCCGATAATCGGGTAGAACGTGTCCACAATACCCGCAAACCCGAACGTAGACGCAAGAAGAGCGAGAACGGTAACCGCGACCGCGGCAATTTTGTTGTTGCCCGAACAAACGGATAGCGTGCCGATTACCGTGGTAATCATTGCAAGATAAAGCACGACGTTGCCGACGATCCGTAGTCCGAGGGCGTCGGCTCGTTCGATAAAGGGCATTTCCGCCGACACGTTTTTCGTGACGGAATAGACGCAAACAAGCATAATCGTGAGAATAATACCGGACAAGACGGCGCATATCGCGCTTTCTTTTTTTGTAGGAGCGTCACCCGTCGCGCCGATAAAAAAACCGCCCGTGATGAGGTTCATCGACGCATAAGTAAAGGAATTGCTTACGCCGAATTTTCCGTCGAAGTGCAAGTGAAAATCCTTGAAAAAAACTACGAGAACGAGAACAAGTATCACGGGAACTATCAGCAAGTTCATCGTTTTGATGCCTTTAATTCCGAAAAGAACCACCGCAAGACAAATAAGGGCGGTAATAATCGCGCCGCCTTCGATGGAAAACAAGTTTTTTATTACGACGTCGCTGCCTGCCGTCGTCGCACACAAAACGCAAAAATTAGCGACGAAAGCAAACGCGCGTAAAGCCTTTTCAAGGAACCCGAACGAGGTGAAAACATTACCGAAAGAAGAGGATAAGCGCAGAATAACGTAACAGAATAAACCGAGAAAAAAACCCGATAAGACGACGGAAAGAACAGAATAATCCGAAAAGAAAAGAGTGATTTCTCTGCCCGTGGCAAAACCCGCGCCGATGACGGTCCCTACAAACGCGCCGCATAAACCAAGTGCTTTTTTCATCTTTATATAAGATATTGCGGCAAGACGGGTTTTATTCGCGTATATAAAGTGAAAAAGACTTGACAAGCGGCTGTATGTTTGTTAGGATATGTTCGGTTTGATAACGTAAGGTTTTGCCGCCGGGTAAAACCGTAGACGTCGGTTTTTTGTCGTTAGGCCTAGAAGACAAGAAACGCGGCGTTTTTTGTTGACAAGAGAAAAAAGGAATGAAGAAGAGAGTAGTTTTATCGCAGTTTACGCGCTATACCGGGCTGAACGTGCTGGGAATGATAGGGATATCGTGCTACATTTTGGCGGACACGTTTTTTATCTCGAAGGGAATGGGGACGGACGGTCTTGCCGCGCTCAATTTCGCATTGCCCGCGTACTCGATTATGTACGGGTGCGGATTGATGATAGGCGTGGGCGGTTCGACTCTGTACAACGTTTATCGAGCGCGAGGAGATGAAACGGCAGGGAAAAGAACGTTTGTCAACTCTCTACTGCTGGGATGCTTGTTTTCCTTGATTTTCGTCATAATCGGCGCGATTTTCGCTAGGGAAATGATACAATTTTTGGGCGCGAAAGAAAAAGCGGTCGTGGATATGGGCGAGATTTATTTTAGAGTTTTGTGGCTGTTTTCCCCCGCGTTTATATTAAACTCGATTGTTTTGTCGTTTTTAAGAAACGACGGCGCACCGCTAGTCGCAATGATAGGAATGGTCGCAGGCAGTTTGATGAATATTCTGCTCGACTGGGTTTTTATTTTTCCGCTTGAAATGGGAATATTCGGCGCGATACTTGCCACGGGACTTTCCCCGATAATAAGTTTAGCCGTGTACCTACCGTACTTTTTGAGAAAGAAAAACGGTTTTTCGCTAGGGAAAACGCCGATTGAACCTAAATTGTGCGCCAAAGCAATGCTCATCGGTTTTCCGTCGCTTCTTGCGGAAGTGTCTACGGCGACTGTAACGTTTTGTTTCAACAAAATTATGTACGGACTGGAAAACAACGTCGGAGTAGCGGCGTACGGCGTAATAGCAAACGTCATAGTCGTAGTGCTTGCAATGTTTAACGGCATAGCGAGCGGAGCCCAACCGCTTATAAGCAAATTCTACGCGATGAATAATAAAATCGGCGTGAGAAAAATACTTACGCTAGCGATGATTTCGACCGCGTTTGTCGGGGTCGCGGTGTACGTCGCGGCTTATTCTTCCGCAAGTTTTATCGTCGGAATATTTAACTCGGAACATAGCGCGGCAATGCAGACGCTTGCGGAAAGGGGAGTGAAACTGTATTTTATAGGGTCGCTTTTTGCAGGGATAAACATCGTGACTTCCACGTATTTTGCGGCAAGAGAAAAAACGATGCGAGCGCAAACGGTGTCGCTGGCGAGAGGGTTCGCGTTTATATTGCCGGCGGCGTTTATAATGTCGAAAACGCTGGGAACGGACGGACTGTGGTTGTCTTTCCCGATAAGCGAATTAGCGGTAATGATACTTAGCGGAGCGTTGATAATGGCGGAATTTTCAGCGGAGCGAAGGGAAGAGAAAAAACGGCTAACTGCATAAAAACGCTTGACTTTGAAACGTACGGTATAGTAGAATAACAGTCGAACGTTGGAGTATGGTGTAATGGCAGCACAGAGGCCTCTGACTCCTCTGGCGTAAGTTCGATTCTTACTACTCCTGCCAAAAAAAATCTCAAGAACATTTCTTGAGATTTTTTATTTGTGCTTTCGTAACTCTTGACTAAAACAAAACGCCCGTTCGGGCGTTTTGCTTTAATACATATCTCCCATTCCGCCTGCGGGCATCGCCGGGGCAGGGGGTTCCGGTATGTCAGCGACAAGCGCTTCCGTCGTAAGAAGAGTCGCAGCCACGCTCGCTGCGTTTTCGAGAGCAGAACGCGTCACTTTCGTCGGGTCGAGTATTCCCGATTTCAGCATATCGCAATATTCGTCTTTTGCCGCGTCGTAACCGTAACTCGGGTTGTTTGCTTTTACTATGGTATTGACAACCACTCCGCCGTCTACTCCCGCGTTTGCCGCGATTTGACGAACGGGCGATTCAAGCGCTTTGATTATGATTTTCGCACCCGTCAGTTCGTCGCCGTCAAGCGTTTCCGCATATTTTTTAACGGCGGTTTGAATACTCAAAAGAGCGATGCCGCCGCCGGGGACGACGCCTTCTTCAACAGCCGCTCTTGTGGCAGAAAGGGCGTCCTCAATGCGGAGTTTGGTATCCTTCATTTCAACTTCGGTAGCCGCGCCTACGTCGATTACAGCAACGCCGCCGGACAGTTTGGCAAGGCGTTCTTGCAGTTTTTCTTTATCGTAAGACGAAGTGCTTACGCTGAGTTCGGATTTAATTTGGTTTACGCGTGCCGCGATTTCGTTTTTATCTCCCATACCGTCGATAATCGTCGTATTGTCTTTGGATACTTTTACGAGTTTTGCTCTGCCGAGAGAAGATAGGTCGGCGTCTTTAAGTTCCATACCCATTTCTTCGCTAATAACCGTGCCGCCTGTAAGCGCGGCGATGTCCGCAAGCATTGCTTTCCGTCTGTCGCCGAAAGCGGGGGCTTTAACCGCGACGACGTTGATGACGCCTTTGATTTTGTTTACGACAAGAGCAGCGAGAGCCTCGGTTTCGTAGTCTTCCGCAATGATGAGAAGTTTAAGTCCGTTTTTCATTACCTGTTCGAGAACGGGGATTATTTCTTGAATGGACGCGATTTTCTTGTCCGTGATGAGAATAACGGGGTTTTCCATTTCCGCTTCCATTTTATCCGCGTTGGTAATCATATAAGGACTTGCGTATCCGCGGTCGAACTGCATACCTTCGACAACGTTAAGGCTCGTAAGAGCGGTTTTGCTTTCCGCCACGGTAATAACGCCGTCTTTTCCGACTTTTTCCATAGCGTCGCTTATCAACGCGCCGATTTTTTCGTCGCCTGCGGAAATGCTGGCAACGCTCGCGATTTCGCTCTTTTCGCTTACTTCTTTGCTTATCTTTTTAAGTTCGGCAACGGCAGTTTCGGCGGTTTTCAAAATTCCGCGACGAATGTCCATCGGGTTTGCTCCCGCGGCAACGTTTTTAAGCCCTTCTTTTATGATGGCTTGGGCGAGAACGGAAGCAGTAGTGGTGCCGTCTCCCGCAACGTCGTTGGTTTTGACGCTTACTTCTTTGATGAGTTGCGCACCCATGTTTTCAAACGGGTCTTTAAGTTCGATTTCTTTCGCTATCGTCACGCCGTCGTTGGTGATAAGGGGACTACCGTACTTTTTTTCGAGTACGACGTTTCTACCCTTAGGTCCGAGCGTGAGTTTAACGGTATCGGCAAGCGTGTTTACGCCTGTTTCCAACGATTTACGCGCCTCTTCGGCGTATTTGAATTGTTTTGCCATAATTATTCATCTCCTTTAATTACAGTACTATCGCCAAAATGTCGCTTTGACGAATGATGGTAACGTTGCCTTCGGGAAGTTTGAAATCCGTTCCGGCATACTTGGAATACAGTATCTTGTCCCCGACCTTAACTTCCATCTTAATCTCTTTTCCGTCAACTAATCCGCCGGGTCCGACGGCAATAACCGTAGCCATGACCGGTTTCTCTTTCGCGTTTCCCGTGAGAATGATTCCGCCGGGCGACGTCTCTTTGAGTTCTTCTTGCTTGATGACAACTTTGTCGAATAAAGGTTTCAAAGTCATTTTATAAATGCCTCCTTTGACTTGTTTCTTTTCTTTTTTGTCGTTAGCAGTTAAACCTATCGACTGCTAACTGTGGTTATTATAACACTATGCTTTCCGATTTATCAAGCGAATAACGCGTTTTTTTCATAAATAAAAAAATTTTTTGTCGAAAGCCATACCGTCGGTAATAGAGTACGCTTAACGAAGAGCGGTTTCCTAAAAAAGCGAGATGTTTTCGGTACAATTTGCCGTGTCGTCCCACCCGCCCGCCCGACAAGTTACGGAGAAGGCTTTTTCAAGGCTTAAATGTGCGTGCGCACGTATTGACATTATAAAAAAAATGTTATATTATTAATACATATAAAAGGGCGTATTATGCGCTTTTTTGGTCGGAGGTTTTGTTTATGAACGGAAAAACGGCGTTGAAAGTCAAAATAGCGATTGCGATTACAATCGTACTTGCGCTGATTTGTGTTTCGGTTGCGGCGTTGTCTTGCTCGATGAATTTTGAAGAAGCGAAAGCCGAGACGATTTTCAATGCAAATCCGTCGGTCTCGTTAGCAGACGGTTCCGCAAAACTCGTAGAGATTAACAGAAATCAAACGTATACGAATTCCGATAGCAATAGCGGGCTTTTCGGGAGTACGCTTAAACCCGACGTTGACAAAACCTATCATTCTTTTACTTCCGGCGATTTTTCGACGACTAGCGCAAATGCGAACAATCCGTTTATCGACACGATTTCCATGACGATGAAAGGAGCGTCGTCAAAGACCGGCAGTATGCTACGTTATAACTGCTTCGAACCGTCAACTACCGTAAACGAATGTGCGATATACGTTTCCAAACCGTCTGACGACGCGCAGATGTCGTTTACCTTCGGACTTAGCGAAGAACTCAGAATGGCGCTCAAAGACAAGATGCTTAAAGTCAGCGTCGTACCTTACGTGGTTACCGCAAGAAACGCCGTAATAGGGCAGTTGGCGGGCAAAGATTTGTCGATGAACGAAGAAGCGCAGATACTTGCGTATTTTTACACGGGCGGCGATACCGAGCCCGACCCGGTAAGCGGACTTACGACCTCGATGCGACCGTTGTTCTCGTCAAGCACGGCGAAATCCCTTCCCGTAGAAGACGAAGTAGTGATGGGACACGGCGGACAGATAGCGAGCGGCTCCTACGGGGACAACGCGTTTATCCAAGTTACCCTTAAAGGGTTTGTGCAAAACGGCAGAGATTTCGTGCTTGCGATGCGCGAAGTCGGTATCAGAGTGTCCGTTACGTTCAGCACGGATTTAAGCGTTGCGACCGACGGCGGAGCACCGAGTAACAACCCTGCCGACCTTAACAGAGTGACGACTTGCGTGGTTTCCGGCGACGACAGGTACCCGACCGCGCCTGCCACTTATGCGAAGCCCGGCGATTTGCTCGATATCAATCTTGTTCTGAAAACGAGCAAAGGCACGATGACAATCGACACGGCGAACTATTCTTCGAGTCAACCGACTTTTGATTCGTGTAAGGACGGAACGATGTTCAGAAAACTTTTTCTCTACGAAACGGACGAGTTTCTCATAAGTTGGAACAAGCCGACGGAAGGGTCTATCGAAGGGGACGGAGAGCAAAACAAAGACAACAAATCGGGGCAGGCGATAAAATTCAAAGTAAAGACGGGTTCGCCGTCTACGGGAATGTTAAAACTCAGCCCGGTTATTTCATACAGGGATAAATCGACGAAAGAATTAAAACCCATTTACAGTTCCGAAACCGTTTCCATATCCGTTTTCGTAGATTCCAAAGCGCCGAACACGCCGGAACTTACGGAAAGCGGAAAGTTTTACCAAAAGTATCTTGACGAACGCAACGCCGCGTTCTATACGACGGTACAATCGAACGTAACCGCCGACGACCAAAAGGACAACCAAATCGTAAGATTGTTGCTAACCGGGTCGAGCAAGGACAATAAACCGATTTTTACCGACAGCGCGGTTACGAACAACGGCGGTAGCAATACGATAATTTATTATAAAACGAAATACGTAGGCACGGACGTGCCGCAAACTGTGGCGGAAAAGAACGCGGAAAATTTCACCGGTCCGATTTTCAAAGAAACGGGAGAAAACACCAAAATATACGCGATGCACGAAGACAGGCTCGTACAGGGCGGCAAATACTATAAAATGTCGCGCATCGACGGACTCGTCGAAGGGGATACGATAACGGGCGAAGCGTATGTAAGAAACAACATCGGACAGTACGAGCGCACGACGGATTTAACCGCGGTAAGCGGAAAAAGTTATTACAGGTGCGTTCCTTACGATTATGAAACGAAAGGCGAGTATGCCGGGGTTTACGCAAGAGTAACGGGCGCGGATGACGATTGCTCGTACGGCGATATATACTTCAATATGGCGATAGGAGCGAACGGAACTTCGACGGAAATAACGAAATCGGGCGTATGGTCGATAGAGTTCGTCGCGTACGATTACTGCGGAAAAAGCACGATGTGTACGCTCAAATACTTCGTTAAAGTCGATATTACCGACTACGAATTCACCATAAAATACGTTCTCGGCGGCGAGGCGGACGACGATAATATCGGACAAACCGCGCTTGCTGCGGTAAAAGTTTTTTACGCGACGGTAGACGACGACGCGAAAACTTCATCGTTTATCGAGGCGGAATCGAACGAAACCGGCGAAGCGTTTACGATAAGACTTCGTAGAGCGAACCGTGTCTATTTAAGAGTTCGGTTTACCGACGCAAACACCTATAAATCGTATAAACTTACAAACTTTTCCGTCGGGAATACAAGTTATTCGACGACGGATTTCGCGTTTGACAATAACAGGCAAACGCATCTTGCGTACGAACAGTACCGAATTACGTCGGACGGAGTTACGAAACAGGCGGATTATACGTTTAGCGTGGACAAGTCGTACTGTTATAACGAGTTGTTACGACTAATGCGGTTCTCGTTCAAAACGATAGTGCAACTAAACGTCGCCGACATAAACCAAGAATATAACGGGATACCGAGAGAAATAAAAGTAAGCGTACCCGAACTGCAAAATATGGGACTTACCGCGAAAACGAGAACGATTTATTACGTTGACGAAGGTATGACGCAACGCGTCGAAGAAGGCGAAAATCTATCGAACATACCGTCGAACGCAGGCACGTATTTTTACAGAACGCAAATCGTGGACAATATGAAATACTACGGCGAAAAGACGGGAACGTTGTCAATAACGCCGAAACAGCCGAAAATAGACGTTATGGAAATGCGTATCGCGTACGGTGCGAAGAGCGAAGACGGTAAAAAGACGGGGCTTGCGATTCTGGACTTCGACCCGGACGAAAGGGACGAAAAAGGCAGACAGACGCCCGGTACGGGAATAGTCGTATGCGTCAGGGACGTGGGAAAAGAATACTTTGTTTACAATATGTCGAACGACGGGATAGCGGGGTATTATATGATAGACCCGGACAGTATCGATAAAGAATCCGATACATATCTATCCCCGAAAGCGGGCAAAGTCGCGGTAAGAATTAAGTTTATCCCCGTTAAAGGAACGGTAAGCGGACATACGGCGATTTATGCGGACGAAGCGTTCGACGCGAACGGGAACTTCGTTCAGGACCCCAACTATTCCACGGTAACGCAAAGATACGAAATCACCGTAACGCACGACGACAGAATAGAGTTTACGCTTGACCCAAATCAAGGAGAAGACAGTTCTATCGAAATGACGACGATGACTATGAACAACGGCGACAAGGAAACGATAAGTTACGTCAACTACGTCTACGACGGTACGGGCAGATCGTTTAAGTATACCCTTACAAGCACGTACGAATTTGAAGAAACGGGAGAATTGTTAAACCTTATCGACTACGCAAAAATAAGGTACGCGCCGGCAAGTTCGCTTACGCTTAACGAAACGCAAATATCCGCGCTTAAATTCAGCGAAACTCGCCCGATAAACTCCGGAATATACGCCGTAAAGATTTTCCTTGACGAAAAAAACTGTAATTACAGTAAGAATATCTATACTTATATAAAAATCGATAAGATAAAACTCACGGTGGATATAGAAAATACCGTGTGCGATTATCAACGCGACAAAACTCCGAACATTACGCTTAAACTCGCGAAAGACGGAGTGACCGACTATACTTATTACGTCAACAAGTTCGTGTACGAGTATTTCTTCTATTCGGCAGACAAAACCGCGACGGAACTTATGGACGAAAGCAATAAAGTTACCGGAGAAGACGGAAACGGCGGTTATTTGAGACCGTTTACCGGAAACCCCGTCCCGGCAGGGAAATATTACGTTCGCGTGACGATAGACGAAGAAAACTACGAAGGCGTCGGACACGGACAAAAATATTCCGTAAAGAAAGTAGACGACGCAAACGCGAGTATGAACACCGCTTGGCCGGAAATCGCGCCGAGCCAGTTTAACCCCGTGTATAACCTTTCATACGGGCAACCGCTCAAAGAAATCGGATTAAGCAAAATATCGACGACGTTTACATATCCGTATTTGAAATATAAATCCGCGTCGAACGTAAGCACGGTGGAAACTTTCGTTCCCGGAAAAGTATTCGCTGTTAGAGAAAAATACGACAAATGGCTCGAAACAAGACCGGATACCGAGGAAAACAGGATTGCGTACGCAAAAGAAATGTCGTTGTACGAACCCGAGTATAGCGAAAATCAATACGCGTATTACCTTTGCTTTTTCGCGTGCAGCACGGACGGAGAAACCGTAACCATCGACGAGAACTTCGACTTCTTGTATAAAGCGGTGTCGATAAGCGTCGGACAAGCGGAAATAGACTGGTCGCAAGTGCGGGTAGGCGACGTTACTTACGGCGATAAAGTAATAGAAAACGAAGATATAACCGCAACGAAGAGTTTAGGTATATTGTATTCGTATAACGGCGTCGCTCCCGAAAACGGCACGCATTACGCGATTAACGGCAAATACGTATATAGATACGTCGAGCCGTCGTTCTATACTTTCGGGCTTACGAGCAATAAACCGAACGTGAGCGCGGCGGGAATAGTCAATATAGAACTCGCTGCGAATTTTGAAGAACGCAACGGATATAAATCCGTGTACGTCGGCGGTTGCGAACTTAACGTGCAAAAAAAACAACTCGCCGTAACGTTCGACTACGACAGCGAACAAACCGAATTCTTCGTTGCGTATAACAACTGGTCGGACGACGACTTCTATGCGCGTATTACGCATACGGGTTTTGTGGACGATAAGACTTCGGACAAAACAAAAGGCGTGTTTACGTTTACAAAAGACGGGCAAACGGTAGAAGGCGCGCTCTCGGCAGGAAAATATATCGCCTTATACGCGGTTAACGACCTTAATTATTGCGGCGAAATCACGTTTAATCTTAGCGTTTCGGCAGCAAAACTGTCGGTGAACGAACTACCTGCGATTGCCGATGGAAACAAAAACATCGTGTATAACGCCGCGGTAGCGACTTCGGTGGGCTTCCTTAGCGGAAGTTTTGAAGCGGAAGGCGGCGAAATATTGAAATACGTTGACGGCAGAGTAACGCTCGGTTCGAAAATAGGAATATACAAAGAAAATAAGTTAATACAAACGGAGATAGGAAACAATACCGTATTCCCGAATGCGGGGGTAAAAATCAGAGTGTATTTTGATTACGTCCCGTTCGACAGCGTAAACTACTCGAAATTCGAAGGAACGGACGAAAACGGCGGTTATCTCGAAACGACGATAGGCAAAGCCGATATTAGCGAAAAGATGTCGCTCGGCACGAAACAAAGCGAGTATATCTATAAAGATATAATATGTACGGACGAAACGTTAAAGAACAAAGTCGCAAAATACTCCGTTGCCGCCGGCTACGACAAACTTGCGTGGAGTTTAAGCATAAGAAACTCTCTCGGACTGCAACCGCCTTACGGAGCAACGAGTTATCTCAATGCAGGGACGTATACCCTTTTTGCCTCGATAAACGACGACAATTATATGGGAGAAACTTCCTGTACGTTTACGGTAGAGAAGAAATCCGCGTTTATAGAAATAGTTAAAGCGAGCGACGCGAGCAAGTTCGTTAAACTCGAAACCAACGATTCGGGCGTAGTGGGACTTAAAAAACCGTTCAGGGGAAGTTCGCAAACCTTGGAATATATTATTTACGAAGGGAAAACGGTAAATTCGGACGGAACGACGAGTTACGACCGAATAGACGAGGCAGTGACGATAAAGTATAAACAAAGCGGCTCGTATCTCGGCTATTCGCCGAGCGCGATAGGCTATTACGATGCGGAAATGATGCTGTCCGAAAACAGCAACTATTGCCTTGCGATTTACGAAAGCGGAGAAAAACAAGCCAAAATCGACGCGTTTTTGAAGATAGCGGTTGACCTTACGTCAATAGAAATAGTCAATATAGAACAAGTTTATTCCGTGCAGAAGACGGTTTTCGCGTATATGGGCGACAACGAGGCTGTTTGTACGCTAAGTTACGAACAAAACGGGAAGCCCTGTCAGGGAATGCCGGTCGCGGCGGGAACTTACGAAATATACCTTAACTTCGCCGCTTACGAGAACAACGGCTACGAAGATAAAATCAATGCGCTCGAAATTACCGACGCAAACGGCGTTTCGCGCGGATATAAACTGTTTATAGACAAATATAAAACCACGATAGTCGCTCCTTCGAGCGTGGTTACGACGTATACCGGGACGGAGGGCGAAAGAATCACCGCAAACACGACTTCGCCGTACGGACTAGGACTTAAATATAAATACAGAAAAAACGAGAGTTCGGACGAATTCGTATACGCGCCGCTTGCCGCGCTAGGGAAACTAGACGCAGGAACGTACGAAGTAGTAATCGAAATATCCGATAACAACTATAAAGGCGAGCATACGCTTACGTATACGGTAAACAAAGCGAAACTGACGCAAAAATCCGCGCCTTCGTTTGCGCCGTACGAATATAACTCGCCCGTTGCGCCCGTTTATATCGACGGAACGGGAGCGTATACCTACGACGGGAAAGAAAGAACGGGTACGTTCGCGATAGACGTCGGACTTATCAATACGTTAGCGGTAGGCGAACACACGGTTTCGTACTCGTTTACGCCCGACAGCGGAAACTTCCTTGCCGCAAGCGGAACGGTAAAACTCGCCGTAGCAAAGAGAACGCTTGACGAAACGTTTATAAAACTTGAAAACGACGCACTCGAAAACGGCGATTTCGCAACGGAATATAACGGCGCGATGCAACCGCTCAAAGCGAAATTCGACGCGTCGAAAATTTACGGGTATCCGAAACAAAACGGCGATTTTGCAATCAATTTAAGATATTCGATTGACGGCGTGGCGCAAACGCCCCTGTCGATAGGCACGTACACGGTTACCGCGGAAGTAAGCGGAAAGAACTATACGGGGACGAGAGCGTGGCAGTATAAATACGTCATCACGCAGGGTACGCCGATAATAACGGTGAAACCCGTTGCTACGGGAACGTTCAAAATAGGCGACAGCATAGATACGTCGCGCCTTACCGGAGGGAAAGCCGCGATAAATTCCTTGGAAGCGAGCGAAGTGTACGGTAGGTTTGAAATAGACGGGACAAGCGTTATTCTCACGGAAGCCAACGCAAACAAAGTCAAAGTTACGTTTATCCCGACCGACGAGGGCAACTTCGGGCGAGTGACGTTTGAAATAGACGTGGAAGCAATCGGGAAAGACGCGTTCTCGACGGACGGAACCGTTTTGGAGTCGGGTGCGACCGTGAACGGAACGAACTTCACGAATAAAATTCTGTATCCGCAGTTTATCGCGGTAAACGGAGCGGTCGGTACTCCCGGTGCGTCGCAACACGACGGCAACTGCGGAGCGAAAATAGTGATTATAGGACGGGAAAACGCGTCGTACGGAGTTAAACTCGGAGAGTACGGATTGCAATTCGTCGCAGCAAACCCCGATTGCGAAAAATGTAAAGCCGCCGCCGAGTTCTTGACCGAATACGGAATATTGTCTTTCGTTAAAGATAAGACGTACGTTCCGTCGGTCGGAGAACAACTCGAAGTTTCGTATAAATTGAGAACCGAGCAGGTGCTAGACGCCCGACAGTATAACAATATGCGCGGATTTATATCCGGCAAAGATCTTCTGCAAAGAAAATCGCTGACCGCAAGCGAATTTACGTTTACGATTTATCGTTTCGACAACGACGAAAACAGCGACTTCATTCTTTCGATTTATAACCGCTCGGGTGAATTCGTCGGGTCGGTCGAAAGAGAAAACGAAAAGTTTGCTTACGACGGAATTTTCTCTTCCGAAATAATAGAAAAAATACTTAATGTCGAGTTTAACGGCAATACCGCCGTCGCGTCGATGAATACGCAAAACTACACTCTCGTAAACGTGACCGCAACCGTGCTGGATTATATCAAAATTGCTCCGCTCGACGTCATCGCGGAAAACACGACAAAGCCTTATGACGGCAAACCCATATCGATAGACGATATACAGGTTACCGTTAAAAATACCGCCGTACCCGTCCCGACAAGCGCGATTACACTCAGAATTTTCGACGAAAACGGTGCGGTAAGCGCAGGAACGGAACGCGGAAAGTATACCGTCGCGATTATGATTAACGATAAGGCGAACAAGTATTACGGGACACGGTATATCGAGTTTACGGTGACCAAAAGCGACGTAAGCGAACGACTCTACCTTGCGAAGGAAAGCGAAGAAATAAACGGCGAAACGGTGTATTACGACGTATACAATTCCGGGTCGCACACGTTGATTGTTCCGTGGCTTAACGGCGACGCGGTGGCAAGCGGCGAGTATAAGGCGGAGATACGAAAAAAAGGCACGTCTACGTATGGCGCGATTAACGAACTTTCGGCAGGCGAATACGAAGTAAAGATTACCGTTTTCGGACAGTCTTATAAAGGAGAAAGGACGTTTAATTACGTCGTGAAACCGCAACAAATAAGAATGATACTCGCTTCGACGTCTTACGTAGTGGATTACGGCAGCAGCGAATGGAGTTCGTTTGCCATATCTCCGTCGTTCAAAACGGAAAACGGCGAAGAGTTCTCGTTTGAAGACAGAGGCGGCTACACCGTGTACTACCGCGCGTCCGATTATCCGCAACAAACGAAAAAACCCGTAAACGCAGGCGAGTACGTAATAAGCGTGGAAGCAAACAACAATAACTACTCGATTGCGAACAACACTGTTATCTATACGATAAAAAAGAGAGCGACCACGATAGAAGTTACTCCTACGACGATAGCGATAGACAAAGACAATAGCAATATTGTCTACGGGCAGAAGACGAGCGAAGTAAGGCTTGACGTCACGAGCGCCGTGGTGCGCGACGCGTCGGGCAACGTGATAAAAGGTAAGTACGCCGTCAACGAAAAAGACGCGTCGATAGTTTACGGAGCAGGGGAAAGAACGGTATTGTTTACGTTTACGCCCGACGACAGGAACTACGAAATCTGCTCGTTTGAAACGAAGATAAAAATCGCACCCAAAACCGTGAGAATAGAATTTACCGTACTTACGACGTATTATACGGGGACGAGCGCGAGAAACGCCCTTAAATACAAGGATATAGACAACGAAATAGAACTTTATTTCGAGTTTATAAACTCGTCCGGTCAGATTACGGAACCCGTCGCGGCAGGCGTGTATACGTTGAAAGCGTCGGTTGCCGGAAGTAATTACAGAGTGGAACTAACCACCTCGGAAGGCGGCAGGAGTCCCGTGTTTACGGTAAACAAAGCGAGAACGGACGAAACGCGTTCGATAGACCCGACCGCTACGAGCGTCGGAGTAGGCGAAAGTCTTGCCAAATCCGCGCTTACGGGCGGAAGCGTGTACTATATCGGGTTTGCCGACCCGATAAAGGGTACGTTCAGGTTCATCGAAAGCGGAAAAGCGTTTGCAAACGCAGGCACGCAAACCGTAGCGTACACGTTTACCCCTGACGACGCGAGTAACTTTGCCGAAAAGCGCGGCACGACGGAAATAGTAATAGGAAGAGGACAAGCGACGATAACCGTCGAAGAAACGTTCGTCGAATACGGCGTCGCAGCCGACTTTACGAAGATAAAGTTTACCACGGCTCCGGCAAACCTCGAATCAGACGCGGTAATAGACTTTACTTGCGACGGAATAACGTACCGCAAAGGCGATATTATTCCTGCCGGGACGTACTACTTTACCTGTTATATCGACGGCAAAGACTTTATTTCCGAAAAAACGCTGTTTAAGTACGTCGTGGAAAAGAAAGATATAGACATCGATTTTATAAACGGCAACGAAATAGTGACCGCTTATACCACCACCTACGGCGAAAAAGCGCCCGTTGACGTAAAAATGTACGACGCAAACACCGAGGGGAAGAGAACGTATCTCATTAAAGACGAAAAAACAATGAAACTCAACGTAGAGTACAGATACGTTTCGCGTGCGGGAACGGCGGATTACGACGGGTTTACCGCGCCTAAGGCAATAGGAACGTACGACCTTATCGTTACACTAAGACACGACGATTACACGGCGACAAAGACTGTGTTTTATAGAGTGGATAAAGGCAAGGTGACGAGTATAGACTTCGACGTAGATACGTTATTGTACCAAGTGTACGGCAAAGGTTCGGTAGTTTCTCCGATAATAACGACCAAACCGGCGAACGTAAGTTATTACGTGATTTACGAAGGTTACGGTACGACGATGCCGTCGCTTGTCGGGTCGTATAATATGACGGTGTACGTAGACGATACGAATTACTCGTCGATGCAAAAGAGCGCGGTGTTCAAGATTAATCCGAGACCGCTGGAAGTAAGCGAAATTACCGTAAAGGACAAAGCGTTTGACGGAGTATCCACGCTCGAAATAAGCGCGTCGCTTACGGGAGTGCAGTACGAGGACGAAGTAAAACTTAACATCAAGGCGCGCACCTCGGGCGCGGACGTAAGCGTGGGCGAGCATTACGTGGAAATCACGGACTGTTATTTGACCGGACTTCACGCGTCCAACTACACGCTTAAATATCCGACGTACGACGGCAAAGTGAAGATTTACGAAAACACCGTTAAGGATAAAAACAGTTCTTCTTATATGATAGGACCGAACGGTATTCCCGACGGAACGTCGATATTGTTTACCACGATAAACACGAACAAGAACAAGACGAACGTTTGGTCGAAAATGATCGGCGTGGAAAGCAAAATAGTCGCGTTTAAGATAACGGTAAACAATTCGTCGATTATTAACGATAAACAATACAAAATCTGCGTAGAAATTCCCGAAGAGTACAGAAATAAAGAGTTTAATAAGGAATTTACCGTACAATTCGACGGAGAACTCAAAGACAGAAATCTTTCGCCCGTACGCGAAGGGAACTATATCACTTTCTATGCGTCCACTTCGAGCGGTCAAATAGTGTTTGAAACCGCCGAGTTCAAGTACGGCTACGTGGTAACGGCCGCAATACTTGTAATAATACTCATCGCGCTTATAGTGATGATGATACTTAACCCGTTGCAACATAGAAGACAGGTTACCGACCCGAGCGTTGCGAAAAACGCTGTTAAGAGAATAAAACGAGAAAGTAAGAACAACAGACGGAGATGATAAAAACTTTGAAAAACAAGTCAACGGCAATAAAAACGCTTATTTGCGTCTTATTATTAACAATAGCAACGCTCACCGCGGTTTTTGCGGTCAATCGCACCGAAAACGCGTATGCCGCCGCAAACGAACTCGAATTCGAAAAAACCGCAACGGAATATTACAGCGGAAAAGACGGATATACCTTGCGTGTTTTCGTTTCCGATACGCTTTACGAAAACTACGCGCTTAAAATTACTTATCAACGCGTAAAACTTAATTTTTATAACGACAACGTAACGACCTATAAAGGCGAATGTACGGACAAAACAAAAGACGGCAAACCCGTCTACGAAGTTCTAGACGCAAAAGATACGGTCGCGATAAGCAAAAAAGACGAACTTAAAGAGAGCGATAGCGTTAACCCGTCAAGAAAGTATTTCTTCGAGTTAAAAACGAATGTAAACTGCGCTTATATTTTTTCCGTTATAAGAACCCCGTACAGCGGCTCGGAAAACGATGTAACCTATCAAACTGCTTATGTTCGTAAAATCGACGACGCCGCGCCTACGATTTTGTCCACAAACGCGGTACTCGTAGGGTCGGACAAAGTCCGCATAATAGTCAAGTTCGGCGACCATAAAGTTCCTATTAAAGACGAAACCGGCAAGACCATCGGGTTCAAAGACCCCGGGTGCGCAAGGAGCGGAGTAACGGAAATAGAAGTTAAAGACGCGACTACGAACACAGTCGTGGAAAAGAAACAACTCGGCGGTGCCGGAAAAGACGGTATCGTAAGTTACGACTTTATCGGGGAGTTTAATCGCAATTACGATATAAAACTAACCGACGGCGTAAAAAACGAGAGAGTAAAGCGCGTAGGATATAAAAACGACGTGTACAACGCCGACGCGGAAACCGTTTATATAAACGCGACGACGGGCGAAGGCAAAGATCAACTTACCGAATACTCGGTTACCATACAAAACGCCGTAAATTCCGCTTACGAAAATTATTTTACCGTCACGAGAAACGTGAATGCGACAGACGAAGAGAAAAAAGCCGCGCTTAAAAAGTTTAACGACGCGCTTAAACTGTATACCGACGCGAAAGCAAGGTATGACGGCGGACACAAGATAAACCTGACGATAAAGCGCGAGGCGGAGGGGACGGCTTTTTCCGAATTCGAAGCAATAGGGTTCGAGAACGCGCTTGCGGCGTTGATGCCGATAGGCGACAACGTGACGGTTACGCTTACCGGAACGTATTACTCAAAGCCTAATATGCCGAAAGACACGGACGAAATGCTCGACGCGGTAAAAAGCGACGTTAAAAATCCTACCGAAGCGTATCGAATAACGATAAGAACGGTGTCGGAGAGCGAAGGAGAGAAAATGACGAGGCTCACGGGGACGGCGGAAATCGAGTTTAACGCGGGAAGTTATAAAAAAGCGGTAGCGATACTCGAAAACACTTCGATAAGCACGGGGCGAAAAACGTATGAAAAATGTAATATTACCAGGCGACAGACGGAGAGCGAGGATGACGTAGTGAGCATAACTGTGCCTAATTCGGCAGGCGTAGTGACGTTGTTGGTAGAAAGAAACGGCGGAAATAAGATGTACTGGTTGTTTTCGCTTGCGGCGTTGCCGCTCGTAATAGGCGGAGCGATGCTAGCGTATGCGTTCGGCAAAATGAAGAAAATCAAAGAGCAGGCAGCGACGTCGAATAGGGAGGGGCCCCCCCCCCCCCCCCCCCGATACGGACGACAAGAAAAAAATTGTCCCCGCAAACAAAAAGAAGAAGGGCAAAAAGAAAAAATAAATCCGGATTTATCCGTGATATAATATAAAGAGAAATCAAACAAAAAGGAGTTTTTCAAAATGGAAGGAACTACTACGGAAACGAAAGAAAAGAGACTGATTATCAATCGTCACACGCTATGGACGATACCTAACGTTTTAGTGTTCGTAAGAATACTGTGCGTACCCGTTTATATGACGTTGCTTATTTTAGGCAGCAGAGCGGCAGAAACGAACGCGTATCAATCGTGGTGGGTATATCTTTCGCTGGGAATTATGATTTTTGCGGCAATCACCGACATAGTTGACGGTAAAATAGCGCGTAAATTCAAAGCAGGGACAAAGATAGGCAATCACGTCGTTAAGTACGACCAAGGGACGTATTTAGGACAGTGTATCGACCCGATAGCGGACAAAGCGATGCATATCGGCGTCATAGTTGCGCTTGCCATTGCCAAAACCCCTTCCGGTTCGCCTTATCTTCACTGGGCGTTTATAATTTTCCTTGTTATTCGCGAACTAATGATGGTAGTCATCGGAAGTTTCGTAGTCAACGACATAAACATAAAAGCGAATATGCTGGGCAAAGTCGCGAGTTGCATTATAAGTTGCGGCGCGATACTCTGTTTCTTCCATCCGTACTTCCTCAAACTGTGGAACACGTTTACGCTTGATTGGATAGTAGTTACCGTAGGTCTTGTGCTTAACTGGGCTGCCGCAGTGAACTACGGAGTACAAACGTTTACGCAACTTAAAGCCAACAAGAAAGCGGCTACGGAAAGAGCGGCGGAAGAAAAGGCAGAAGAAACCGCGGAAGATAAACACGAATAAAAAGAATACCGAAGAAGGAAATAGAAATGGAAATGAACAAGAACTTTACGCCGTCGGAAGCCGAGGGGCGTATTTATAAGAATTGGTGTAAAAAGGGATATTTTACGGCAAAAGTAGACAAAAATAAGAAACCGTTTACCATTGTTATGCCGCCGCCGAACATTACAGGGCAACTTCACATGGGGCATGCGCTTAACGAAACCTTACAAGACATAATAATAAGGTATAAGAGAATGGACGGTTATTCCGCGCTATGGGTTCCGGGGACGGATCACGCAAGCATAGCGACCGAACTTAAAATCGTCGAGCAAATTCGCAAAGACGGATTAACGAAAGAAGAAATCGGACGAGAAGAGTTCCTTAAACGCGCGTATAAATGGAAAGAGCAGTACGGCGGCAGAATAGTGAAACAACTTAAACGCCTCGGCAACAGTTGCGACTGGACGAGAGAGGCGTTTACTATGGACGAAAAATGTTCCAAAGCAGTTAGAGAAGTGTTCGTCAACCTATACGACAAAGGGCTTATATACAGAGGGAACCGAATGACGCACTGGTGTCCGAGTTGCGGAACCGCGTTAAGCGATGCCGAAATAGAATACGAAGAGCAACCGAGTAATCTATGGCATCTCAAATATCCGTATACCGACGGGAGCGGTTATATGATAGTCGCGACCACTCGACCGGAGACTATGCTCGGCGATACCGCGGTGGCGGTTAACCCCGACGACGAGCGGTACAAGAGCGTAATCGGCAAAACGATGAAACTTCCGCTTACCGACAGAGAAATTCCCGTTATCGCGGATAATTACGTCGAACTCGGCTTCGGCACGGGCGCGGTTAAAATCACGCCTGCACACGACCCGAACGACTTTGAAGTAGGGAAAAGGCATGATTTAGAACTCATATCCGTTATCGACGATAAGGGTAATATGAACGAAAAAGCGGGCAAATACAAAGGAATGACGCGCGAGCAAGCGAGAAAAGCCATCGTGCAAGACCTGCAAGAACAAGGATTTATCGAAAAAATCGAGCCGTATACGCACAACGTAGGCGTATGCTACCGTTGTAAAACCGTTGTCGAACCCAAGGCGTGCGAGCAGTGGTATCTGAAAATGGAGGAACTCGCCAAACCCGCTATCGACGTTGTTAAAAACGACGAAACCGTGTTTATACCTAAGCGTTTTGAAAAAACGTATTTTAACTGGATGGAAAACATTCGCGACTGGTGTATATCGCGTCAACTTTGGTGGGGACACAGGATACCGTGCTGGTACTGCGACGAGTGCGGCGAAAAAATCGTGTCAAAAACCGACCCGACGGTTTGTCCGAAATGCGGGAATAAACGCCTAAGACAAGACGAGGACGTGCTGGATACTTGGTTTAGTTCCGCGCTTTGGCCGTTTAGCACGTTAGGTTATCCGGACAAAACCGAAGACCTTGAATATTTTTACCCGACAAACGTACTCGTTACAGCGTACGATATTATCTTTTTCTGGGTAGCGAGAATGATTTTTTCGGGAATAGAGCATATGGGCAAAACACCGTTCGGCGAAGTCCTTATCCACGGAATAGTAAGAGACTCGCAAGGAAGAAAGATGAGTAAGAGTTTAGGTAACGGTATCGACCCGTTGCTCATCATCGACAAATACGGCGCGGATGCGCTAAGATACTCGCTTTCTACGGGAGTCGCGCCCGGCGGCGACATCAGATTTTCGGACGAAAGAATGGACGCTTCGCGTAACTTTATGAATAAGTTATGGAATGCGTCGAGATACGTTGTGATGAATTTAGAAAACGCGACGCCTACACATATCGACGAATGTGACCTTACCGACGCCGATAAATGGATATTGACAAAACTTCAAAACGTTATTAAAGACGTAAGGAAAAATCTCGATAAGTATGAAATGGGACTTGCGCTTGCAAAATTGTATGACTTTATTTGGAGCGACTATTGCGACTGGTACGTCGAACTTACCAAACCGATGCTTTATAGCCAAGACGAAAAGAAGAAGAGCGACGCGCTCGGAGTGCTTAAATTCGTGCTTAGCGAAATAATAAAACTTATTCATCCGTTCGTACCGTTTATCACGGAAGAAATATGGTCGTATCTCGGGATAAGCGAAACGGTAATGCTGGAAAAATACCCGACGTATCAAGAAAAATTTGATTTTGAAAAAGAGTACGAAAATTTCGAGAAAGTCAAAGAAGTCATCGGAAAAGTGCGTTTTGTGCGCGCGGAGATGAACGTTCCCGTATCTAAAAAAATCCACCTTTATATAAAGACGGATTTCAGACACGCGTTTGACGGAGCGGAAGTTTACATAGAAAAACTCGCAGGAGTGAGCGAAACGGCGTTTATAAACGACAAATCGGAGGCAGGGGATAAACTTTGCGGCGCGGCAACGAGTTCGGCGGAACTGTATATGCCCATGGGCGAACTCGTGGATACGGAAAAGGAGAAAGCAAGACTAAACAAAGAAAAAGAGAAAATAATGGCGGAAGTTAAACGCGGCGAAAACCTGCTCGCAAACGCAGGGTTCGTTGCAAAAGCACCCGAAAAATTGATTAACGCGGAAAAAGAGAAACTCGCTCAAAACAGAGAACTTCTCGAAAAGATAACGGCAAGGTACGAAGAACTCGAATGAGAGATATAATTTTCGACCTAGACGGCACGCTAATCGACAGCAGAGAGTGCATATTCGGTATTTATAAACGATTGTTCGGCGAGTTGGGAATCCCCCTTCCCGCCGAAAACGTTATGAAAACGTTTATCGGACCGCCCGTCGAGTACGTCATAAAAGACTATTTGCCATCGGATAAACGCGCCGCCGCGTGCGAGCGGTTTCGCGCGCTTTATCGGGATATAGACCTAAAAACGGCGAATAAACTTTTCGACGGCGTTTACGATATGCTTGAAAGACTTTATCTCGGCGGCAAAAGACTGTTCATCGCAAGCACGAAGAACGAGAATATGGCGAAAAAAGTGTGCGAATTGCTCGGGATAGGAAAGTTTTTTACGGGAATTTTTGGTTCACGTTATGAGTTAGGACGGCTTACCAAACGGCTTGTTTTGGACGCCGTAATCGAAGAAAACGGTATAGATAAAGAAAAAACCGTACTAATCGGCGACACGCATTTCGACGCGGAAGGAGCGGCGGAGTGCGGCATTCCGACCGCGATAGTAAGATATGGGTTCGGGGATGAAGCCGAACTGAAAAAATACGAAATAGCGGCGTATTTCGATACGCCCGAACAAGTCGCTTCGTTCTATTTAAGGAGCGAATAAAGCGACAAGGAGAAGATATGAATACTATAAAAAAAGGCGTGTTTTTCGGCGGAAAAGCGCGCGTTGCGATAATAGATATAAAAGATATTGTTATAGAGGAGATAAAAATACACGACCTTAGTCCGCTTGCGGCAGCCGCACTTGGCAGAGCGATGACGGCAGGGGTTTACGTTTCTGCCAACCTTAAAGACGCAAGCAGCACGTTTTCCATGACGATAAACGGCGGCGGAGAACTCGGCTCTATCGTCGTAGCGGGCAGTGGAGGTAACGTGATACGCGGATACGTCGATAATCCGCACGTAGAGTGTCCGCTTAAAGAAGACGGACATCTCGACGTAGGAAAGGGCGTAGGCAAAAACGGGTTTATTACCGTAATAAAGGATTTAGGGCTGAAAGAACCGTATATGGGCAGGTGCGCCTTGGTAAGCGGAGAGATAGCGGAAGATTTTACGCAGTATCTTTACACGAGCGAAGGCGTAAGGAGCGCGGTTGCTCTCGGGGTGCGAATGGATAAAAACGGGTGTCTTGCCGCAGGCGGCGTTATTGTGGAAGCGTTGCCCGGGCTGGACGACGGACAACTGTTTATGATGGAAGACGTAATGAGTAATTTCCGTTCGGTAAGCGAGATTTTACAAGAAAAAACGCCGTCCGAGATATTCGAATTTTATTTCGGACATCTCGACGCGGAGGGGTACGAAGAAGAACCGATTACGCTTAAATGTAATTGCAGTGAAGAAAAAATAGAAAACACACTTAGAAGTATCGGGAAAAAGGAATGTGACGAGATACTCGAACAAGTGGGAAAAATAGAAATTCTTTGTCATTTTTGCGGAAAGAAATATGTATTCGACAAGGAAAGGACGGACAAACTATGGGAGTAGTCGAGTTTAGACAAGATTTGAGAGAATTGATAAAACTTGCGGCGAGCGCGGCGAGCGAAGGCAAGTACGTACTTTGCGTGCATAACCTTCTAGACGCGCTTAGGGAAGCGGCGAACGACGAAGAAAGGAGCGCGGTTTATAGATGTTTTTCCGATATGTTTTCGGGAATGGATAACGTGATAATGGGGCGCAACGCCTTGTTTCGCGGATGTATAACGAGCGACAAAGGCGGCTATTATTCGCTTGCTTACGATAAGTTTTTCCCCGTTGCGAGCGAGGAGTTTTCCGACGAACTGCCTATACCCGACGGGGATACGATACTGGGATACAACGACGTGTACAACTTTTTTCAAACCGGACAGTTCGATAAGGGGCTCGATATATTGTGTGAACTTACGCCCGACGTCAAGTGCCTTGACGAAGTAATCGGACTGCTGTACGACGCAATCGAAAAAGGTAAAACGATCGATTTGTCGAAACACGCGTACAAACTGCTTATTTTGGCAGGAATATTTTCTACTAAAAGCGGAGATTTCGTACGTTTGATGTTGCAAGGGTGCGCGATAACTCGCGCGCTTATGACGGACGGAGTGACCGTTTTTTGTGAAGAAACGGAAGACAAAAGGGTGCTTTGCGACATAGGCGAGGCGTTCGTTGACGAAGGGGAGTATGAATGCGGTCGTATGTGTTTCGAACGCGTACTCGAAGAGTGCGAAATTGACGAATGTGCGTTATTTTATTCTGCCGCGATAGCCTATGCAAACGGCGATAAGGAAAAGTACGAAGAGTATTGGAGCAGATATAAATTAGTGTATAAACCGTTTGGCGCGCCGACGGAACTTTTTGAAAGAACCTTTGGAAAGAACGTTCCCGTATACGGAACGGTCCCCGCTACGGCTGTAAAAAGGGACGCGGATTTGCTTGAAACGGGTTCGGGTGACGAATACGAAAGAGCGAACGCGCTTTGTGCGGTACTTTCTTTCGGTTCGGACGAAATGCTTAGAAATAAAAAGTTATTATCGTCGATTACGGACGAACAGTATTTTGCCGCCGTAAAAAAAGTATTGTTATCGACGTACGTGGAAGAAGGGAGAAAAGTTAAACTGCTTAACGACGTTCTCGAAAGAAACTACGAAGGCAGAATGGCGATAGCGTTCGACGACAAGGGCGTGGCGTTTGATTGCGTGCCGCTTGAAAATAAAACGGCAAGGTCGATTTGGCATAGGATATACGTTAAAATAAGTGCGGCGATTATTTGCGCGAAAGGATTTTTACCGTATAGACCGTCGTTTCTTGCTTACGTCATAAAACAAATAAAAAAAGGGTGTAGCGAGCATAAAATCAAGCCCACGGAAGAAGACGAGCATTTTCTATCGATGATAATCGCGACGTGCTATAACGGGCATGCTGCGAAAAATACGAATATGTCGATGATTGACGGACTTGTTCCGCCGCTTTCCGCGTCCGAACTTAAAGCAGGACTCGATAAATTCCCCCCGGAGGTAATTACGTTTTGAAAAAAGTCGTATGCGCGGTAATATTTTGCTTGATTGTAGCAACTTGTTTTATCGCGTGTAGCGAAAGAGAACCGAAAATCGTCGTTTCGTTTGAAACGAACGGCGGTTCGGGCGTAAGCGCAATAGAAACCGTCGTTTCCGCCGTACCCGTTTCAAAAAAAGACGGGTTTAGACTCGAAGGGTGGTATCGTGACGAAGATTTCAAAGAACGGGCAGTTTTTCCTTTTTGCCCGACGGAAAACTGCGTTTTGTACGCAAAATGGACAGATATAGCCAAAGGAAGCCTTGATATAAAATACGAGAGAACGGCAAATAACAATGCTTTTATTGCGGCGAGTTATTCGGAAAATTCCGTTTCTGTTTGCGTCCCCGATACCCATCTCGGATTGCCGGTAATCGGAATAAAAAAAGGATTTTTGAAAATAAAATCATTCGTGGTAAATTTTTGTATAGGCAAAAACGTCATTAAAATCGAAGAAGAATTTTATCGGTGTTATTTGCTAAATACGTTTGAAATTTTAGGTGCGAACGAGCGTTATGAAATCGTAGCGGACGCGCTTTGCGACAAAAAAGAAGACAAAATCATCGCTTATCCGGCAGCGTTAAAAAAAGATACTTTCGAGTTTAATCGGACGCTTTCAAAAAATGCGATTATCTATAACGAAAGAATAGAAAGAATTATTTTCGGAGAAAAAGCGAAAGCGGAAGAAGGTGCGTTCGAAGGATTGACTTGTCTTAAAGAATTTACTGTAAATGCAAATAACGGTACCTATAAAGCGGTTGACGGAATACTATACTCGAAAAATGAAGATATTTTATATCGTTATCCGCAAGGCAAGACGGGAGATGAATACACGATAACGGACAAAACCGAAACGGTAGCGAAGTCGGCGTTCGAACTTACCGCGTTAAAGAAAATTACGCTCGGCAAAAACGTAAAAAATTATCTAGACGTGTCCAAAACTGCGCATTTAATTGAGTATGCAGTCGAAAAAGGAAACGCTTTTTTCACGGCGGACGATGGTGTGTTATATTCGGCGGACGGAAAAACACTCGTAAAAGTTCCGTGCGGAAAAACGGGCGATTATTCGATAAAAGAAGGAACGGAAACCGTTGGCGAATTCTCATTTTCCGACGGAAAAATTACCGCTGTTTTTGTGCCGAAGAGCGTAAAAACGATCGAAAACTTCGCGTTTAATTTTTGCGCCAAATTAGATAAAATATGTTTTGAAGAAGACAGTCTGTTAATTTCGATTGCGGAAAACTCGCTCGTCGGCTGTACCAAACTAAAAACGTTTGTTGTCACGACCCGCCGCCCGCCCCAAACCGCCTCCGCCTTGTTTTCCGCTACGGGTGAGGACTTAAACATAGTAGTCCCGAGCAATGCAATCGACGCTTATGCGTATTACTGGGATTTTGTCGCGGAAAGATTGTCGAATACGGGTAGAGCGGTGGCAAACTATACGGTTGCGTTCGACGTGCGAGGCGGAACCGAAACGGAACCCGTCTACGGAATTTTTATTCTTAGCGTGCCTAAGACGACAAAAGACGGCGCGACGTTTTTATACTGGGCTGACGACGACGGAAACGAAGTCGTTTTTCCGTATTTTATCGAAGAAGACAAACTTTTCCACGCCGTTTGGGATAATTGAGTTTAACTTAAAAAACTTTTTTTGATAACCTTTAATTTTCTTAGGTAATATTGACTTTTATTAATATACATGCTATTATTTTTATAACTAATATTATGTTTTCCTGTGGGAGACCGTATGAAAAAAATAAGCGCGTTAAAAATTTGTTTGTGTTTGGCGGCATTGCTCGTCGTTTTTTTCTCGTTTGCCGCGTGCGGCGAAACGGGTTCGACCGATGAAGTCACCGTTAAAGAAATCGTTGTACTCGACGCGCCGACTACGCCGTATTTTAAGGACGACCCCAACGTTTATCTCGGCGACGTAGTCCTTAAAGCGATTTACAGCAATAAAAAAGAAGTTAAGTTCACTCTCGAAGACGGTATGCTTTCGGGGGAAGACAGAAGAAAGTTTTACGAGAAAGCCGGTCGGTATACCGTTGCGGTCAACTATGACGGCGGCGTCGGGTACTATGCGTTCGAAGTGGTGGACGTCGTTAAAGAAGGGAATTATTTGGCGTCTTTTTACTCGCGCGGCGGCACGGAAATAAAAAGCAAAGCGTGTAAAAAAGTAGATGCGTTTACCGTACCCGAAAGAGAAGGATATACGTTTGACGGGTGGTACGCAAACGTCGATTTTGCTGCCGACGGCAAGGTCGCGGAATGGGGGGAGAGAGCGGTAGAGCCGTTTGCTCTTACTAAAAACACCGCGTTTTATGCGAAATGGATAGATAACCGCGTTTGTACGGTTAAGTTTTTCGATGACGACGGTACGATTTTGTACGAAGAAAAAATTCATTACGGCGAAAAAATAAACGTAAAGTCGTTCGAATATCCGCTAGACAGAGTAAAACCCGGCAAAACGTTTATATCCTGGAACGTCACGAACGGCGACGCGGACGAAGTAACGACGGATATGACGATAAAAGCCACGTTTAGAATGGAAAAATGCACGTTAAAACTCGTTTACGCCAACACCGACGGGAAAGAAACCACTATGGAGCGTGATTTTGACTACGGAACGCGGTTCGAAGTCGGCAATTATTTCGTTCCGATAAAAGAAGGGTACGATTCTCGATTCGTAATGTACGTCAACCATGCCGAAGACGAAGAAACGGAAAACGGAAAGAAAAAGTATACCGAACTGCCCGAAGACAACGTGGTTGTGCTTACCGAAGAATACACGACGATTTGTCCTGAATATACAATTCTTACTTACGACGTTATCATTTGGAACGGCAAAGAAGAGCAGACGCGCGAAAATCTTAAAAAAGGCACGATAGACCTTGAAAGGGTGTACGAAAACAAGAACTCGCTTAAAAACTTTACGGCAATATGGAACGGTAATTTTGATTTTTCCGAGCATAAACAAGACCCCGACATCGGTTCGCCCATGGCAATCAGGGACGAAAACAACACGGTCGGATACAAGTCCGAGTGGTGCTACGTCGTCAGCGACGCAAACAACAACGAAGTATGGTACAACGAAGAAGGGTATATTTGGAGCGAAACGAAGCAGATTTTTGAAGAACCGGAGCGCGAAGACGGCGAAAACGCGGGCGAGTGGACGCTTAGGGACGCGGACAAGAATTATATCGCGTTAATCAGAGGCGGAAAACTTACCGCGATTAAAAATAACGTCACGGTAAAAGCGTTGTACACGAAAAAAACGTATAACGTAAGGCTTGTAAGGCAGGAAGGCGGTTCGCAAAAAACGCTTATCACGTTCAAAGCGAAGTATCTGTCGGACATTAACGTCTACGATACGAAATCCTATCCGCATAAACCGAACGAAACGAAAACTTTTCCCGAACTCGACATAACGGGGTATAGAATAGACGACGAGGCGTTTTTGAAGAAAGCGTCGAAAACAATCTACGACCCGAGCGACGAAAATACGAACAAAGAAAAACTGTACCTCAAAGAAAATACGTCGTTCGAGATAAAAAAACTTGCGGAAGCCTATTACGCCACGAGCGAAGAAAGCACGTCCGAAGAAGAAGAGGACTGGAAAATCGAATGGTACAACGGAACCGCGCAGATTGATTTTAAAGGCGGAGAAACCGTTGAAATACAAGGCGACACGTCCCTGTATTGTAAGGACGTAGACCAAAGAAAGTACGAACTGCTGTTTAACTACGATTACAACTTCGAGCAAGGCAAATACGATAAAGCCGCGGTTAATCCGATTGTCGGGCAACAATATTATACCGAAAACGAAAGAATAACGCCGCCAAGCGCGGAGAATATAACTTGCACGATTAACGGCGTTACGCTTACTTATACGTTTATCGGTTGGTACGACCTTTCTTACAGAACGTACTTGGAATCGGGGAACAGGGGTAAACTGCTTGCCGACAGGACGAACCAAACGGCGTTTTCGTCGAGAACGAGTTCGACGTATTATTACGCGCATTACGAAAGTACCGGTATAATAAGCGTGGAAATTTACGACAAAACGCAAAGCATAGCGTACATCGGTAAGCCGAATTATGAAGACCACGGGGTGGCGGATAAAACGATAACGTATTCGTTGCCCAAAGGTTCGATTTTCGATCTTTCGATGGTATATAAAGGAAAAAGTACGGGAACAGCGGTAAACGTAAGCGGACAGTATTTTTACGACGGTTATAAGAAAAATACTTTCTTTAACGACGTTTACGACAAAGGCGAATACAAACATATTGCAAGCGACGGAACGAAAACGACGATAGAAATCGTAAAAAACGGCGAAACCGTTATCGGATTAAAAACATATATAGAGGATATGTTCGGCACGGAAAACGTGAAAGAAACCATAAATACGATAAAAACAATCGTAAACGCGATGCTTGACGCGTACAATAAGGCGGTGTCCACGCTTTATACGCATAAATACGAATTTGCAAACGGAAAGCCGTATACAATAGACGAGTACGAGTATTATCTTAAGATATTCGACGACCGCAAAGAAAGCAAAATAACGACGCTCGACAATGAGTACGAATTAGTCGCGCGAAAAGGCGAAAGTTTGAAATATGCCGTAGACGCAGTTTACTCGAACGACGCGGTAGAAATGCTTAACAAAATCGGCGACGTAAACGAATTCATTATGTTTTACGCGAAAATGCTCAAAAATTTATACGATAACGGGTTCACCGATAAACATACCGGGCTTAACGGCATAGGTTACGGAACGAAAAACGAGTTTAATTTTAGCGGAGTATCGACTCGGAGTAAACTGCTAATCGTAAGCAATATACTTGCCGAGTACGAAGAATTGCTTGCAGATAAGGAAAAATATACGAAGATAAACGTTACGCCGCGCTACGATACGTCCGTTAAGGACCTTAACGAATCAAACAACGGTTATAGCGTGGATGACCCGAAGTACGTTTTTAGCGGTTGGTACGCCGACGCCGCGTATACGCAACTCGTTCAAAACGAGTTCAGCCCCTTTACGTTCGTTCTGTCCGAAGACCGTAAACTGTATGCAAAATGGACGGATATAACCAAAGGCACGGAAGGGCTTGTCTACGAAGAAGTCGTCGTAGAGGAAAACGGAAGTTCGATAAACGGATACGTTCTTGTCGATTTTGTCAATAAAGCGCAATATAACGAGCATAAATACGGTGGAGAATACTATTACGTCACAACTAACGACGCAGGAGCGATACCCGAACTTATCGCCGGGGAGATAGAACTCGCAATTCCTGCGACGATAGATAAATATCTCGATAAGACGAACGACGCGTTAAACGAACCCGACTGGGAAAAGGCTTTTTCCAAATATATGATAATGCAAAACGGTTCTTACGTTCCCGCAAACGCGAAACGCGAAGATAACACGAAGTATTATGTGAAAGAAGAATATCCTGTCGTCGGCATAAAAAAAGGCGCGTTCGACGCGTATGCAAAACAAATATCCAAAGTTACGATACCGCTTAATCTCTATTACGTCGAAGACGGAGCGTTCGGGAATTGCAACGCCGTTTCGTTTGAACAAATTGCGGCAAAAAGCGGAGAAAAACAGAGAGGAACCGTATTCGTGGACGACCACCTTGCGATTTACGGAAATACGGACACGCTTAAAGTGACAGGCAAAGTAAGCGGTTACTCGTTTGTTTCGTCGGGTGCGGAACTTACGCTCAAAGCGTTCGCGCCAAATAGCCAAAACGATACTTATACCGTGAAAGAAGGAACGAAGCGGATAGGGGATTACGCGTTTGCGGGGGCGACAAACATAGTCACCGTCAAACAAATAAGTTCCGTCACTTCGTTTGGGGATTATGCGTTTAAGGGCGCGTCGAAATTACAAGGGTTTGACGGTGACGCCGTTAAACTTCCCGCAAACACGGAAAGAATAGGCATCGAATGTTTCGCGTACTGTACGGAAGTGAAGAAAGTGACCGTGGAAAACAAAACGAAACTTAGTTTCGTAGGGAAAGACGCGTTTATAAGAACCGACTGGTTCGATACGAAAAAAGGTATAATTTCGCTTAAATTTACCGATGAAAACGGTATAGATACGGGGATAATACTAGGATACTACTCAAATTCGTTCATACAAAAAGAATACGACAAAGACAGTACGGGCGTAGTTATTACTTACGACAAATACGGCACGATAAGCGCAGGCGGAGAATATTACGGAATAACCGCCGACGGCGTCCGTGCGTTAATTAAAATATCGAACGGCGAAATTACGAGCGTAGCGGTAGATTACGACGTCAAGTTCATCGCGCCCAACGCGTTTGACAAACTAAACGCGCGCTTCTACTTCTTTAACGGCGTCAAAGCGATAGGCGACGAAGCGTTTGCGTCTTGCGCGAGTCTGGAAAAAATACGTATAAACAACGCGTATAACGGTGAAAAACTCGACCTTGGCGAGAACGTATTTTTAGGCAGAGGGGAGAAGTTTATCGTAGCGTTCCCATCGAGCGAAGTGGAAAACGTGGTGACAAGCGGCGATAACTGGAACAAATATGACGCTTTGATAATAAAAACAATAGAATAATGGATAGGATATTAACGATACAGGATATTTCTTGCGTAGGGCAATGCTCGCTTACGGTGGCGTTGCCCGTTATTTCGGCTTTCGGCGTGGAAACCTGCGTACTTCCGAGCGCGGTGCTTAGCACGCACACAGGCGGTTTTAGCGGATTTACGTGCCGAGATCTTACAGACGATTTCCCTGCGATTAAGGAACACTGGAAAAAAGAAAATATACGCTTCGACGGGTTTTATACCGGGTATATCGCCAACGGGAAACAAATCGATTATATTTTCGATATAGTAGACGAATTGTCGAGAAACGACGCAAAACTTATCGTCGATCCGGCAATGGCAGACTTCGGCAAAATGTACCAAGGGTTCGACAAAGGGTTTGTCAATGAAATGGCAAGACTTGTGAAAAGAGCGGATTACGCTTTGCCAAACATCACCGAATGTGCGTTTTTGACGAACAACGAGTACAGAGAACGCGACCACACGGACGAGTACGTAGAACGGTTAATATACGGGCTACAAAAACTCGGCGCAAAAAACGTCGTGCTTAAAGGCGTGAGAAAAGGGAATGAAATAGGCGTAGCGACTTATGACGGCGAAAGGATAAAATATTTTTCACACGAACACGTAGAAGGAAGTATGCACGGAACCGGCGACGTGTACGCGTCGTGTTTCGTCGGGTGCATAGCGATAGGTTTTTCCGTGGAAGAAGCGGCTAAATACGCGGCGCAGTTTACGCTTTCCGCCATAAAAAAAACCGTACCCGTCAAAAACCACAGGTACGGCGTGTTGTTTGAAAAAATCATTCCGGAAATAACCGCTTTGGTGAAATAAAGATTGCCGAGTATGTTTTAGAATAAACCCTTACCCTTGTCGGTAGGGGTTCTTTTTTTGCCCTTAGCCAAAGCGAAAAGGATAATTAACAGCCCGATAAGAAGCGCGCCGCCGACAAGAGCGATACCGACGATTGCTTTCGTGCTTAATACGGGCGGATCGTCGCCTTTGTTGCCGTTGTTATCGGTTGTTGCGGCGTTTATTCGTATCCATTTCGCATAAACGGTTACGTCGCCGTCAAGTTCGGTTATAGAAGTAATTTTTTCTCCCGAAAAATCAGACGTAAGATACCATCCGTCGAACTTATACCCGTCGCGAACAGGCGTGAACAAAGCCGAACCAAGCGAGTAGTCGGTTTTAACAACGTCGGACGAACCGCCCGATACAGTGAGTTTACAAATCTTCCACTCAAACGATATATCGTCGCTTGTATTGTCGGACCAAGAATAATTGTTTTTATCGACGAGAGAAACCGTCACGTTATAAGTTCCCGCGACAGTCGCAACCGCATTTTTAACTACGTATACGTCGGATGACGCAACGAGAGCGGTTTGTTCAAGCCCGTTATAAAGCACGTTCTTCGGCGCGGAGGGTTTATCGACAACCGCTTTCACAATTCGCCAACCAATCTTTTTCGCGGTTTCGCTACCGTCTGAAAATATCGTGTTTTTCGTGTTTTTAAGGGAAACGGTCGCTTCATATTCTCCTGCGTTCGTCCCTACGTTACCCGTAATGAAACAGTAGCGTTCGTCATAGGAAATAAACGCCGATTGCTCGTTTGCAGTGTAACCGTTTTGTCCTGCAATAGAAGGAAGTTTTATCGTAAGTTTGGCAATTTGCCAGTTTACGACTATATCCGACGAAGAACTCGTTTCGTCGTTCCAAACGTAGTCGAGTTTGTTTTTAAGGCTGACGATAAATCGATAGTGTCCGGCGTTAATCTCTCGCGTAATGCCGCTTACGTCGTAATATTCCGTGGAATGAACGGGTACGGTAACGTAAGAACCCGAATAAACGAATAGAGTTTTCATAGTAGGAGCGGAAACCCTGGTTTTCGCGACTTCGTAATTAAGGGTAACCGAATCAGTCGTTCCGTCCACCCAAACATAGTTATTTTTGTTTGGCGGATTGTCGAGAGAAACAGTTATCGCGTAGTTCCCGGAACGGAAATAAGTTAAATCGCCCGTGACGATGCAACCCTTTTCGGCAGTCACGGAAACGGTGTGTTCCTCGCCGTCATAAGTAAACGGCAGGTCGTTTATAAATGGTAATGCGACGGAAACGCGCCTTATTTCCCACGATAGAGTAAGGGGAGAAGCGTCGTTTGTTTCCGCCCAAAAATAGTTTTGAGATATAAGGGTAACCGTGACGGAATACGAGCCTGCGTCAACAGCGGTTAATTCGCCCGAAAGAGTGAAGAAATCGCTGCCGGAATTGTAATCGTTTTTTATGTCCGCGCTTATCGGTTCGCCGGTGTACGCAAAGGACGTCACGCCTAAAAACGGCGCATATTTTTTCAGCGGAATGACGGAAAAAGGAACGAAACAGAATGATTCTCCGTTGTCGAAAACGTAATTCGCCGTCAAATCGTTTTTAATCGAAAGTTTCGCGGAATAATCGCCTACGTCCAGTGCGGTATTGTTTTCGATAGTCATAAAAGACTCGTCGTAATTCGTCGGGAAAAACCCGATAAGAGCGGCGTTGTAAGTAAACTCGCCCTTGCTTGCGACGGAGGACAACGGTATTTTATTAACGGTAACGGGAATTTGTTTCGTTAATACAACCGAATCGGCGGCATAACCGACGACAAAATATTCGTCGCCTGCGCGGAACCCCGACGGTGCGGATAGATAGGATATTTCATAGCCGTTCGTACCCGGCGATAAAGCAATGCGCGTTCCGTCGTTGTTGATGAGCGTTACCGTAAGAAAATCGACGTTGATTTTTTCAAAAGCGAAAAATATCGGGTCTTTTGCATAAACGACGTCAAGATTAACCGCGGCAACCTTGATTATTTTAAGATGAACACTTCCGACGGACTTATTGTAATTGTTGCCGTCGAACGGGGAGAAGGAGTATCCGAACGAAGCGTACCCGTTTTCATCGGTCGGATAAGCGGCAAGGTCAATCGTTCCGTTGGCGTTTAGAGAAAGAAGGTTCCATTTGATTGTGCCGCGCGTATCGCCGTCCGACAACGAAACAGAGGGTAAACTCGTAGCGGAGGAATAGATAAAGTCCGACGTAACGACAGGGTTGACCTTAGGCGTGGCTCTGATGACGGAAACGAACAAACCGTATAAAGACGAGATATCCGCCTTGTAATTCGCATTTTTAGGCAAAGCAGAACCGAGAGTAACAGGATAAGCGGTTTCGCTCGCATTTTCGGACGGAATCGTGCAGTCGTAGAAAATTACTTCGGTTTCGTCTTCGCCGACAAACCCTTTGAACGCGTCGGGATCAGCGACGACATCTACCGCGGTTGACCCGTTATATTCACGATTAACGGCACGGATAAGAGATGAGTTTTTCACGACAACGGTTTTTTTGTCGAGCGTAAAATCGAACTCGTAAACTCCGTTTCCGTTTTCAAAAACGTAATTCCTGTTAGGTAAAGCGAAAGTAACGGTAAGGACGGACGCGGTTGCGACGTCTTTTGAGTTTGCCGTCGCCGAATATACGGATATAAACGGGGTTGCCGAAGAATTTACGTTTATCGAGTAATCGTTTTCGGTTACGGCGGAGTAGAAATTCGTCGTTCCGTTGTATACGGCGGTTATTGCGTTTTTAGGAAAAATTTTTATCGTTGCCACGTCGATAAATCCGCGCAAGGCAATCGAGTCGTTAGTAAGGAAGAAGTTTTCGCTAGCGAGCGCGAACTTTGCGGTAACGGTTACGTTACCGCTGGAAGCGATGTCGGAATTCGCCTTGGTTACGAAAACGGGAACGCCGCTAAATGTCCCCGAACAGGACGCGGCATAGTGTTCCGACGTGATTGTTTCCACGGGGAAAACCGTTGTTCCGTCGTAAATTTTGCTTACGTTAAGTTCGGTTGCCGTCAAAGTCACCGCAACGGGCGATATGGAAAACGAACAGGTTTTTACGGTTTCCGCGTGGTTTTTTGCGGAAAAACGAACGTAAATCGTCGTGTTTATTACGTCGGTGAAAGAAAAAAGAACCGAGTCGTAGTTTTTGTCGTCGAGCGAATAGGCTACGGAAACGGGCGTTCCGTCAACGGTTTGCCCCGTTGCGGCGACGGAATGTGCTTTTTCGTCGTAAAGTTCGTCGTAATTCGTTACCGAACAAGTTATTTCTGCAGGAGATACGTCGTAGGAATCCGTAATGACGTTAAAGTCGCAGTCGGAAACAAGTGTTTCGTCGTTAAAGAGTGCGGAACAAACGTATTTGCCTGCGTCTTTTGCTGCGGAAACCGTTTTTCCGTTTAGAGTAAACGTTATTTCGATAGCGGCGGTCAATTTACTTTGTAAAACGTCGGGTAGGTTAGTCGCCGTATAGTTTGCGGTAAAACCGTAAGAAACGCCGTCGTAAACGTGAGATGAGTCGCTTTTTTCCGTAGAGCAGGACAGTTTAAGCGTGACGGGCCGTTTAGAGACCGTGCAGGCGAAAGGCTGCGTTTCGATGGAAACCGTTTCTTGCCCGTCGGGAAGGTTAATCGCGCTGCCGTCGGGTTTCGTGACGGAAACAACGCAATAGTAATATCCGCTGTCGGACGTTCCGAGAACGCGTAAATCCGCATCGTTTATGTCGGTTTTTTCAAAAACGCCGTTATTGTCGGCGGAAAAATACCATTCGTAAGAAACTTTGCGCCCGAAAGGGTCGGGATAAGTCGCATTCGCCGCGATTTGCGGTTCGGCAGAATAGACCGTGCTAAAATCACGTATGATAGGGATATGGTCGGGGTCAATCGGAGAAAGCGAGCGATAAGTCGTTATCGCTGTTGTTCGCGTTATGGCAATCTCGTCGTTTCCCGCGAAGTGTTCGCTGTTTATTTCGTAGTAAGCAAAGTCGTAACCGTCCGCGGTATCCGGTTCGGGCAGAGAGAAAATCGAATTCGTGCTGTCGCATTTAATCGGGAATAAGCCTTGATTTTTGCCGTCAACGGTTACCGAATAGGCGGTTATTCCGATTTTTACGCCTTGAATTGGAGTAGGGTAATAGTATTCGTCGCCGTTGTTGTCAAAAGTAAACCAACCGTTCAAGCCAAGTTCGCTCGTCGATTTTGTGAGAATGTCGGTTGCTTTAAGAGAACAGGACGGAAAGGAATCGGTCAGCGTCGCTATATCGGACGGGTAGATACAGTTTGATAAGTTGACGTACTCGTCTGTATCTTTGAAAAGTACGAATTTGCCGTTAAAACAGCGTGTGGCAAGCACGTTTTTTACAATTACAGGAGGAACTGTCGGTTGTTCAGGTTTTTCGGTTTCTTCAGTCGAGAGTGAAGGGCGAGAACCGATAAACGCGTTTGCGGAAGAAACCGCCGACAAACAATCGGATAACGTACCTTCTTCAAGAACACCAATTACTCCGCCGCCGATTTCACCGTGGACTTCGCTGTCGTTTATCGCAAAAAACGAACAAGACGGAGTTTTCGGAGTGTTGAAAAAGTCTTCCAGATACGGAAGTATGCTCGTGCCTTGGAGGGTTTCGTGCGCAGGATAGGCGATTGTCGGCAAATAATGCCCCGCCCCGCCGCCTGCGGCGGCTCCCACCCCGGATGCGGATACGGAAGAAGAAACGACGGCGCAATTCGTTATTACGGAAGAAGAAACTTTTCCCGCAACAGAGCCGACGGCAGCGTTTTCTACGGACGAAGCGACGTTCGCTCCGACGATGGTAAGATTTTTGATTTCTGCGTTTACGACATAACCGAACAGACCCGTTTCTGTTTCGCCGTTTAAGGTCAGATTGCTTACGGTTTTGCCGTTTCCGTCGAAAGTTCCGAAGAATGCTTTATCGAAAGAATATTTGAAGTAAAAAATCGTGCCGTCCGAGTAGTCTGTAAGCGGTAAATCGCATACGTCATAGCCGTCGTTTTCGTTTTTAGTATAAAAAATCGACCGATAAGTAGCCCATCCGTAATCGATGGTTAACGAGGTTTCGCTTAATGAGGCATTCGGCTTGATTTTCGTAAAAACGGGACGGTTGTTTTCGTCGAACGAAAGAGTAAGAGCGGCGATATAATATGACGGACGGTTCGCTTTGTCCGTCGTACCTATCGGCGAAAACGACGCGCCGCTCAAATCGACGTCGGTTTCAAGGCGATAACATTGCGCCGAGTATAATTTGTCGGATAACATTTTTTCCCCGCCGTTGACGAGTGCGGACAAATTCAATAGGTCGTTCTTATTTTGTATCAAGAAAGGGTTATCGCTTGTGCCTTCGCCCGAAAAATACGCGTCAGAGGCGTATGCGGCTTCGTTTGTTGCGTTTATTGCGGAAACGGCAAACAAAGCGGACGAGAATAAAAAGAGCGATAGCGCGATAAGTATAATTTTAATGCGCGCGTGCGCGCGACAATATCTACTAAGCATATATAAAGTATAAAATAAAAAAGTCGGGCAGTCAATATGCCCGACAGCGATTAATATACAATTAAGTAAAAAAACGGGGAAACGGCTCTACCACAGATTTTCCACGTATTCGCAGAAAGCGTACATATCTTTGATTTCGAGTATCGTTCCGTCGTCGAGCGTAACGGTGCCGTTGAAGTAACCATGAACCTGATGAGTTTTCATTCCGAGTAAACCCATAAAAAGCAAGCCCGTTTCGTTGTCGAAAAACGGCGTCATCGTGAGATTAAACCGACCGTCTTCCGAAGTGAAAACCCAAGGAGACATATATCCTTGTTTTTTCGGCGGAACTGCAACGTCAACCGCTCCGATTTTGTGCGCTTTACCGTCGTAGAATAAACACGTTTCCGTTGCGTTTGCAGTATTCCCGATACCCCACGTTATTTCAAAGCCGAACAGTTTACCGTCGATGATTTTTGCGCCGTTGCCCCAATACCAATAATTTTTATGAGGCCAAACGCCTCTTCCCCAATCAAGCACAGCGTATGTCTTTTCTTTGTCGAAATCCACGCGCCTGTCTCCGATTTTGAAATAACCTTCCGTAGGCATACAGTTGAATTTAGTAGTCAGAAAGAACCTGTTAGGGAGACTAAACGGCGTAACAATAGTAATTGATTCGTTGTCGGGAAGATGGTGGCAGACGAGTTTGACTTCGATAGGCATTTTGCCTTTTTTACCACGGAAAGCAAGTTCTCGGTAATCTTTTTTGACGTTGAAACACAGATAAGTCGAGCCCTTTTTGTACTCGAAAAGCGAGTCGCTCTCGGCGTCGCGCGAAGAAAGCGCAAGGCGGTTAAGCGTGCATATCGACAAAGAAGCAAGTTCGTACTTTTCACCTGTGTGAAGATTTTTTACGGCGAGCGAAGCCGCGGCGCCTATCGAAATGTTTGCAAAGTTGAGTTGAATCATCCATTCGCCGTCGGATATTTGATAAAAATCCCATTCTTTTTTGCGGATACGCAGGTTTTTCGGGATGTTTTCTTTGTTGTATTCGACAAGACAACGCCTCGACCAGCCGACCGCGTTTAGCGAGCCGTCTTCGTTAAGCAGGGAAGTTCGTTTCGTGATTTCTATTTGTTCGTTCATTCGTTTTTCTCCGTTTTGATTTTCTTTTCGTCTTTTCACGCTCAAACTTTCCCTAAAAATATTATACAATTATCATTTATGTTTTTCAACGGTATTTACAAAAATTCGGATATGGTTTATTATAATAAAAGAAATTAAGGAAAATAAGGAGCGTTAAATGAAAAAGAAAAGCGTTTTTGCGTTAATTTGCGCCGTTATTGCAGTGGTTATCGCATTTTTCGGGTTTTCGTCGTGTGAAAACAACGTTAAACGCGACAATGCAAACGTTAAAATCGTCGCACTCGGAGATTCGATTGCCGAAGGCATACTCGGACCTTCGCCCGTAATAGAAAGAGATTATTATTCCTATCTCGGAGTCGTCGGACAAATTAACGGGTTTACTTACCGCAATAGGTCGGTAAGCGGACATAAAACGGGTCAGTTGCTCGAATACGTATCCAAAGAAAAAGACGATACCGCGTATACCCCGATTACTCATATCAAAGAAGCGGACGTCATAGTCGTTTCTATTTTAGGCAACGACCTATTGCAAGTAGGTTTCGATCAGTATGCGTTTAAGGCGCTCGAAGGAGATTACGCCGAGGTGGATTCGTTGCTGGAAAAATCGTATGAAAACGTGGAGAAAACGATAAAACGTCTTCGCGAACTTAACCCGAAATGCGCGTTATTGTTTCAAACGGTGTACAACCCGATGTTTCCCGGATCTACCACGATGAACGAAAAATCGAAACAAATAATCAGGGATAAGTATAACGGTTGGAAAGAAACCGATTTTTACGCAATGGCAGGGCTTTTGATAAACAGATTAAACAACGTACTGTATAGGTGCAAAGCGGCACACCCCGAAGATTTCGCGATTATCGACGTCAACGGAAAATTCGACGCATTGTATAAAGCGGACGAAAATCGTTTGAAAAGACTTATTTATCCCGATTGTGTCCACCCGAGCAACGAAGGACACGCCGTAATCGCAAGCGTTTTGCAGCAAAAAATCGAAGAACTCGGCATAGCGAATCACGACTACGCGTTGCAAAACTATAAAAAATTGAGAACGGAGCAACTGGACAGACTTTATAAAGGAACGAAAGTAAACCGCAAAAAAGCAAAGAAAGCGATTAACAGCGCAACGACTATGGACGCGGTAACAGAAGCGTATTTTAACGCGATAAACGGCATTATGCCAAACTATTAATAAGGAGCGAGTTATGAAAAATACAAAAATCCGCAAGTTAATTTTGGTAGTGACGCTAATTGCCGTGGTTTTGTGCGCCGTTGTTTTGAGCGGTTGCGAAGATAAGAAAAAAGGCGAAGGGAAACACGTTAAGTACGATATAACGTATTATTTAAGCAGTATCGATTTGTGGGGGAAAACATTTACGGGTTTGTTAGACCAAAAAAAGACGTATTTGAAACTTACAAAGGACGGCGAATTAGAGATGAAAATCATATTCAAGCCAATGACAATAAGTCTTGCCAACGTCGCGCTCGCCGCAATGGCAAACGGAACGGAAGATATTCTGGATTTATCTTCCGCAGACGTGTACGTTAGCAGTATTTTTCCGACGGAAAGCATAAAAGATATGAAAAAAACCTTGGAAAGAATGACCAAAGATCTCGGACTTACTATAGAAGGGATAGACTATGAAAGCGATGAAATAAGTAATCTTTTCAAGTCTTTGTCCGAAAAAGGAACTGTTCCTGCCGGAACAAAAATTCCCGAAAAACTTGCATTTACACTCAAAGGAAGATACGAACTTAAAGAAATAAAGTCAAAAACTCAGGAAGAACCGTTTAGAGCAGTGTATTTAGGGGAAAATCAATATCCCGAAAACGGCGAAACGTACGTAATTTTGACGCAATTCATAGATGATAAAGGGTTGGAAAGCATAAGAATAAGAAACGAACTGTTGTCCCTTGACGCAATCGCAACCGTTCCGCAACCCGAAATTTCGCAAATAAACTAACCCGCACAAAACACGGAAAAACGCGCCCGAAAATCGGACGCGTTTTTTTTATTAAAACCGCTAAATCGTTATCAAGACGCGGAATCTTCCTTATACGAGTTTTTACCGTTATTGTTAGGCACGAAAGTAGCAATATCTTCTATATCGCATTTGAGAATTTCGCATAAAAAATCAAGGGTAAAAGTGCTGACGTTTCCGTTTTTGCGTAAACGGTCAAGTTGTCCGCTGCTTATGCCGTATTCCTTGATTAACTTATATTGTGATATACCGCGATTCCGCATAGTAATCCACAATTTATCAAAAACAATCACTTTTTATCCTCCGAATAATTCTAAATCTATATCCGTATATTGACAATTGCCCGTATACGGGCTATAATCAAGTATGAGAAAGAATTCGAAAATAATGAAAAGGAGAGAAAAATGAGTGGCAGACGGATAAAAATTATAGTAACGATATTATTCTTACTGGCTATACCGATGTGTTTTGTTTCCTGTACGGATAAGGGCGACGATAGCGGAGAGAAATGCGTTCGCGTCGATTATGAGCCTTGCGGCGGGAGCGCGGTTGCGGCAGTGACGGTACAAAAGGGAGAAAAAGTATCGTCACCCGTTTCGACCAGAGGAGGTTTTGTTTTAGAAGGTTGGTTTATCGATAAAGACTATACGACGCAATGGATATTTTCGCGTGACGCTTTTCAATCGGATATAACCTTATACGCAAAGTGGTCACCGTTAAAACTTGAAGTAACGATATCCGCAGATAACGGTACGGTAACGGGTGAAGGAACTATTTTTCTACGCGGATTATAGCGTTGACTTTGTTAAGGCAGGGGAGTTTTTCGATTAGGTCGATCGCCTTAAACAGGTCGCGTTCGTTGGTTTCGTGCGTAAGGAATATGATGGTTGCCCCGTCTTTCCCGCCGAGTTGTTGCATCGTGTCTATGCTTACGCTGTGTTTTGCAAAAGCGGCGGCGATTTTCGCAAGTACGCCGGCTTCGTCTTTTACGTTCATTCGTATGAAGTAACGGCATACGAAGTTGTCGTTAAAGTTTCTTTTGTTGACTTCGTTCGTGTTTTTGAACGTTGTGTATTGCGGTTTGGTTTGTTTCGCCGCAAACACGATATCGCTTACGATTGCGCTGCCCGTGGGAAGGTCGCCTGCGCCTCTGCCGTAAAGCATAATATCGCCGACGTTGTCGCCTTGAATGAACACCGCGTTAAAACTGCCTTTAACCGATGCCAAGGGGTGATCCGAGGGGATGAAAGCAGGGTGAACGCGTGCTTCGATTTTTCCGTCGTCGGCGCGCTTCGCTATGGCGAGAAGTTTCAGAGTATAACCGAATTTTTTGCCGTATTCTATGTCGAGTTTATCGATAGCGGATATCCCTTCGCGGTAAATTACGCTTATCGGGACTTTCGTATGGAAAGCAAGAGAAGAGAGTATGCTTAATTTATACATACTGTCAAATCCGTCAACGTCCGCCGACGGGTTTGCTTCGGCATAACCGAGCCGTTGCGCCTCTTTGAGGACGTCAGAATATTCGAGCCCTTCGTCCGTCATTTTTGAAAGAATATAGTTTGTCGTGCCGTTGACTATACCTTTAAGCGAGATGATATTGTTGCCTTGCATACTTTGCGTAAGGGTGCGGATTATAGGAACGCCGCCTACGCAACTTGCTTCGAAGTAAAGTCCCGCTTTTCCTTTTTTCGCCGCTTTTTCGAGTTCGTCCCAGTGTTTGCTAAAAAGTTCTTTGTTGGCGGTGACGATGCTTTTTCCTGCAAGTAAACAAGATATAAGAAAAGTTTTCGCAGGTTCTATTCCGCCGAAAAATTCCGCGACTATTTGCGTATCGGGGTCGTTAATCACGTCGTTGATGTCTTGACTTACGACGGACAAATCCGCGCCAAGCGCGACAGCCTTGTTTACGTCGCGTTCGATAATGTGGCGAATTTCGATTTCCACGCCGTCGTGACGGGCAATATTTGCGCCGTTGTTTTTCAGAATGCGGTATGTTCCGCCTCCGACAGTTCCGAGCCCGAGTAGGGCAACGCCGATTTTTTTCATAATAAGTATATCTCCTTAACCGTTCTACTTGTCGGTCGGTTTGTTGTAATCGTAAAGTATTTTTAATCCTTTAAGGCTTAACGCGCGGTCAACGACGTCTATTACGTCGCTGTTTTGAGTGACGAGTTGGCTCATTCCGCCGGTGGCGACAACCTTAGCGTTTTCAAATCCGGGTTCTTGCTTGATTTTGTTTACAATGTATTCGACAAGCCCGGTAAAACCGTAAATAACGCCCGATTGCATATTTTCCACCGTATTTTTCCCGATGACCGTTGACGGGCGAACGAGTTCTATACGCGGAAGTTTCGCCGCGGTGTTGACTAGACTTTCCGCGCTCGATTTAATTCCCGGAGCGATAAGTCCGCCGCGGAAAACGCCGTTTGCGTCCACTACGCCGAACGTGGTGCAACTGCCGAAATCTACGATTATGACCGGCGAGGAGTAAAGTTCGTAGGCGGCGACAGCGTTGATAATACGATCGCTACCGAGTTCGTGCGCGGTATAATCGAGAGTAAGGCGACCCAAATTAAGTTTATGAGAAACCACAATGGGCTTTTTGTGCATATAGTAAGTACACATATGTTCCAAAGTGTAGTTAATGCTCGGAGCGACGCTCGAAAGAATAATTCCGTCGATGTCTGAGAAAGAGAAGCCCGCTTGATTAAGCAAATCGAACAAAACCATACCGAATTCGTCGGCGGTACGCGAAGTGTCGGTGGCTACGCGCCACGTGTTCAGGTGTTTTTTTTCGTTGGCAAGACCGAATTTAATGTTCGTGTTGCCGACGTCGAGAAGTAAAATCATAAAGTATAATCCTTGACTGAAAGTCTTTTTATTAATCAATTATATATTAGCGGTAAAAAAATTGCAAACAAATATACAGAGAAGTATTTCGTTATAACGAAAAACGCGATTAAGAAAAGCGTGTTTTGAAAGAGCGTCGTTAAAATGACGAAAACGTTAAAATTATTAAAAAACGATATTGTCAAAAATTTCCATATATGGTACAATATAAAAAAATATAAAAGGAAAAAGGCAGGTACAATGTTTCAAAATTACGAATTCAGATTACAATACAGAATAAACGGTTCCGACGTTATTAACGCAATAGGCGGAGAAACCGAAGATTACGCCGTTTTTACGGAATCCACGGAAAATACCGTGAGGTATATTCTTAAACCGAAGAAAGAACTCGAACTAATAAACGCGTATCTCTCCGGGGCGTACGCATACGCCGAAAACGATAGAGTTTTTATAAACGGATATCAGTCTTGGACGACAACGAGAGAATATCGAAAGAACGACGTTCAAAAAGGGTTGTCGGGACTCGGCAAATATCAGCCCGTAAAATTTCTCGTCGATTTCTTCGGGGATTATAAGTTTCAAAACTACTCGAATCAACCCGGGAAATTTCACAGTTATTCGTATACCTACGTTAATTCCGACGGGAAAGTGGCTTTATTCGGCACGACAAACGAAAGAACGGGATATACCGTTTTCCACCACGATATGAACCGCGGCAGAATGCTCGTTCAAAAAGATCTCGAAGGGGTTACGACAAGCGGAGAATACGCCGTGTTCGAACTTTACAGCACGACGGGCGCGTACGAAGAAGTCTTTGACGCGTATTTTGACCATCTCGCTTTCCCGAAACCTAGATTGAATCACCTTGCAGGATATACGAGTTGGTACAATTATTACGGACATATCAGCGAAAAAATCATTTTGCGCGACTTGGAGGGACTTTCAAAAGTCGGCAAACATGCGGATATATTCCAAATCGACGACGGGTATCAAAGCAAGGTAGGCGATTGGCAGTGCAATTACAAAACTTTCCCGTCGGGAATAAAAAGCGTTGTCGATAAAATCCACGAAAAGGGATATTTAGCGGGTGTATGGATGGCGCCGTTTAGCGCGGCGTTTGACTCGAAAGTAGCGAAAGATCACCCGGAATGGCTTATTAAGGTTCCCGGAACGAACAAAACGCAACTGGGCGTAATATCTTGGGGAGGCGGCGGAACGCTCGATTTCTATATTCCCGAAGCGGCGGAACATATCAAAAACTTTTTTAACCGCGTAATAAACGAGTGGGGTTTCGATATGGTCAAACTCGATTTTTTATACAGCGTTTGCGTTACTCCGAGAAGGGGCAAAAGCAGAGGACAAATTATGTGCGAGGCAATGGACTTTTTGCGCGAATGCGTCGGAGAAAAAACGCTTATATTAGGTTGCGGCGTGCCGCTGTTCCCGTCTTTCGGCGTGGTTGACGCGTGTAGAATAAGTTGCGACGTAAGTAAAGGGTTCGGCGGAGAGTTTCTTGAAAAAAATACAAACAGAGAACTTCCGAGCGCGAAGAACGCGATGACGAACACGATGTTCCGTCGGCATCTTAACGGTAGAGTTTTCGTAAATGACCCCGACGTTTTTTATCTCAGAAAAAACAACCTTAAATACGAAGACCCGTTGTTTGTAAATTGCGGGAAATTGAAGTTTACGGAAGAGCAAAAAGACTTGCTTGCGGAAGTGAACAATATGTGCGGCGACGTATTGTTCGTGTCGGATAACGTAGGAGGATACGACGAGAAGCAACTTGAAAAGGCTAAAAAATATTTTGCAAAATCCGAGCGAAAAGTTATCGACGTAGAGTATCTTGACGAACGGACGATAGCGATAACGTATGAAGAAAGCGGACAAAACTATAAACTGTCGTTTGACGTTAAGACGGGCGAAAACAAACGAGAACGTATTTGACAAACGGATAAAAACCGCCGCACGGCGGTTTTTCTTATGAAAAGAGCGATAACCCCTGTCGCCCCGCCCGCCCGAAAAGTAAAAAAGCGGAAATAGGAAAAAAGCGTCAGATTTTTCGCTTGATACTACATATACTATAACTACGTATGGAAAAACTAACGGTAACTTTTTTGAATAATTTGCCATTTGAAAACTATTTAGCGAATAGTTTCGTTTCGAGAAACGTTGCGGTTGCGGTGGCGCATAGAAACGAAAGCGGCGCAGAAAAAGCGACGATAACCGTCGAGTGCGGCAGGGAAATTTTTGACGACGTTTTGGCGGAAGCGTTGACGGTCGAGTATAAATTAAGAAAAATAAAGCAATCCGTCGACGGCAACGGAGTTGCTTTCGCGGCGTTTTGCGGAATTTTGGTAGGACAGGATTTTACCGAAGAAAAGAATGCCGTCAAAGGGAAATTGCCCGTTTCTTCCGACTTAAACGCAGACGGGATATTCAATTTTTTGCTTGCGGAAAACGACTACGTATGGCGCGCTTTGGCGACGCTCGGGGGCAAACTCTACGCGCAGTGCAAGGAGAAAGAGGACGTATACGCGCTTATCAAGTATTTTTTAGGGGGAGAAACGCTTATGCCTCGGACGCTCGTCATAGACAACGGGATATACTTTGACGACGACAACACGGATATGCCGTGTTACGACGCGTTTGACGATACGAGCGAAAATGCCGCGTTTAACGTTATGCTTAAAAAACCATGCGAAGTTATCGTTCCTTCCCCGTCCAAATATTCGCCGGAATTAATCGGACTAATCAAAAAATTAGGCGAATAGCATTGTTCGTATTGTAAGTTAAATCACGTCGTTATATTTTATGACGTTTACGAGCGGACGTTTTCTCGAAGTTCCGAGCGGACGAAGACAGTTTTTTTCGGCGTGAGCAAAGCGCACGGCACAGGTTCGGAAAGTTTTTGCGATTGACAATAACCTATTTTTTTGGTAAAATAATTTAGTTACGTCATTGCGGCGTTTTGCGGTGGAATAAGGGCGTAATAGGGGGAAGTTTTTAATTTTTTCGACGAAGGAGGAGAAAATGGCTTCTGGCAAATACACAGCCGACGACATACAGGTTCTTAAGGGGCTGGAACACGTTCGCAAAAGACCGGGTATGTATATAGGAACGACGGACATAAAAGGTCTGCATCATATTTTGTGGGAAATCATCGACAATGCAATGGACGAGGCGTCGAACGGGTTTGCGAACCGCATCGACGTAACTCTTAACGAAGACGGCAGCGCAACCGTGGAAGATAACGGCAGAGGTATCCCGGTCGATATGCACAAAGAAGAAGGTATGCCCGCGGTGCAACTTATTTTCAGCACGCTTAACGCCGGAGGAAAGTTTAATTCGGACAATTACAAATTCAGTGCAGGGCTTCACGGCGTGGGCGCAAGCGTAACCAACGCGTTGTCTAGGTGGCTTACCGTTAAAATCTATCGAGATAAGAAGATATATCAAATCGACTTTCATTCGCCTCGTAAAAACGGCGAAACGGAAAGCGGCGTGCTTAAAGACCCTCTTCGCGTAGTAGGAAAGACGGACAGGCGCGGGACGGAAGTTACGTTTATGCCCGACGACGAGGTTTTCGATTCCGTTATTTTCAATTCCGACGATATTATTCTCAAACTTAGGGAATACGCTTTTCTCAATAAGGGCGTAATGATTACGTTTACCGATAATCGCGTTAAAGACGAGGACGGAAACGGAATGAGAGTCGAGTTCCGCTATGAAAACGGGCTTGTCGATTTTGTCAATTACCTTAACGACGGTGCGGAAGGCGTCAACAAGATGATTTATCTCGAAGGCGAGTCGGGCGACGTGAGAGTTAAACTCGCGCTGCAACACAATTCGGGTATTTACGAAAAACTGTACAGTTACGTCAACGGCGTAAGAACGGCGGAAGGCGGTACGCACGTAACGGGATTCAGGACGGCGTTTACGCGGTGTATGAACGATTTTGCCAAGACGAACAATCTTTTCAAGAAAAAAGACGCCAATTTCAAACTTGACGGAGAAGATTTCAGAGAGGGGCTTACAGCCGTGTTGCTCGTCCAAATGAACGAACCGCAGTTCGAGGGGCAAACTAAGGAAAAACTGGGCAATCAAGAAATCAAGACGATAGTGGACGGGATACTTAGCGAAAAATTGAACGCGTTTTTATCGTTGTCTCGTAATAAATCCGCAGGGGAATACATAGTTAAGAAAGCGCTTGAAGTTTCCGACGTGCGCGACGCGGCAAAGAAAGCGGCAAAACATGCGAGAGAAGCGCAGTCCATTACGGGTACCGCGCTTATCGGCAAGTTTGCTTCGTGTACGGGCAGAGTCGCCGAAAACAACGAATTGTTCATCGTCGAAGGGGATTCGGCAGGCGGTAGCGCGAAACAAGGCAGGGACAGAAAAACGCAGGCGGTGCTTCCGTTAAGAGGAAAACCGCTTAACGTGTTGAAAGTTAAAAAGGAAAAAATATTCCAAAACGAAGAAATTCGTACGATAATCGCCGCACTCGGCACGGGGATAGGAGATTATTTTAAGATTGAAGACTTAAAATTCCATAAGATAATAATTTTGTCCGACGCGGACTACGACGGATATCATATAAGAACTCTCCTTTTGTCGTTCTTTTATCGGCTTATGCCCGAACTTATAAAAGAAGGAAAGGTTTTCGTAGGAATGCCTCCGTTGTATAAGGTCGAAAAGAAAGGTAAAATCGCTTATGCTTACGACGACGAAGAATTAGACAAAGTCGTCGCCGAAATGAAAGGAAACACGGGCGATATGCATATCCAAAGATACAAAGGTTTGGGAGAAATGAACAAGGACCAACTTTGGGAAACCACGCTTAATCCGCGCACGCGAGTGTTGACGAGAGTGACGATAGTGGACGCTATGGAGGCGGATGAAATCATCGATACGCTTATGACGGAAGGCGCGGAAAAGAGAAAAGAGTATATTTTCCGTTATGCCAAGTTTAACAGAATAGACTCGTTCGCGGCTAAATACGGAGGTTAATTATGTGCGCAAGAAAAAAAATCGAATCGCAAGCGGAAGTTTTTGAAGAAAAGATAATAGACCAACCGCTTGAAAGAGCGATACACGATTATATGATGCCTTACGCGGAGAGCGTAATCCTTGACCGTGCGTTGCCGAGAGTAGAAGACGGATTAAAACCCGTTCAAAGAAGAATACTCTACACGATGCACGAACTAAATATGAAACCCGACGGACCGTACAAAAAATCCGCAAGGGTAGTCGGCGACTGTTTAGGTAAATATCATCCGCACGGCGATACGTCGGTTTACGGAGCAATGGTGAATCTCGCGCAAGACTTCAATATGCGTGCGCCGCTCGTTGACGGGAACGGAAACTTCGGTTCTATCGACGGAGACAGCGCTGCTGCAATGCGTTACACCGAAGTCAAACTCGCGCCGCTTGCTTGTGAACTCTTGCGCGATCTCGATAAAGATACCGTTAAATGGAACAAGAACTTCGACGACAGTTTGAAGGAACCCGACGTATTGCCGGGCAAGTTTCCCAACCTTTTGGTTAACGGCAGCGCAGGTATAGCGATAGGGCTTGCGACCAAAATTCCGCCGCATAATCTTACGGAAGTCATCGACGGTACGGTGGCGGTTATCGACAACCCGAAAATCACGATTGACGAACTTTTAGGGATAATTCGCGGACCGGACTTCCCTACGGGCGGTTTTATAGCCGAAGGCGACAGTTTCAAAGACATCTACACGACGGGAAAGGGCAAAATTATTATGCGTGCCAAAGTCGATATAGAAAACGACAACGGCAAACAAAACATAATCGTACACGAAATACCCTACAACGTGAATAAAAGCGCGTTGCAAATAAAGATAAAGGAAATAAGAGATGACCTTGCGGAAAAACAAGGGAAGAACAGTATTCTTGCCGGGATACAAGAAATAGTCGACGAATCGGACAGAAACGGAATTCGAGTTGCGATTAAACTTAAAAAAGGCGAAGACGCGACCAAAGTACTCGATTTTTTGTATCAAAAAACCGATTTGCAGTGCAATTTTAACGTTAATATGATAGCGATTGCCGATGGCAGACCGCAACAACTCGGACTTATACAAATACTCAAATATTATATCGCTCACCAACGCGACGTAATATTAAGAAGAAGTCAATTCGATCTTAACAACGCAAAGAAAAGAGAACATATTCTAGACGGTTATGCCATAATCTTGCCCGACATCGACAACGTAGTGCAGATTATCAAAACCAGCGGTTCTCGCTCGGAAGCAAGAGATAGATTAAGACAAGCGTACTCGTTAAGCGAAAGACAGGCGGACGCGATACTCGATTTGAAACTTGTTAATTTGACCAAACTCGAAGTCGGAAGAATAGAAAAAGAACTTGCCGAAGTCAAAAAACTTATAGCGCGTCTAACGAAAATAGTAAATAGCAAAACGGAGCAACTCGCCGTGGTAAGAAACGAACTTATGGAAGTTAGAAATAAGTATAGAATGAAACGTCTTACCACTATAGTCGGCAATCTCGACGAAATCGAACATAAACCTTTTGAAGCGAGTAAAACCGCGACAAAACGCGGATACGTTCTTTGCGGAGCGGACGGGACGCTCAAATTCGCAGGTAAAGTAGAATATCTCAATTCGGGCGCGAGAACAAAACCCGTAGATAAGTACGACGTAGTTAAGGACCACGTTTATTTTGACGGAAACGGCTACGTTTACGCGTTTACCGACAAAGGGAACTGCGTAAGAGTGGACGTTGACGAAATAGCGGACGGGAGAAGCAAAACCGGCGGAACGGAAATATTCAACCTGGCAAAAGATGCCGAAATAGGAGAAAGATGCGTCAGATTGATGACATTCGACGAAAAAGACGAGGATAAAGAAATTTACTTCTTTACCAAAAACGGTATGGTGAAAAAAAGTTTCGTAAGAGAATATATCGTCAATAAAAACTTCTATAAAGCGGTCGTGCTTAAAGACGACGACGAAGTGCTTAACGTGGAAATCGGGCAGGACGATTCGAGCATATTTATGATAAGCGACGACGGGTTCTGCGTTAACGTTCCGCACGAAGAGTTCAATCCTACGGGAAGAATATCGGGCGGCGTGATAGGTATGAGTCTTAACAACAAAGCGCACGTCATTTTCGCAGGACAATTAGAACAAGACCCGATAGACAAGGTCGCTGCGGGAGAATTGATTTTCATTACGAAAACGGGTTATGCCAAACGCGTATACGCGAGCAATATAGAAACTATGAAACGCGCTCGAAAAGGCGATAATCAAATGGACGTCAAAATAGGCGACCTAATATTTGCAAACGTCGTCACAAACGCATACGACGTGGCAATCATTCATATCGACGGAAAAGTAGACGTCGTTAACACCGAAGACGTACAAATAGTACGCGTTGCGAGAAGTAAAGGAAAACCGTGCCCGGCAGCCGAAAAAGCGATATGCGCGGTAAAACACTGCGGAAACGTATAGGAAAATGACTATGAAAAAAAGAAAAATCGCGTTAATATTTTGCATTTGCCTCGTTGCATTTATCGGCACGCTCGCGCTTGTCGCCTGCAAAAATACAAAAAAATTCCCGACAAAAGCAGATATAAAAGGCATAGAAGAAGTGCAAAAAGACGGACAACTGACGTTTGAGTGGCTAGGGAAAGTCATAGAAAACCGACCTACGCTCGTCGTTTTTCACGGAGAAACGAGCAAAGACGAACGGTTTACGATAAATCTCGATAAATCCGTTTACGCAAAAGACGTAACGTACCTGTCCGAAAGAATAAACGAAGAAACCATAGGACTACGAGCGAACGGTCTGAAAACAACCGAAGACGGAAAATATTACGACCTTACCGATTACTGGACGAACGAAAAAATAGCAAACTATAATGTTGCGATATTCCACGCGGAAGGGTTCTTTGCGGAAAATTCCGTTGACGCCGTCGCAAAGATTTATACGAAATACAAAAGCCACTACGTTAAAGGCGACAAAACGATAAATACCGATTTTGATTTGTCGATTGCGGAAATAGCCGCCGCATTGTACGTTGACGAAATGACAAGTAAAAAAATTAAAACCGGCGAAGTCCGTTTTCTGGGCAACGGAGTCGGAGCGAACTTGGCAACCGCAGTAGCCGCGTTGCTCGTAAAAGGCGAAAATCAATACGGAATAAACGGTTACGTCCCCGACAGGGTAACGCTTTGCGACCCGTTACTTACGACGGAAAAACTCGATTATAAAGCGTCATTCGACGAAACAATCGACACCAACGCCGGGACGAGCGCAATCGTTGCGGATAACGTAAAAACAATAAAAACTCGCCCCGTGGCGATAGAACTTATCGAAAGCGAAGAAGTAAATAAAGTTACGTCCGAAAACGGCGATACCGTCGTCACGAGAACGAGAGCGTACAAAAACAATGCAAGAGAAGGTGAAGCGTACGTCTATCTTATTAATAAATCCACGTCGCTGACATTTGCGGAAAGTTATACGCTGAAAGAAAGTTATACCGCCGAATATAAAGCGAAAAAGCGTATCGCGTTTGACTGGTACGTATATTCGGTAATAGGTAGCGATGACAGTTATACGTGGGATGCAGGCTCCCAAAGACGGGCTGTAGGAAACCCACACGCGTATTCCGATATACCCACTACAAGCACTAGCGCGATAAACTGGGACTCTTCGACCGGAAGAAGACCCATTCTCAACAACAGAAAAATCACTAACGATTTATATAACTATTCTTCGTCGAGCGTATCCGACGGAAAGAATTTCGGCATAGGCGCCTGGACGCCGACACAATATCTTTACGCGATAGAGGGCGCGATTTTTACGCAAAAAGAATCGGGTAAAAGTTCGGGAGGAACCGACGAACACGGCGTAGTTATTTATGACAAGGTCGAGCACATAGTGCAATCGTTCCAAAGTGAAAACTATCAATACTCCGACCTTAACGGCAAAACCGTAATTACGGGTACGATATATTACGATAAGAATCGTGACGGGAAAATGAACGACGATAAGTACGGTAGACAAGTTAAACTTTTCATTTCGGTAGAGAATTCGTCAAGCAAAGAGATTATAGGCAGACAGGTGCTTACGACCGACGAATACGGCAGATATTTTGTTGCGATTAAGGACGGAGAGAAAGGAAAGAAAGAAGACTTATCGATGAAAATCGTTGACGGCGGAGCGGAAATAAGCGGTTTTACAATGGAAAACACCGGAAGAATAAACGTTGTCATCGAAGTTTATATTCCGTCGGGAACGATTGCTTCGCCGAACGAAACGACGTCGCAAATATGGTACAAAGCGATTAATTACAACACGTTTTCAAAAGGAACGGTGTCGGTTACCGTGGACAAATCCAACGTCAATTCGGCGATAATAAAAAACTGTCTGCTTTTGGAGAAACTTAGCGAAGAAGAATGAAAGTAGGAATAGTAATAAACGGGTATTATTCGTCTTTTTCGTACGAAGAACAGGTAAGACGAATTAAAGAAGAATGTGAAAAACGGGGTTGCGAAACAATAATTTATAAAAACGCTTGCCCCGTTTTTTCCGATACGGAGTTTAATTTTTCCAAGGCAATTTTTTTAGACAAAGATGTTTTTCTTGCAAAAGAGATGGAAAACCGCGGAATAGTTCTGCTTAATTCGGCAACTGCGCTCGAAGTGTCCGATGACAAGTGCAGAACTTATATTGCGCTTGCAAAAAGCGACGTAAAACAGCAAGAAACTTGCATAATTCCCAAAAAGTATAAATATTTTGCCGATGAAACTTATCTAAAATCGGTAGCGGACAAACTAGGGTATCCTCTCGTGGCAAAGCGCGGTTGCGGTTCGTTCGGGGAACAGGTTTATCTTGTCAACGATTTTAGCGAAATGCTTGACGCAGACAAAAAAATCGGCACGGAAAGCGGCTTATATCAAAAATTTCGCGAGAAAAGCCAAGGTAAAAGTTTACGAGTCATCGTCGTAGGAGGCAAGGCGATAGGGGGGATTAAACTTGAAAACGAACGTGATTTTAGAAGCAACGCGCATCTCGGCGGAGTAGGCACGGTAGCCGCACTTGGCGAAGAATTTGTTTCCGCCGCAGAAAAAGCGGCAAAAGTTCTTAACCTAAATTATTGCGGCGTGGACGTGTTTTGCGATGAACCCGTTGTAATCGAAGTTAATTCAAACGCGTTGTTCGGCGAGTTTGAAAATAAAACGGGGATTAACGTGGCAGGGGAGATTGTAGATAAGTTATTGTCGATATAACGACAAAAATAAGCGCGACGATCTCGGAAAGAGCGGCGTCGCGCGGGGGTATATTACGGTTAATTTTTCTTGACCGTAATTTTTTATTTTGCGTGTTTCTTTCGCATTGTCAAAGCAAGCGTTTTTTTCACGGCAATTACGATTGCGGGGGTTAGAGCGGTACAAACGGCGGCTTCGATAATCGAATTTCCGCTTACGATAGCCATAATATATTTTGCGGTTATCGCAACGCCCGTCGAAATGGTGGTTTCGCCGTAAAAAGCGTACATAAAGCCTAACACGCCGGCAGTGTTGGTAAGCACGCCCATAAAAGCGGCGACGGCATATTTAACGGTATCTAGTATTTTAGGAGTGATTTTTTCCGCTTTTTCCGATTTATATTTTATTTTCGAGAAAATCAAATCAAAGAGTTTCATAGTGAAAAACACCACGATCGGCATCATTATCCGCGGAAAAAACGTAATCATCGGGTTAGATATGAATATCGGACTTAAAAGTCCCGGTCGCATAAGGTGCGTTATAAACGAAACGAACCCGAAAAAGAGACCGCTTAACAAACCGTTTAGCAGACCCAGTAGTTCGGTACAAATAAGAATAGCGATTATTTGCAGTACGGCGAGTTGAAGTACGCCGATAGATAAAGGAAAAATCGCAAACAATAGAATAAGTGCGGCGACAAGCGAGTTAAGCGCGATAATTTGCGATTTAGTATATTTTTTCCATTCTCCGATAAACAAATCGGCAACTTTTTCCTTTTTTGTTTTTATCGTGATTTCCGCAGGGATAACCACAGGCTCTGTAAATTCGTCGGAATAGTTTTCCTCGGAAGAAAGACGGCTTTCCGCCGTTTCGGTGAGTTTTTTATCTTCGTTCATTTTTTGCTCCTATACAATCAATTCTATTATTCGATCGGTAATTTCTGTCGTCGAGCAAAGTTTGTCCCCGTCGGAATAAATATCGGCAGTGCGATAGCCTTGTTCGAGTGCTTGTTGAACGGCGTTTCTTATTGCCGTCCCTTCTTTTTCCATATCGAAACTTTGTTCGAGCATCATCGCCACGGACAGAATAGTGGCTATCGGGTTGGCTTTGTCGGGTTCTAAATCGGGAGCGGAACCGTGTATAGGCTCGTACAGTCCGAGCGCGGACTCGCCGAGAGAAGACGACGGTAAAAGCCCGATACTGCCCGTAAGCGCACTCGCCAAGTCGCTAAGTATGTCTCCGAACATATTGCTCGTTACGATAACGTCGAATTGCGAAGGGTTTTTCGCTATTTGCATAGCCGCGTTGTCTACTAGCATATCTTCGGTCGTGACAAACGGGTAATCTTGCGCAACGTCGTGGAAAACGTATCTCCATAGCCTGCTTGATTCGAGTACGTTCGCTTTATCGATACTCGTCACTTTCCGTCCGCGCTTCATCGCAAGTTCAAACGCGACTCGAACGATTCTTTCTATCTCTATCTCGGAATAACATTCCGTGTCGTACGCTTCGCGCCCGAAAGACCCTTTGCGATAACCGCGTTCGCCGAAATAAATTCCGCCCGTGAGTTCACGCACTATCACGAAATCAAACCCCTTTTCCGCTATGTCTTTTCTAAGCGGACTTCTGTCGCAAAGAATGGGATAAAGTTTTGCAGGACGTATGTTTGCATACACTTTTAGGGCTTTTCGGATACCCAAAAGACCTTTTTCCGGTCTAAGATTAGCGGGCATGTCATCCCACTTTTTACCGCCGACCGCGCCGAGAAGAACCGCGTCCGATTTAAGACAGGTTTCTATGCTCGATTCGGGCAGAGGGGTGCCGAAAGAATCCACGGCGTTACCGCCCATGGGGGCGTCGACATAAGTAAAGCGATGACCGTAAACGGACGCTGTTTTGTCAAGAACGCGCACGGCGTTTTCCACGATCTCGGGACCGATGCCGTCGCCTTTGATGAGAGCGATTTTTTTATTCATTATTACCTCCGAAGTCTTCTATACAGTTGAGTAAACCGCCTTTCTCCACGATTTTGCGGATAAACGGCGGAAACGGTGTGCCTTGATAGGTTTTACCGGTGGTTATGTCTTTTACCGTACCGCTTTCCGCGTCCACGGTTACTTCGTCGTTTTCGTTGATTTCTCTTGCCGCTTCGGGTGATTCGATAATGTAAAGCCCGATGTTTATCGCGTTTCGATAGAAAATTCGAGCAAAACTTTCTGCAATAACGGCATATACGCCGCTTGCTTTAATCGCCAAAGGCGCATGCTCGCGACTTGAACCGCAACCGAAATTTTTTCCGCCGACGATTACGTCGCCGCGACCGACGCGAGAGGAAAACGTCGGGTCAACGTCTTCCATACAGTGTTTCGCAAGATGAGACGGGTCGGACGCGTTGAGATACCGCGCAGGAATAATAAGATCGGTGTTGATGTCGTCGCCGTACTTAAATACTTTCATTTTTTTCTCCTTATTCGAGTTCGCATGGACAACAAATTTTGCCTGCAACCGCGCTCGCCGCCGCAACGGCAGGACCTGTAAGATAAATTTTACTCGTTACGTCGCCCATTCTTCCCACAAAATTACGATTTGTGGTCGATACGCATACTTCGTCGGACGCAAGTATACCCATGTGTCCGCCCAAACACGCTCCGCAAGTCGGCGTGGAAACCACTCCGCCCGCCTCGATTATCGTTTTGACGTAACCTTTTTCGATTGAGCGTAAATAAACGTCTTGGGTCGCGGGAATAACGATAAGGCGAACGCCCTCGCGTACCTTGCGGTTTTTCAAAACCGCCGCCGCTTCCGCTATGTCTTCGAGTCGCCCGTTGGTACAACTTCCGATTAACGCTTGGTCTATGTAAACGGGTTCGGGCAAGGGGAGATAACGAACGTTAGACGGCAAATGCGGAAAAGCAACAGTCGGACGAAGAGAAGTTAAATCGATGTCGATTACTCGTTCGTAAACCGCGTCGTCGTCGGAATATAAAGGAACGAACGCGTCGGTTCTGCCTTTTTCATATTCGGCGGTAACTTCGTCGTAAGGGAAAATGCCGTTTTTCGCGCCGCATTCTATTGCCATATTGCAAATAGTGAAACGGTCGCTCATCGAAAGACTGCTCACGCCTTCGCCCGTGAATTCAAGCGTCTTGTAAAGCGCACCGTCCACGCCGAGCAGACCGATTAAGTGTAGAATTACGTCTTTTCCGCAAACGTATTTGCTTTTTTTGCCGGAAAGAACGACTTTAATTTGCGAAGGAACACGAAGCCAAACTTTGCCGGTCGCCATCGCCATCGCCATATCCGTAGACCCAACGCCCGTGGAAAACGCCGATAACGCCCCGTAAGTGCAAGTGTGCGAGTCCGCGCCGATAACGACGTCGGCGGTTTTTACGATGCCTTGCTCCGGAAGAAGCGCGTGTTCGATACCCATTTTACCTACGTCGTAAAAGTGTTTGAGAGAATGCTTTTTGGCAAAATTACGACATATTTTGCACTGCTCAGCACTTTTAACGTCCTTGTTCGGCGTAAAATGGTCAAGCACGATTGCTATTTTGTCTTTATGGAAAACTTCGTTGTGTCCCGTTTTTTCAAGCGCGTTAATTGCGACGGGCGAAGTTATGTCGTTTCCGAGAACCATATCGACGTCGGCAAGAATAAGTTGCCCCACGGCAATCGAAGAAAGAGAAGCAGACTTCATTAAAAGTTTTTCCGTGACGGTGTAACCCATTTATTCCTCCATCATATCGAAAAGTTTGTTGCAACCGTTTAGATACGCACGAATACTCGCCTCGACCGTGTCGGTGGAAATACCTCGCCCCGTCGTTTCTTCGCCGTTGTAACTTAGACGCAAGGTTGCCGCGCCTACCGCGTCCTCGCCTTCGGTAATAGCGTTGACAGACCAATCGTCAAGTTTGAAATCATACCCGATAATGCGGTTAATTGTCTTAAACGCAGCGTCCAAAGGTCCGTCGCCCGTGCAGGTGTCGGCTTTAACTCCGTCTTTTGTTTTTAACGTGATTGACGCCATGGCAGAACCGCAAATAGTCGTTATGCCGTAGTTGAGAAGAGTGTATTTTTTCTCAATTTGCGTGGTGTTGGTGTGCGTCACAAGATAACTGATGTCCTTGTATGTGACGTACTTTTTCTTGTCGGCAATCTCTTTGAATCGCGAAAAAAGTATGTTCAATTCTTCGTTCGTTACACGCACGTTCATTCCTTCGAGGAAATCACGGAACGCGTGTTTGCCGCTATGCTTGCCTAGTACAATGTCGTTTTGAATGATGCCGAGAGTTTCCGGCGTGATAATCTCGTACGTTGCGGGATTGGCAAGTACGCCGTGTTGATGAATGCCGCTTTCGTGAAGAAACGCATTCTTTCCGACTAGCGGTTTCGTCGGGTGAATTTTAACGCCGGTAATCGAACTGAGAAGTTGCGAAACAGGGAAAATCTGCGTGGTAACTACGTTCGTTTCCGTTTGATAATGATCTTTGCGTACGTTTAACACCATTACGACTTCTTCAAGCGCGGCATTACCCGCCCTTTCTCCGATACCGTTTACCGTGACCTCCGCTTGTCGCGCTCCGCTTTCTATGGCAGCAAGCGTGTTTGCCACCGCAAGCCCTACGTCATTATGACAGTGTGTCGCAAAAATAACGTTCTCCGCACCCTTGACGTTGGAGATAAGATACCCAAACAAAGACTTAATCTCTTCGGGAAAAGAGTAGCCCACGGTGTCGGGAATGTTAATCGTAGTCGCGCCGCTTTCCACCGCGGCGTCAATAACGCGTACGAGAAAATCTTTGTCGGAGCGAGTCGCGTCCTCGCAGGAAAACTGTACGTCGTCAAAAAGAGAACGCGCATACGTCACGGTTTCTTTTACGAGAGAAACAACCTGTTCCTCGTCCATTTTAAGTTTGTAGCGCATGTGCAAAGGACTGGTAGAAATAAAAAGATGAATACGCGGTTTTTTTGCGGCGTTGCGCAATGCTTTGTATGAAATGTCGATATCTTCTTTTTTGCAACGCGCGAGACCGCATACCGTACAGTTCGTAACGGCTTCGGCAATTTCTTTTACCGACGCGAAATCGCCCGCGCTCGACGCGGCAAACCCTGCTTCGATTACGTCTACGCCGAGTTTTTCCAAACTGAGAGCAAGTTCGAGTTTTTCCGAACTGTGCATGCTGTTTCCGGGCGCTTGCTCGCCGTCGCGTAAGGTCGTGTCGAAGATAATAAGTTTTTTCATCGTTTCACCTTGATTTTTATAAATTTTATTTTATAATTATAACAAAATAAAGAAAACGTTGTCAAACTTTAAGGAGTGAGATAAATACGTTTGTTTATAGAGAGAAAACGAAAGAAACGACAAAATTCGACTAAGACAGGATAGAAAATGAAAATATTGATATTAATTGACGGAACGAACGGAGTAGTCGCAGTAAACGACGTTCGGTTCGAGATAGAAAAAACGATAAAGAGAACGTTGAACGACGCGGAAACGGAATATGTGGCGGAAGATAAGGAAAACGGAACCAAATCGGAGTTTTTTACGAATATGCTTGGAGGGAAAACGTTGGGAGGAAAAGTTTACGACGGAAACTTTTTCGTGAAAAACGCCGCATACGGCGTCTGCGGAGATACGGCGATTATATCGGTAGCAGATACGTCGAGCGTAAAGGAAGTTATGATTAAAGACCCGGGATACGCGACGAGTTACGGTTTAGGACAACAAATAAAAAGCGCGTTCAAAGTCGGGAAGGAAAAATTCGTTTTGATGATAGACGGCGGAGCAAGCAACGACGGCGGTGCCGGCGCAGCGGCAGCGTTAGGCGTAAAATTTTACGACAAAGAAGGAAACGAGTTCGTTCCGACAGGCGTGACGATCGGGAAAGTCGAAAAAATAGACGAAAGCGGATTAGACGAAAGAATCAAAACGTCAAAGTTTGTCGCGATTTCCGAAGAAAACGTTAAAATAACGGGTGAAAAGGGTTGCGCTTTTACGACGGCAAAGGGAAAAGGCGCGAAAAACGAAAAAATGCAGGTCGAACTCGAAGAAAATATGAAAGAATTTTTGAAAAAAAACGCTTTCGACAATATAGATAAAGAGGAAAACGGACTGGGAAACGGCGGAGGTCTAGGGCTTTTTACGAAAACGATTTTGAAAGGCGTAATAAAAAATAAAGTACAGTGGATAAGGGAAAACGCAGGAGGTTACGTTGAAAAAAAATTAGAAAACGTAGACGGAATTTTGTCGGTGAAAATAACGGGAGAAGGGAGGAAGAACGACGAATTCGACGCGCTGACGGAAATATATAAGGAAAAAGCAAAAAGACAGTTTTTCTTTGAAGCGGAAATCGACGGAAAAGAAGAAAGCGAAATTATAAAAGAAATCAACGTAAAAATAACGGAAATTTGTGACGAAATATTAAAGTTGAATGGAGATGGACGAATAAGTTAAAAATACGAAAAGAAAAAAGAACGGATAAAAACGAAATCGACAGGAAAAAGGCGGGGAATAGAATGACGTTTTGCGAACGAGAAAAGCGTAAATCGAAGAAAAACAAGAATATGATAAAAAATATAACGATAAAAAGAAAATAACTGATAGCAGGGTAACGTAAGCAAAATATAAAAGTTTACGACTAAAAAATAGAAAGAAACAGTTGCCAAAAGCGAAAACGTAGGGTATAATGGTAAGGCTTAAACAAAGGAAGGACTTTTGTAAAAGCGACGAACGAAAAAACAAATAATAACAACAAACGAAACAAACCAATACGGAGTGGTATCGAAGTGGTCGTAACGAGCACGACTGGAAATCGTGTTGTCGTGATGAGCGGCACGCGGGTTCGAATCCCGCCCACTCCGCCAAGTGAAACTCGTTTGAACCCTTGAGGTTCAAGCGAGTTTTTCTCGTTTTTGACGGCTGATTTGCCCCTTTTTTCGATTTTTTCGCCTATACCGGCAAGCAAGTCGTCGGTATCCTTTCTTGTTATCGCCGCCGGGTGATTGGTATCGGTGTTATAGAAAATCAGAATCTTATCGTCGTACAATACGACGCGATTTATAAACGAGTTGAAAAACTCGTTTTTTTCTTGGTCGTTTTCGTATTTTCTATGGACAAAGAAATTCAGAAACGCCTTTACCTTATCCACTTCGAGCGGTTTTATCTGTTTTGCTTTTTCAAGCGATATTTTCGCTTCTAATTCGTCTTTTTGCGTTTCGAGAGCAATCAGTCTGTCTATGGCGGATTTCGTGATTAAACCTTGTTCTATGGCGGATAAAAGCGAATTTATCGCCTTTTCTTTGACTTTCAGTTCGTTTTCAAGATTTTCAAGCGTTGGCGTTTTCGTTATTTCCGAATTGAATTTCGTTACAACCTGTTCGGCTACGGCTTGTATCACCTGCGGCTGTAAAACGTAATCAATCGTTGTTTTGAAAACCAAATCTTCCAGTTCCTGTTGCCTGTAACTTTTCTTATTGCAACGGCGTTTATTTCTCTTCCTTCCAAAACATTTATAATAGTGGTGAAGTTTACCCGTCTGACTTGTTCCCGTTTCGGCGGTCATCAAACTTCCACAGTATCCGCAAAATAATTTTCCGCTTAAAATATACGGCTTTCCGCTTTTGTTTGCTCTCGGTTTGTGCTTGTGATCGTCCATTATTGCGTTACAATCGAAAAACAACTTTTCATCCACGATCGGCGGTATGACGTTTTCGTAAATAACGCCGTGAGAATTATAAACGCCTATGTATTTTTCATTGCGGATAACCCTTGCAAAACTGTTCATATTGAACGACGAACCGGCTTTGGTTTTTATGCCTTGCGCATTAAGTCGGTCTATGATTTCCTTTGCTTTCTCGCCGTTTTTGTATCTTGTAAAAATATCGCGAACGATATCGGCTTCGTAAGTGTTTATCGTCCACTTTTTATCCACGATGTCGTAACCGAACAAACCGTAACCGCCGACGAAATGTCCTTTCAACAGGCTTTCTTTTACGCCGCGGCGCACTTTTTGCGAAAGTTCGGCGGAATAATATTCCGCCATACTTTCAAGCATACCCTCTACAAGAATGCCGCTGGCGTCTTCGGTAATATTTTCTTTCGCGGATAGCACGCGAACGCCGTTTTTCTTTAATTTTGCCTTGTAATTCGCGCTGTCGTAACGGTTACGGGCAAAGCGATCAAGTTGGTAAACAAGAACATAGTCGAAAGTCTTTTT